>JANLQO010000516.1:0-3103 GCA_031367855.1 Planctomycetia bacterium | reverse complement strand
CGATGGTCGCACCCGGCAGGAGCGACCCACCAAATACACGACCCATTAAAGACACATCGGTATAGGTGGGCGTAAGCTTCATCCCGATGATCCAGAATGGGACATGCGAGATCAGCGACCGGACGGTTTCCATTGCGGTCGCCAATCAGGCGAATCGCTTCGAGCCGTGGTGAGATAGTCTTCGATTTTTTTAACTATCAGTGAGTGAGCTTGGGCAACATCTTCTTTTTCAGCGATGTCGTTTACTAAGTCGAAAAGGGCGATCGGCGCGTCGGGCGCACCCTTGCGAATCCCCTTCCAGCGTCCTTCATACAAGGCCGCTTGCTTGAAACCACCTTCGTGAAATTCCCAGTACAGAAACTCGTGTTTCAATTGCCTGCTGGAATCTCCCAGCAACGTTGGTAAAAAACTGATCGAATCGCAATGGGCGGGCGCTTGTGTTCCGGCTAGCTCGGCAGCGGTGAACATCCAGTCGCCGAAGTAAGCTACATGGTTTGAAACTTGCTGTGGCCGAATTTTTCCTGGCCACCACGCAATCATGGGCACGCGAATGCCACCCTCGGTCAAACTGCGTTTGATGCCGTTGAGCGGCCCTGAGGGATGGAATCGCTCCAAGTTATGGCTGCTCTCATTGTGCGGACCATTGTCACTCGTAAAAATGACCAGTGTATTCTCGGCTAGCCCCAACTCGCGCAGTGTTGCTAACATCTTGCCAACGTAACCATCCAGTCGGGAAATCATGGCCGCTTGACCACGATCCGGATCCGGCCAATCCTTGTCCGCATAAGGTCCATAGTCCGGCACTTCGGCTCCGTTTTTCAATTCGCGATTGCGTTCGTTGTTAGCGTGCGGAACCACCATGCTCCAATACAAGAAGAACGGCTTGGATTGGTTCGCTTTCACGAATTGAATCGCTTCTTCGGCGAACAAATCATCTGCATAAACTTTGGCTTCGGTCGCAAAGCCGCCACCATTGTCGTCAACGGCTGTAACCATGTTTGGCAGCTTGTCGCGAGTATCGTTGCGCCATAAAAAATCGGGGAAATGATTATGCGCATGGTGTTGATTCAAGAATCCGTAAAACTCGTCGAAGCCCTGCTTGCGAGGCAGCCCCGAATCGGCAGCACCGAAGTCACCGAGTCCCCATTTGCCAATGAGTGCGGTGCGATAGCCAGTTTGCTGCAACGTCTTGGCCACCGTCACATCCTCGGCGCGCAGGGCTTGAGCAAGCGGATTCAGTTTCCCTGCATTTCCACGGACACGTGTATGGCCATGATGCAAGCCCGTCATCAAAACGCTGCGTGATGGCGCACAAACCGTTGCACCGGCGTAGAATTGTGTAAATCGCAGCCCTTCGGCGGCCATCTGATCTAGCTGCGGCGTAGTGATCACTTGCTGTCCATAGCAACCCAAATCGCCGTATCCCAAGTCGTCGGCCATAATCCAAATCACATTGGGTCGCTTCGGCGGATCGGCGGCAAGCGTTTTCCCTATGGGCCAAACACCGCTTACGACGACCAAGAGGCAAACGATGGTTGGAGTTTTCATTCAGTGATTCTCAGCTGAAGGAGTTTATAGTGGCATAGGCTTCCAGCGCTTCCGTGCCTGTGTCTGGCCTGGCCGATCCGATTGACGGGCAGGCAGCCGATAACATTTTTTTTGCGGCACAAGCATTACAGCTTGCGGTCTGCGAGTTTGAGGCACCTCTGGGCTTGCCCGGCCATCCAGTCGCTGTGCGTGACGACCACCAGCATCGCCCCTTCGCGATTCGGTAGTTCGAACAGCAGCTTGGCGACACGCTGGGTGTTCGCGGCATCAAGGTTTCCCGTTGGTTCGTCGGCCAATAACAGCAAGGGTCGATTCAGCAGAGCGCGGGCCACGGCGACGCGTTGCCGCTCGCCTCCGCTGAGCTGACCTGGCAGATGATTGACGCGCTCGCTCAAACCGACATCGCTAATCAACTGCTGCGCACGTTCGACCGCTTCGCTCGAAGGTTTGCCGGTTGCCATGGCCGGAATTAACACATTTTCTATTACACTCAACTGAGGCAACAAATGGTGGTCCTGGAACACAAAGCCGATCGATTGATTGCGAAACTTCGCTAACGCCGTCGGACCGAGCGAAAACGGATTGACACCGTTGAGCGAAACTTCGCCGGTGGTCGGCGTGTCGAGCGTCCCAAGGATGTAGAGCAACGTTGATTTGCCACAACCGCTCGGGCCGACAATCGCTAAGTTCTCACCCAGTTCCATTTGCAGGTTTAAACCGTCAAGTACACGCAGTGTTTCCGCGGCGGTGCGAAACTCTTTTCCCAAACCGGTAACCAACAATGTAGACATCTGCCCATCCGTTGCACAAACTCGACGCGAAACCCAACGGGAAGTTTTTCAACTTCACTTAACTGGCAATATAGCCTAAGCAAAGCCTCCCGACAGCGCCAGCACTTAAAGCCGATGTAGCTAACGCCGACGACTCACTAGAGAGATGCCTGTCAGGTTAGGTGCTTCCTGCTCGCCGCGAAGGGTGATTCCTTTTGGATTCCCGCTCCGATTGTTACAGCTGGTAATCTCTAGCTGGGATGTGCGGCTTGGCAGAGTGGCGAATCAGAATTTAAGGAACTGCAATGGTGATTGCCATTAATGGTGATGAGGTCGTATGTACTTCATTTACGATTGAAATCTCCCGGCACAAACAAGCTAGTGATGCGATCTTTGTTTTTTATTCCCTGCTGATCCATCCAGTTTTCTGCAGAACTAACCCATTGCTGGCCTTCATCATTTTTTAGCAATTGACCAAGTCGGCGCGCCGCACAGTGCGTAAAGATCGGCATCTGTTGAGCTTGAAATCCTGAAATTGCGATTCGGAGGTTGTTCGAAACCTCATCGCGGATCAAGTCTGTAAAGGGATTCGAAAACGACAACAGTCCGGCGCGCAGGAGGTGAGACAGGTGTCGCCCGATCGTCGTGTTTTCGCGCTCAATCTTTTTCAAGTTAAGTTTACAATTACCAATATGGTAATGAAGCCGTTCACCGGATGACGCGGCAACCAGGTGAGCGCAACAACGTCCATAGTTACAAAGAATTCTCGCCAACTGAAAATGCTT
>JANLQO010000510.1:0-4918 GCA_031367855.1 Planctomycetia bacterium | reverse complement strand
CGATGGTCGCGTCGACGCAGCGACGCGGCTACGCAACTTCACTTGGGAGCGGCTGGATCCGCCGCAGGAGTGTGGGTGGATGGTTCAACCTTATACTCTGGCATCTTGTCGTACTCTTCGTAGAGCACCGATGGGCAGACTTCCGAGTTTGCACACTGCTTGCAAACAATGTGAATCAAATCGGTACTCGACAGTTGAATCTGCGAATCGCGACAAAGTTGATAGAGCTGTTTCAGGTGTGTGCAGGTCATAATGCGTACTCGCTTAAAAAACGGATGGCTTTTAACGGTCATCATTCATCATAGCAACTGCAACGACGGAACGAGGCGCGTCCTGGGCTGATAATCCGGACGCAGCACTAGAACTCGATTACATCGCCATCATTGGCCTTGTGCATACCGAGTTTCACTTGTTCAGGACTGAGATTGAGAGCGATCCCCAACATCTCAGCCAACGGATTGTGGTGAATCAGTTGCGTTTGGCGCGGGCGGCACTGCGCGACAACACCCATCACGGCCGATTGCCAACTGTGCCCGGTTTTCTCAGCGAGCGCTTTGTGTTGGTCGCCGAAATTGCATTCGTGCAGCAAGAGGTCGAGATCGTGCAGAGCCCGAACATAGGGGCTGTCGGCATAGGCGGTAGTGTCCGTGATGTATGCCACTCGCTTGCCTGCACACTCGATCACATAACCGACAGCGCCACCCGGATGTTCGAGCGGCAGCCACTGGACGAAATAATCCCGCTTGCCAGAAACCAGAAATGGACCCGCGGCATCAGGCAGTGCGACGAACTCCATGCTCGGTTCAACTGGAAAAATCAGTTCATGATAAATGCGTTCGCGGATGGCTTTTAACTTGGCTGGTTCTCCAAATACTCGAATGTGTTTCAGCGTTGTCACGGCCATCGTATCAAGCAGATACGTTAAGCCAACGCTGTGATCAAGGTGTGCGTGCGACAACCAGATGTCAACCGATTCGCGAGGATTGGCCAGCAACTCAGCCGTCAGTCGAAAAATACCGGTTCCTGCGTCCAACAATAGCGACAGCTCGGGGATGTAATAACAGGAGGTATGCCGCTGCTCACTGGGATGATAGCCCGCCGTTCCAAAACACTTAATTATCATGACGCTTAACCATCATTGACCAGCCGGGGCTGGCACGGCGGGTGGCTGTGGAGCAGGTCCAAACAATTTACCAAGCCCTTTCGACAACTGCTGTTGAATCAGTCCCGATGCGGCTTGTTGGACTTGTTGACGACCGAACTGTTTTAGCAGCTGCAAGTCCATTTGGGGACTGGTCAACGTCCCGCGTACTGGAAACTGGAGCGATTGACCGCGCATTCCAGCTAACCATTGGCTTTTTTCAACCCAATCGTCCGGAATCGGCATCGCCGCCAGCAGTTCCATGCGCCCGTCAATATCAACGGTACCACTGGTACTGATCATGACATCACCCGCACGAATGTTCAAGTTGCGATGGACGACTTGGCCGTTGATCATTTCGAAATCAATCTTCTGCTCAGGCAACTGCACCCACACCTTTTGAGCACTGACGGCTTGCGTGAAGTCCTGCTTGCGGATCGCGTTGATCTGCTGAACGAGAGTGATGATTTGATTTGACAATGGACCAGGGCCGACCTCGGCATTGTGTATGAGCAACTGCCCAACAACAGTTTGATTGCGAGTATTGGTTGGATTCAAAGTTGCTTGATCGAGTTTCAAACTCAGCCGACCTTCGACCGACGTGGCATCTGCCAACAGCGGCGTCACAAACTTCAACCACGTTTGGCACATCTCAGGCGTGATGGCTACATTCTCAAGCACGATCATCGGCTTTTGATAAATAATCATGTCGTGAGCGGTCAAGTCGCTGGCGACGTCCCAGCGCACCACACCGCCGCTCACAGGTATCTCAGCCGCCGTTGCCAATTGCCCATTGGTTACGGAAACCGGCACATCCGCTGGACCTATATTGATTCCAACCAAACGCGCTTGATCCCAACCCAATCGTGTCGCCGCTTGCAGGCCCGCCAAGGAACTGCCCACACTATCGGCTTTGCCTTTCCATACGACCTCAATCGGAATGGTCTTCTGGCCAGCCATTTGTAATTGGCCACCGGTCCACGGCTGGATGCGCTCGGCAACACGCGCCGCGTCATACAAGGCTTGTCCCTTGATGGCGATGATTTGCTCTGCGTTGACCGTTTTGTAATTCATCGTACCCGCGTAATTGATCCACGGAGCTTCCAGGCGACAAGTGTCGAGCGTGAGTGAGCTGGCGGCGTTATCCCATTTGCCAGCCAAACCCGCTTTGACCAAAGATTCGTCCCAGATTTTCGAGACCAATCGGCCGGCCAGGTCGCGATTTTCGAAAGCCATATTCTTTCCGGTCGATTCGAGACTGAATGAAGCCGCAGCAGTATTCACTTGCCAGTTCAATGTGCCTTCAACAGTCCCAGATGCAGCCATTTGTGTTGGAGCCGCGCTGCCGGGTGGCAAAACGAGCCCGGGCTTGGCGCCGCTTTGAACGTTTTTCATCAGCCGGCCGAGATCCGCGATAAAACCAGCTCGCCCGACTCGACCGCTGCCATCTGGCGACGCGGCATCCGTTGCTCCCAACGAGAACGAAGTCGCTTGCACTTCCAATTTCTCAACGACCAAACGAGCAATGTCAGAGGTATCAACGCGACCTTTAAAATTCCCAACCATCTGCGATTCGGCAACTTGCACTTGCGATGAACTCAGCTCAAAGGGCTCCATTCGCCACGTCGCTTGCAGCACTTCGGCATGCTGCATATCCAAGCGTCCCTCGACTCCTAGGCTGACACTGCCGCCAAGCACCAAGTCGGTCGGCAGTGCTTGGAACGCCATGCCTCGCTTTTGCCACTTGGCCAAGTCGCCAGCCAATTGAACCGAAAAAGCGCCAGGCGGCTGCACCTGGCCTGCCGGAGCCGCCACCAGTCGAATGGGTTCACGCAGGTCGATTGTCAGTCGCTCTTGTTCCGACGTCAGATCAATTTGCGCTATATCTATTTGTGAGGGAGAATTGTTTTCCAAGCGAGTTGTGGCGCTGAACAGACCCTTCCAGGCAGGTTCGCTCAGTTGACCACCCACTTTCGATGCGATAACGAGTGGAGTGGTATTCAGTTCGCCCTGTGCAACAACCACGCCGGGTTGCGTTTGACTCCAGTTCAGTTTGACATCCGCCTTACCAGTCATCTGCCTGATCGGCAGATCGACAAACTGCGAAAGCCGCTGTTCCAAGAGGGCCAAATCGACGTTGCCATTGAAGGCCCCTGCTTCAAGCGTGCCTTGGCCTTGCAGTTTGCAAAACTCGGCTTCGCAATGGGCTCCAAACTGAAGCTTTTGATCGCTGCCCGTTCCGGCTTGGACTTGCAATTTTAGTGGATCGTCCCAACTCAATTGTTGACCTGAAGCAATGGCCTTCAAGCCCGCCAACTCAAAAACCGCACTGCTTAGCGGTGTACCCACGGCCGTGTTTTGCTGAGTCAAAATGAATTGCGCTGTGCCCGAGATCAACTTGGTATCAGGTCGCATGGGTATTAACGATTCGGCGGTATGCACTAACCGAGCTAAATCAACGGTGCCCCGCGCATCAACCACTGCACCCGACAGCCAAGGCTGCATTAAAGTCGGTGTGACAATCGGCCAAGGTATCTGTGCACCCGCGGTCGCATTGCCGAAGTCGCAATTGAGTACGCCATTTTCGAGTTGCAGTTTCGCATCGGCCAAAGTGCAGCGACCAGATGCGGCAATCTGCTCAAACTGGGCTGGATTTTTCCCAACCAATTGCGGCGCTACGACAAACAATCTCGACGTTTCCAACTGCTGAACATCAACGCTCCAGCGATCCGCGTCGACAATCGTGCCAGCGACTTTAGCAGAAATTGAACCGTTCAAACTTTCGATTGGCAACTCCGGCAAGCGGGCGTGAACAATATGCCAAAAATCCAGCGGAATGTGATCTACCATCGCGCGCAATTCGAATGCCTGCTGGCCTTCGGTCTGTTTGACTTCGGCGGCTATCGTACCACCGCGATCTGTGCTGGCGCCGGGAATGGCGATAAACGCAGTCGTCGCGGCTTGGCTTGAACCGATTGGGCTGGTGGCTGCAGCCAAATTCGCTTGCAATTTGATTGGGCCGATCACTTCGCCCGCAGTCGGTAAGATCACCGACAGTTCGGGCACATTGAGTATCCAGCTCTGATTGCTATTGTGCGAACTCAAATTGAATCTTGTGTCGACAACTTTGATCGCGCCCAGGTAGCTGGTTGTGGCCTTGGAACTTGCATTGGTCGAGTCGGAGGTTGCGTGTTGGTCGAGCAACGGTTTGAGGGCTTGTTCGATGTTACTGGTGCCATCGTAAGCGACCACATCTGCTTCGACACTGGCGATGTGGATCGTCCCCAGGTTGGAGCTGTTCATGATCCAGCCCAATATCCCTTTTTCTGTTTGAATGCTGCCAATACGAATCAGCGTTTTACCTTCGCCATCCTTCAATTGAACGCCTTGAGCCGAGATGGGCTTGAACCAGCCCGCTTGGACTTGATCAAGCTCGAGCTTCAGCGGCGCGAGCCCACCAAAGCGATCGACGAGCCCAACCAAGATGCCGCGATTGGTCAAAATGCTGGGAAGAAAAATGGTTCCCAATACTGCGATCAGCAGCAACATTAATAGCGCCGTACGCCACGGTCGTCTGCGGTAAGTTCGCTTGGCTGCTAGTCGCTCAGAATCATCGTGATTTTTCTAGGCCACTTCCTGCACTCCCTTTTCGACTTGCCATCGCTAGCAATTTGTACCTAGAAACGCAGATTCTAGTAAAAATGCAAATCGCACCGCCAGACCGAAGTGCCAGTTAAAAACGGAAAGTGTGCATGCTGTCACGTGGCCGAGTCGCTC
>JANLQO010000465.1:0-2951 GCA_031367855.1 Planctomycetia bacterium | reverse complement strand
CCTGTTTTCAACGGAGAAGCGTGCGAACGATTATGCGGAAAAGTGCTGTGATGCGCCCAGCAAGGTAGTGCAAGTTGATCGAACGCGATTTATGAGTTTAATGGTCGATTGTTTTCGTCAGGGGATTCGCTACGCTACGCTAAACCCTGGTGATTCGACCGCCCAAAGCCTATTTGTGCTCCGCGATGTCTTAAGCGCCGCCAAGCGAGAACTTTCCAAATCGTAGCTGCACTCTTACGAATATCGACGCACCATGTAGATTTCAAATCTCAGATCTCAGATCTCAAATCCCGCCGTATCCATACCCACTCGAGGTTCCAGATGTCGATAGCTCGAAAACTTAGCGCCGCAGTCAGCGCCTTTGCTTTGGTAGCGATTTTGATCGCCCAATTACAGGCGGCTGAACCGAAGACGTTTCGGCTGTGGGAGGGTGACGCGCCGAATGCGCTGGGGACAGAGGAAAAGGATATTCCGACAGTCATTGTCTACATGCCAGAGAATGCCAAGCAACCAACGCCCGTGCTGATGATCTGCCCGGGTGGCGGATATGGAGGATTAGCGATGGACCACGAAGGGCATCAGTTCGCTAGGTGGGCAAATGACATGGGCATGGCGGGAGTGATCGTATCTTATCGCCATCGGGGTCGCGGTTATGGTCATCCCAATCCGTTGCTCGACGCTCAACGGGCCATCCGACTCACTCGCAGTCACGCGGACGATTGGAATATTGACTCCAAGCGGCTTGGCATGATTGGGTTTTCGGCTGGCGGACATTTGACATCGACTGTGTTGACGCATTTTGACCAGGGCCAAGCTGACGCCGCTGACGCGATTGACCGACAAAGCAGTCGCCTGGACTTTGGAATATTGTCTTATGCCGTGATAGCGCTTGGCGAAAGTTACACGCATGCTGGCAGTCAAAAGAATTTGCTCGGCGCAGACGCGTCGCCCGAGTTGATTCAGTCGCTATCGAATGAAAAACAGGTGACTAGTCAAACGCCGCCGACTTTCTTGTGGCATACGGCTGAAGACAAAGCCGTGCCGGCTGAGAATAGTTTGCGATTCTATTCAGCGATGGTAACCGCCGGTGTACCTGGCGAATTGCATGTGTTTGCCAAAGGGAAACACGGTTTGGGGCTGGCCGCTGGTTCTGGAGCCGCAGAGCAATGGCCAGGGCTATGCAAACACTGGCTCGCCGACATCGGCATGATCGACAAATAATGTCTCCAGGCACGCCGGTGTGTAGAACGCCGATTGCAAATTCAAAAACAGCCTTTTTTTATAAACGTTTGCGGAGTGACACATGGGCGTGCGATTGAAGCTATTCGTGATGATGGTTTTGCAGTTTTTCATTTGGGGCGCCTGGTTGCCGTTGATTTTCGGATATCTTCCAGGGCTTGGTTTTGCGCCCTGGCAACAATCACTGATACTTAATGCCTTTCCGGTTGCCGCGATCGTTGGCATGTTCTTCAGCAATCAATTTGCGGACCGCAACTTTGCGGCAGAGAAATTCTTGGCCTTCAGCCACTTAGTCGGCGGATTGGCAATTCTAGGTTGCGGCTTTGTGACGGACTTTGCATCCTTCTTTGTTTTGATGTTGATTCACTGCTTGTTATATGTGCCCACCATTTCGATCACCAATTCAATCGCGTTTGCCAACATGAAGGACGCTCAGAATGAATTCGGAATCGTGCGTATGGGCGGCACGTTTGGTTGGATTTTAGCCGCATGGCCCTTTACGTTTATCTTCGTTAATTGGGCCGCTGTGCAAGAAAGCAATCCAGCTGGTATCGTCGATTGGATCGGCGCAGCCTTGGCCAACCCGTTAGTTGGCGATGAACTCAAGAGCGCCACCAAGTGGACGTTTGTGGTGGCCGGCATCGCATCTTTATTGCTTGCCGCCTTCAGTCTCGTGTTGCCACACACTCCGCCCAAGAAAGCCGAAGGAGGAGCGGAGAGTCTCGCCTGGTTTGAAGCCATCAAACTGCTCGCGCATCCATTTGTTCTGGTGCTCTGGGTCGTGACGTTTATGGATTCGTTTGTTCACAATTGTTATTTCAATTGGACCGGGCAGTTCCTCGGTGCAGCGAAAGAAGTTGGTGGCGTGGGCATTCCTGGTAACTGGATCATGCCGGTAATGAGCGTTGGGCAACTGTTCGAAATTCTAACGATGTTTGTGTTGGGCTTGACATTGAAAAACTTGGGTTGGCGTACGACGATGATCGTAGGTATCCTTGGCCACGCAGCGCGTTTCGCAGTTTATGCGTTTTTCCCTGACAATCCTGCCTTGATCGTTATCATCCAAATGTTGCACGGCATTTGCTATGCGTTCTTCTTTGCAACAGTTTACATTTTTGTGGACGAGTATTTTCCCAAAGACGTCCGCAATAGCGCTCAGGGTTTGTTTAACGTGATGATTCTTGGCGTAGGAGCTTTGGTGGCGAACTCTGTGTGCCCATGGTTGTTTCAAGAAGTTTTCACTCACGATGGCAAGACGGATTTCCGTGGTCTGTTTCTGGTTCCGTGTGGCGTTGCGACATTGGCCGCGATTGCGTTGGCTCTGTTCTTCCATCCACCGAAAAGCGGTACTGACGGCGTGAGATAAGTACTTGACACAGAATAGTATGCGCATGCCCAATCCAACGAGAGTCGCGGTGGTCACTGGCAGTTCTTCGGGAATTGGCCGCGCGACTGCGATGCGGTTGGCGGCGGATGGTTTTTCTGTTGTACTGCACGCACGCCAGAATCTGGCGGGCGTACAAGCGACTGCATCAGAGATCCTCGATGGTTTTGGAAAACGGTCTTTGTGCATTTTGGCAGATGTAGCAGACTGGCGCGCTCAAGCCGATTTAACTCGGGCGGCATTCGCTTGGTATGGTCACGTTGATGTTTGGGTGAATAATGCCGGTGCAGATGTGCTGACCACCGAAGCTAGGGATTGGTTTTTTAAC
>JANLQO010000442.1:0-2008 GCA_031367855.1 Planctomycetia bacterium | reverse complement strand
GCCGAACTAGTCCTGGGTGTGCTCCCAATCTGTGATTCGAATCGTCGTCGATTTCTATTAACTCCCCGGTATTGCCCTCATGAGAGAATCAGAGAGTTCGATACTTTTCTTCGGGGTCCGGAAGGAACCCTATGGTTTGCGTCCGGTGTGTAGGGGAGATCACGAGATCACGGGGACACGCACACGAGATCACTGTAGCACGAGATCACGGCACGAGATCACGGGGACACGCATATTTTCTAGGTGGTGCAGAAGCGAAACAAGTGGGGAGCGGGCCTTCTGTTCGGCTCTTGGAGTAGTCAACAGAATGCAAAATCGGTCGATGGCTTGCTGCTTAACGAGCTAAATCATCCGAAGCGTGTGATAAGAAATGCTTGTGCGACCAATCAAAATGGTCGTACGCCCGAATGGAACAAGCTTAGATAGGCATCGCGCCACGCTTGTACACGACGGCAGAAGACTTCAGGCAATCAATGATTGAGAAATCATTTAAGCCTTTAACAATTCACGAGCGGCTTGGCGGAGGCGGTAACGCTTCTTGCGAAGGCGTCCGCGAAACTCGTCAACGCGATGCGGTTGGCCAGCAACTTGACTGAACAGCTTGCCGAACCGTGTCACCAATTCGCACCACACCGCCGGCTTGATTTTCAATCGCTCGAATATCGGCGGAGCATCCTCGGGCGTCGCACCACGCTTTCCGTTTACAATTTGTCTAGCCGTCCAATCGAGCAACTCCATGTAAGCCGCTGCAGGCATCCCCAGAAATCCCTTGTCGCTACAACGTTGCCTACCAAAGCTCGTTCGAGGACCAATCGGATCGTTGAGTTCATCAATCTCGATCGGAGTCAAGAAACCATCGACCGCAGCCTTGAATTCAGCAGACACTCGCATCGCCCCCGGTGCTGGCGACCCTGGCGCTGGCGGCTGCCCAACGCCCAACGCACAACTTCCGATCGACTCTGCAGTTCGGCCACTCGGCGACTCACAATCAATGGACTCAGTCAAGTCAACTGCGTCGCTAGACGAGTCCTTATCGGAACTAACCAAAGCCGCAGTTGCTCCAATCGATACTTCGCTTGAACCAACTGCGTCCTGAGCCGCGTCCGCAATCGTTTGCAGTCGCAATCGAGCCGATGTGAACTGGCTATCCTCGATCGTCAGCGCCATGCCAGCACGTATCGGATTTAGATCCACATAAGCCGCACAAGCCAGAATCGCATCGTCATCGATAAGCCGCACGGCACGATATCGACTCTGCCAAAATTTCCCGGCAATTTGATCTTCGACATTAGCCCTCTGAGCGATCCGTTGGCTAAGCAGTCGCATCCACCAAGAGATATCGCTCAGTCGACTGCGAATCGTCTTCACCTTGTCCTCATCATAGCGAATCGAGTTTAGCTCCGGTTCCGATGGTTCAGCCGCCCCGCCATCGGCGGATTTACGAACCGGGCACAAGATCAACCATCTTCGAGCGACCTCGGCATCATCCCAAGTCGCCACCACATCCGGCCGCGACCTAAGTATCAGATGAAAGTGATTTGAAAGGATCGCGAAGTTTAAAAGATCGATCCCAAAGCCCGCTGCCAGTCGTTTGAGTGCGATTTCGACCCAAGTCTTTCGATGATCATAGTTCTTTCCGGTTAGTTCGTCAGTTCCCATCAAGAAGCAGCGGCGAACTACGCGATTCATTACATGAAGTGTAGCAATTTCATCTGGCGCGAACGCCTCCACTCTTGCCAACCTAGCCATCGTCCAGCTCTCCCTATAACAAACCGCAATGTCGTCAAAGCCAACAATCCTAATATCACCCATCCAGCTTAGCAAGTACCCCTGTCAAATATGTGTGTCCCCGTAATTCTCCCCGTGTGTGTCCCCGTAATTTTCCCGTAATTCTCCTGTCCACGCAATAACCTTGCGCACTGCTTCAGTTGCGGTGAGAATTTTAATAACATCGACCTAATGACAATTCAGGGCCACGACTTTTTACCAGCAGTGGACATCCTGAAAA
>JANLQO010000427.1:0-15023 GCA_031367855.1 Planctomycetia bacterium | reverse complement strand
CCAGAGCTGGCTAGCGCTATGTTGACTGCGTGGGTGTAGTAGATTTCCAGTTCGTCGATGCAAGGTTCGATAGTGTTGGTTGCATTGATGGTGAACCGCACGCGGGTGTAATTCACAGGTTGAAAACGATCGGAGTTGAAGCGAGCGTTGATGACTGAGCGGGCTGGTTGCACTGCGGCGACTTCGGTCATGGCAGCAAGAGTTGCGCCGACTTCCAAGGTGTAGGCGGTGACAAGCCGGTCGTTAAATTTGCCTTCGCGATCACGGCTCCAAGTGATTTTGTTGATGTTCGTGGGTTCGGGTAGTACAAAAAGAACCCAGCCACGGCCCGCTTCATCGGACATCCAGCTGCGACTGTTACCATACAAGCCGTCGTTGATATGTTCGATACGATGGATGTCGGACGTTCGACTGCCCGATGCTGTAACCAGGGTGCCGGCGGTGGCAAGAGCCAAGTTTTGAGGAGTTGTTTCAGCGCTGAAGACTTCGAACTCATCGATACAGGGTTCAATCAAACCGAGGGTCGGGTGCAAATTCGCGTCGTGAATTGTGAAGCGAATGAATTTTGCCATGCGCGGTGTGAAACTCACTTCATTAAGCTGGGGATCGGTCGGTTTTCGGCCCCCTGCCCTTTCGCTTTGATTGGCCCTTTCGCTTGGTTTAGGTTGTGCGATGGGTTCGAATCTCGCGAGTGATTGATCGATCTCTTTCAATTGAGTTTTCAGTGCTTCGGCATCAGCCCGTTCCCGGTCGGCTTCAGGCGTTCGCAGCTCGCGATCATCATACTCGACGCCAGCCACGAAGGCCTGCATGGAATAGTATTCGTGGGCCGAGATCGGATCGAACTTGTGATCATGGCAGCGCGCGCATCCGATACTTAGGCCCAAGAAAGTTTGGCCGATGTTGACGACGATTTCATCGAGCGAGTCTTGGCGAGCGAGCCGCTTAGAAGGTTCATCTTGACCGATTTGGCCGGGGAGTAACACGGAAGCCGTAATGAGAAAGCCAGTCGCTGCGTCCTGGCCGAGCGTATCGCCAGCGATCTGTTGGCGGATGAATTGATCGTAAGGAGTGTCGGAATTGAAGGCTTGGATCACGTAGTCGCGGTAGGGCCATGCGTTCGGGCGTTCGGTGTTGACTTCGAAGCCATGAGTGTCCGCGTAGCGCACAACGTCGAGCCAGTGTTGGGCCCAGCGTTCACCATAGCGCTGCGATCTCAGTAGGTCATCGACGACTTGTTCGTAAGCGTCCTGTCGATGATCGTTGAGAAAGTTTTCGACTTGCTCGGGTGAGGGTGGCAAACCGATGAGATCGAAAGAAACTCGTCGCAACCAAGCAACACGTGTCGCTTCGAGGGCGGGACGTAGGTGTACGTGTTCAAGGCTTTGTAGGATAAATCGATCCAAATCGCTGCGCGGCCAAGTTTGGTCTTGAACGATGGGTGGCTGCGGTTTTTGGATAGGTTTAAAAGACCAGTGGTCGCGGCGGTCTTCGAGTCTGGCGAGATCGACTCCATCGGGCCAGTTTGCACCTTCGTCGATCCACTGTTTCAAAGTGGCGATTTGGGCGGGCGACAATCGTTCCCCTTCCGGTGGCATCTGCTCGTCTGGGTCGTGGCTGGTGACGAGCTGCAAGAGGGGGCTGTCGCTGGAGTTGTTGGCGATAATGCTTGGGCCGTAATTGTCGCCACCCTTGAAAGCTTCTGATTTGATGTCCAGTCGCAGGTTGCTTCTTTGTTTGCTCGCGGCATGGCAAGCGTAGCAGTGGGTTTGGAGAATCGGGCGGATGTCGCGGACGAAGTCGATCGGCTCGGTAAGCGGATTTGCGTTGCCAAAGCGGGGCATGGCTGCCACAAATATCAAGAATGCTAAGCCGTTTAGGGTGATCGAAAGGGGTGAAGCATTCTTCATTAAGTGGGTTCCGGCAAGAGTGGGAAACCTTGCGTCGAGGGAGTCGGGTAGGCCGCGCGTGGTCGTAGGAATGAGTATAACTGAAGGTCGGCGGAAGCTGAGTAGGTATTGTACGTGTAGGCTGGGTTGAGAACCCACGACGGTTATTGTCGTTGGCTGAAACTGCGTTGGCTGGTGGGTTTCGTGCTGCAACCCAACCTACGCCAGATAAACAAGTATTTTATTGAAAGAAACATCATGAAATTCACTGCAAGGAAGTTGTGTTTGCTGGTTATGGCAGGGTGGGTATCGGCCTGCGCGGGAATGGCTTGTGCACAGGAGATTTTGCCGCCAATTGCTTTGTGGCCAGCGGCGCCACCGGGGCGTAACGCGGCGACAGGCGAGGAAAAAGATACGACCGACGCGAAAGGCGGACAGGTCGCCGGGAAGTCGGTGATTCGTTTAGGGAATGTGTCTTCGCCAACTTTGACTATCTACCAACCTGTAGCGGAAAGAAACTGCGGGACCGCTGTGCTGATTTGTCCTGGAGGCGGGTACAACATTCTCGCAATGGACCTGGAAGGGACTGAGGTTTGCGAGTGGCTGAATTCGTTGGGTGTAACGGCAGGACTGCTGAAGTATCGTGTGCCTAAGGCGGAAAATGATCCGCGTCCGATTGAAGCGCTGCAAGATGCTCAGCGGGCGATGTCCTTGTTGCGTGGACGGGCGGAAGAGTTGGGTGTGAATGCGCAGCGTATGGGTGTGTTAGGATTTTCGGCGGGTGGCCATTTGTCCGCGCGCTTGAGTACGAACTACAGCAAGCGGGCCTATGAGTCGGTGGATGAAATGGATAGGGTTACATGCAAACCGGACTTTGCAGTACTGGTATATCCGGCTTACTTGATCCACAAAGAAGCTGAGCAAGAGTTGCCGGTTGACGCGGAGACACCGCCGATGTTCTTGACGATGGCTGCGGATGATCCAGTCGATGCTGACAACGTGCTTAAGTTCGCTCTGGCTTTGAAGCATGCGAAGGTACCCGTTGAGCTGCACTTGTATCCGCGCGGGGGGCATGGTTTCGGTTTGAGGCGAACGGAGGCGGCGTGTACGCAATGGCCTGATCGTGCGTCGGAATGGATGCGTGCACAGGGTTGGTCAAAGTAACGGTGTGTCCGCTTGGTAAATGGTCGGCGATACAATACAGTGCTGTTACGATAATTAAATTTTTTCACGTTGGCGGATTCAAAACAAGAGCGAGGCCGCAATGATTCGTTTTAATGTGTTCGGATTGTGTTGTTTCCTTTGCTTCACGACTGCGGTGGTGGCTCAGCAAGAGCCAAATGAAGTTGGCAAAGCCAGTGACGAGAAGGCTGGAAAGGTTGGAAAAAAGGTACCTGAAGTGATTGTTGATGAAGATCCGTATTTGTGGCTGGAGGATGTCACCGGCGACAAGGCACTCGAGTGGGTGCGAGCGCGTAACGCTAAGACGCAGAGCAAGTTTGAGGCTGATCCGAACTTTAACAAGTTGCGAGACGATTTGCTGGCGATCCTCGACTCGGATGCAAGAATTCCGATGGTGAATAAGTCAGGCGAATACTACTACAACTTCTGGCGCGATAAGAAGAATGAACGTGGGCTTTGGCGGCGCACAACTTTGGAGGAATATCGCAAAGCGGAACCAAAATGGGAAGTTATTTTGGATTTGGACAAGTTGGCGAAAGATGAGTCTGAGAACTGGGTCTGGTCGGGTGTGTCCTTATTGCGACCAAAGTACGATCGCGCGCTGATCAACCTGTCGCGAGGGGGTGCGGATGCGACGGTGACTCGCGAATTTGATATGGAGAAACGCGAGTTCGTGCAGGGTGGTTTTGAGCGTCCGGAGGCCAAGGGCGGTTTGGATTGGGTTGATCGCGATTCGGTGTTTGTGTTCACCGATTTTGGTGAGGGTTCGCAAACGAAATCGGGCTATCCACGCATCGTGAAGTTGTGGAAACGTGGCGCGCCTATGAGCGACGCGAAAGTCATCTACGAAGGAGTGCCGGAGGATATGTATATCCGCGCGGTGCACGACGATTCACCTGGATTTGAGCGGAACTTCGTCAGTCGCACACTGGCTTTCTACAACGACGAGATGTATGAGATCACGGACGGCGGTGCACTAGCCAAGCTGGATGCGCCGAACAGCGCGAACAAGTCGGTATTTCACGATTTTCTGTTGATCGAACTGCGAGAACCATGGGATGTGGGTGGCAGGACTTATACAGCTGGAGCTTTGTTGATCGCCAATTATAAAGACTACATGGCGGGCAAACGCAACTTGGAGGTGGCCTTTGAACCAACTGCGAATTCGAGTTTAGCTTCTTTCGCGCCAACCAATGATCATGTGATCCTAAATGTGCTCGAAGACGTGAAGAATCGCGTTTTTGTGTTGACGCAATCTAAGGGTGTTTGGGAAAAACGCCTGCTTGAAGGCGCGCCACAGTTCGGCAATGTCAGTGTGTCGCCGATCGATGCCGATGAATCGAATGAGTACTTTATGACGTCGACAGACTTTGTCACGCCGACGACTCTGTATTATGGATCGATCGGAAAACAGCCTGAGCAACTGAAGCAATTGCCGGCGTTGTACGATGCGAAGGGGCTAAAGATCAGTCAGCATTTTGCGACGAGCAAGGACGGGACCAAGGTCCCCTATTTTATGGTCGCCAGTGAGGACCTGAAACTCGACGGATCGAATCCAACGTTGCTTTACGGTTACGGTGGCTTCGAAATCTCGCTGATGCCTACCTATAACGCTTCGGTAGGTCGTGCTTGGACGAGTCAAGGCGGCGTGTATGTGATGGCCAACATTCGCGGTGGGGGAGAGTATGGACCCCGGTGGCATCAAGCAGCGCTGAAGAAAAATCGGTTGCGCGCTTATGAAGACTTCGCGGCGATCGCGGAAGATTTGGTGGTCCGGAAGGTTACATCGAAAGCCAAGCTGGGGATTCAGGGCGGGTCGAACGGCGGTCTGTTGGTCGGCAATATGGTAGCCTTGTATCCCGATTTGTTTTCGGCTGCGGTTTGTCAGGTGCCGTTGTTGGATATGAAGCGCTATCACAAGTTGTTGGCAGGTGCGTCGTGGATGGCTGAGTATGGTGACCCCGATTCGCCTGGCGAGTGGGACTTCATACAAGCTTATTCGCCATACCAGAATATTTCGCAGTCGACCAAATACCCTGCGGTACTATTCATGACGTCGACACGTGACGATCGAGTCCATCCGGGCCACGCGCGTAAAATGATGGCGAAAATGGAGCAGCAGGGGCACGATGTTTCTTATTATGAGAACATCGAGGGTGGTCACGGTGGCTCAGCGAACAATCGACAAGCGGCGTTCATGCAGGCAACGGCTTATTCGTACTTGCGCGACCGTTTGTTTTCGACCCATGTAGTGAAATGAGAATTGGTTTTAGTGTAGAACGATTGTCTCAATCGTTTTCTGAGCAATTAAGAAAATTGCTCTACTCTCGAATGAACGCGTTGGAGTGTTAGCATGGTAGATCGAAGTGTGCGAACGTGTGGGCTGTTCGTTTTAGCGATAGTTATCGCGCCGCCGGCGGCAAGCTTGGTACAAGCCCAGGCGGTTGCAGATGCTTCATCGCTCAAGGCGACTGCTTTGGCGCTCGCGCCTCGCGATGCGGCTTTCTTTTCCACGAATCTGAATTTGCGTAAGGCATGGGACGAATTCATAAACGGTGGTTTTGTGAGCCGCCTGCGTGATCTGCCCTATGCACAGCAACTCGAAGGCGAGGTGCTCGCGCAGTGGGAGAATCCAGAGGGGCAGGTGCGGTCACTGAAGGACAGTTTGAAGAATCCCAACGTGAAGAATCTGCTTGAATTGATCCTTGATATGAATTCTCGGGAGGTTTTTTACTATGGCGAAAAAGACTGGAACGCATCCATTGGCAGTTTGATGGGACTATATCAGGACATTAATTCTCGGTCCAATAATCCCGCCGCGCTGCAGGAATTCTTGACAGAGCTGGATGCAGAATACTTGGATAGGATTAGGATTCCGACGACGGTCATGGGATTTCGCCTGACGAATGAGGAAATTGCTCGGACCCTATTGGATGCGTTGCAAGGCGCTCTGCAATTAGGATTGCAACAAATTCCTGAGCTGGCGCCGCTGGCGAAGCAGATTACTCGCAAGGACTTCAAAGACGGTCAATCGTTGAGTGTAACGCTGACAACGTCGTTGATCCCGTTGGACAAATTGAATCCAACGGTTAGGGAAATGTTTGGCGGATTGATCGAGGGGTTAGAGGGTCGCAAGCTGGTGTTGTCAATAGGCCTGCGAGCGAAAACTCTGTTGATGTGTATCAGCGAAGATGTGTCGCCGATTTTCTCCATCGGTGAGGGCGAGTCACTGCTCAATCACGAACGTCTGCAAATTCTACGGGAGCACACGCCGAGCGATTTGCGGAGCATCAGTTATGTTTCGAAGCAATGGCGTGAAAGTCAGTGGAATGCGACTTACGGATCGTATTTCCAGAATATTGCGGCCCGATTTGCGGTCGCCGTGTCGTCTGAAGAGAGCCAAGCAGTGGATGTCGAGCAATGGAGAGCAGCGATCCAGGAAGATGCTGCGGATTTGGACGAGCGAATAGGTGAATTTGAACACGCCTTGGATGCCGCCTTGAGTTGGAGTTTTGCCAGCGACGTGGGATGGGAGGGCATGACCTATGACTGGTCCGAAAATGTAGTCCTTGAGAATGCAGCGCCGATGTCGATCATCAGGCATGCGGGTACCAAGCCGTTGCTAATGTTGGCAATCAAGCAGAAAGCTCAACCTCTACTCGGAGAACTGATGAAGGAGATCATTGACCGAGCTCCAGAGCACATTCGCCGGTTCATTTCGTTGGCTGAACAGGCTGAAGAGCAACGTGATCAAGCGCTTGAGATTGTGGATAGGGCTTGGCCGCTTGTGGAAGAATCCTACTCGATTGTGATGGATGAGATTTTGCCAGCGATCGACGAATATGAAGGTCTATTTTGTATGTCGGCGCAGTGGACAACTCCCGAGCTATCCTCCGATTTGCCACCGCCTGAGCAACCGTTGCCATTGCCAGAGATTTCGTCCGCAATCAAGCTTCGCAATCGTGACCAATTTCTATCGGGTTGCAAAGAGTTGTACGGAGTTTTCGACAAAATTGTGGAATTAGTTCGCGAGCTCCAGCCTGACTCGGTTCCAGAGGGATATGTGGTTCCGCGCCCCAAGCTAGAGGAAATGGCTGGGGCGACACGTTTTTACTATGAGGAGTTCTCGCAAGGATCGTTGGCAGGGTTTGAACCGCAGGTGATCGTGAGCAACGATAC
Source organism: Planctomycetia bacterium (assembly GCA_031367855.1). Taxonomy (GTDB): domain Bacteria; phylum Planctomycetota; class Planctomycetia; order Pirellulales; family Pirellulaceae; genus Aureliella. Next base: position 7,773 of record JANLQO010000427.1, on the reverse strand, counting down.
GGTCGTTATCGGATACAGCGCGCGTCATGTTTTAGATTTGATTCAAGAGAAAGCCTTGGCAGCGCGACCAGCCTGGCTAGCGCCTGACATGCCAGTGGCCAGTATGAGCATCGTCGATATGGCGGGAATGGTAAGAGCGGTATCACCGTGGCTTGATTTCGGATTTCGGATTGTCCTAGGTGATTTGGACACACCAGTGGCTGTGAGCGATGGGCCTGTTCCCACCGGCAGAGATATTACTCAGGTCTGGGAGTGCTTCCAGTCGCTTGGCAGAAGTGCTGCAACCACGGTTATCAATGACAAAGGTGTTACGGTTTCGCGCTGGGTTTGGGTAGGCGAATAGTTTATTGGATATCCCAAACGCCAACTTCTTTGGATTCCACCCAGTCGGCGATGGTTTGGACAAACTTTGCGAAGTGATTGGTCGTACGGTGTTTTTCGAAGAACGCCGGGCGGTCATCGTAGGTTTCGTAAAGCAGCACGGAATGCGGTTGCTCAGGCATCGTGCTAACATCGAACTGGTGACACCAGGGCTCGAGTTCTTTGGAGTTTTTGGCTTGCGCGTTAACGGCGGCCAGGAACTGGTCAAAGTACTGCGGTTTAATCCGGAAAATAACGCAGACTGCGCAGGTTGCTTGGGACATCTAAATGACTCGTTTAAGGAGGTCGAGGAGGAGGTTTCAGGGACGTGTTCGCAGACTTGTTCGATTAGCCTGATCGAGGTGGCTACAACCCTGGTCGCGGTAACGCAATTGGAGCTTCGAAAGTCTTGACACCTTTGGCGTTCAGCTTTCGTCGGTAGACTTTTTCGCGGTAGGTGACATACAAGCGATCCATGGCCGGGCCACCAAAAGCTATTCCGGTTGCGGGGCTGATGGAGGGTCCGTTTAGAATCACATTGACACGACCCAACTGATCCAGGACTTGAAGGCCGATCTTGCTGGTAACGTAACAACGACCTTGGTCATCAATGGTCATGCTGCTAAGTCCCGTGGAAAGTTCGCCGTCGGCCAGATGCAGGTACCCGAACCGTTGTCGAGCGTCCAGCGAGCGGTTCTCGCCGATGCGGAATTGCCAGGTGAAGATACTTTGGTCACCGCCTACGTTGAGAAATGCATGGTCAGCGCTAGGGACAATACCAGAAACGGCGATAGGCAATTGGTCAACTTGGCGAGTTTTTCCTTTATAGTCGCTCCAAAACAAGGCGGAAGCAGATGGATCCGAGTAGAAGAGCCCATCTGGAAGCGTGGCAATTGATTGACAAGCTGCGTCAGCAATAAAAGTAGTTGACTTGGCGGTGTCATCGAAGCGCAGGATTTGTCGCCCCTCGTTGCAGGCGTAGAGATAACCGTCTGGGCCGAAAGCCATGGAGCTGATTCGGCCCGTTTGCTCGGAGAAAACTCGCGTCTTGCCATCTTCGCCCACGCGATAAATGCGGCCCGCTCGGGAGTCGCAGAAGAAGATATCGCCTGCGGCGTTACAGGCTGGCGCTTCAGCTTGCTCGTGTCCTGAACTCACTTGTTCCCAGTTCGCGTCAGGCAAGAGGATATCAACGCGTTTTTCACCAGGCGAATTTGCACCCGCTTTAACCTGTTGTGGATAATCGTGCCACAGCCAGCGAAGCGCTTCGGGCATAATTGCCGCGGCGTGTTTTCCGTTGTGGCCACCATCCCCCCACACATGATTGACTTCGTAACCAGCGTATTTGAGTGCCGAAAGCATGTCTTGATTCGCAACGAACCAATCGCCAGCGTAAATATTCAAATCCTTACTGCCGTCTTGAAGGAATACGCGTAGTGGTTTGGGTTCGGTTTTGCGTATGAGCATGGGAAATCGATCGGCACCCCTTAGGCCGACGAAAGTACCGATGGTGCTAAGTACTCGGCGAAACGCATCGGGACGTTCCCAAGCCGCGTTGAAAGCACAGATGGCTCCGGAGCTTGCACCGGCCAGCGCGCGGTCATTGGGTTCGGCACTGAGGTTATAAGACTTGCCGACTTCAGGCAGCAGTTCGCTGATCAAGAACCTTGCATATCGGTCGCCGAGGCTATCGTACTCAAAACTGCGATTAAATCGAGGTTGGGTTTTTTCGTTCGCGGCGTTGGCAACGGGGACAATACCCGGATCGACGAAAATTCCAATAATCGAAGGCACTTCTTTGCTATGAATTAAGTTGTCGAGAACTTGAGGTAATCGCCACTCTTTCGCTCGATTTAGACCATCCTGAACAATCATCGAGCAAGTTGGTTTTTGAGGGTCGTATTGTGCTGGGACATAGATCCAATATTTGCGTTCCGTGCCGGGATAGATCTGACTGGACAGCGTGAACGGACCCTCGATTTTACCTGCTGGCACATTCGCTTGCTTTTCAGCCTCCGGCGGCACGGGGTACGATTCTTCCTGAGCCGATGAGAGCGCGGCAAGCAGCGTTAAGCAAACGAGAGCCGCGAAAGTGGTAAGAGAACGGCTTGTGAATTGTTTTCGCATAAGTAGGCTGGGTGATCATTGGGCTTTTGCTTGGCGGGTGAGTTTCAATTTTAGTCAATCTAGGTTGATTGTGCGATTGGACTGGGCGCGAATGCAAGGTCTTGGGCTCGGTTTAGAACTAGTCGGATAAGTGTTCAGGCGGGATGACCTCTTGTAATCCTCGGCTACAATCTGAACGAGTCTCTGCGCTGTTTCGAGCAGTTTTTTCCCTGTAGGTGTTATGCCAGCAGTTGGGCAGCCGCTTGACGATTCACTTTCGACCGATCGACCTAGTAATCCCATGAAGTCAGCGTTACTTATCACCGTTCTATTTGCAGCGCAGTGCACGGCAGCGTCGACTCAACAATTAGCGGAAGATTCGCCGCCGCCAAAGGCTGCTTCACCTGCGGAGACTGAGAGCGCTGAAATCGACAAGCCCAGCGAAGATTCGCTTGATCTGACAGGCCTGCCGCCGGTCATTCCGAAAACTGAATCGAGACCGGGGGCCGCAGATTTTAACGAAGCCACCGCTAGTAGTACTGGGACGGGTGAATCGCAGACCGCGATGAATTTGCCCAATGAACCGCGATGGTTGAATGACGTTCCGACGAACGCGTTGCTAGGTGCTGTGCTGGTGACGCTCGCGATTGCCTCGCTCATTGGGCAGTGGTTGCGGAATCAGCCAAGTGAGTCGATTAACCCGGCGTTAGTGCGACGTTTTCGACAGCGGTTGAATTCGTGGTGGTTGATGTGTGCCGTGCTGGTGTTCGGATTGTTGCTTAGGCCCATTGGGACCGTAATTTTATTCGGCTTGGTTTCTTTCTGGGCCTTACGCGAGTTCATTACGATGGCACCGACACGGCGCGGCGATCATCGCGCGCTGTTTTGGGCGTTGATAGTTTTCACGCCCTTGCAATATGTGCTGATTAGTCTCAGTCTTGGCGATTGGCGTTGGACGAGCGGCAAGCCGGTCGATTTCTACGGACTCTATAGCATTATGATTCCTGTTTACGCGAGCCTGCTGGTGCCGGCGCGAATTGCGATTTCGGGCGATCATAAACGGTTCTTGGAGCGGTCGGCGCAGATCACGGTTGGTCTGCTAATCTGCGTTTACTCTTTGAGTTACGCGCCAGCTTTATTGGATTTAAAATTGACGACCAGCGGTGGTGTGCCTTGGAACGGCAGCGTGGCGGGGCTGCTATTCTTCTTTATCCTGGTGTCGCAGTTGTCCGATATTTTTCAATGGGCTTGGGGCCAATTGGTCGGTAAGACGTTGATAGCGGCCGAAGTGAGTGCCAGCCGCACTTGGGAAGGCTTTGCGGGCGGTACCCTATGCACAGGTTTGATTGGCGCGCTGCTATGTTGGGCGACTCCGTTTCGGATTTGGGAAGCAGCCTGTATGTCCATGATCGTCGCGGTGATGGGAATGTGTGGGGGCATGACGATGAGTGCGATCAAGCGGGATCGCGGAGTCACCGATTACGGATCGTTGGTACTGGGGCATGCGGGAGTGCTCGATCGCATCGATACGCTGTGTTTCGCCGCGCCGGTGTTTTATCATCTGATGCGATTCTTCTTTTCGGCTTAGGACGCGGTAAGTTAAATGTGAGGAAACGTCAGAAAGGTGTCAGGTACCGTTTCACTCAAATTAGCGTAAAAGGTACCTGACACCTTTCTACTTTCCAGCGGTTTACGTTGGGTAATTACCTGATGCTGGTTGAGTGTACCGCGACTTCAGCATGTTCGCAACTTAGATGCCGTCTGCCTTCACAAACTCGGGAGCAGTTTGGACCGCTTGCAAGCTAGTGGCATTAAAGTTTTGTTGACAGGCATTCGCGACGACGTTTTCACAGCCCTGAATGCTGTCGGCATCGTTGAGAAATTAGGAGAAGCTCAAGTGTTTCGCGAAAACCAACAGCTTTGGTCCGCTACCATGGGAGCGGTCAGTTGGACTTATCAGCAGCTTGGCAATAACCCATGTTCGCATTGTCTCCATGGAGAATCGGTGAGAGAATCCGACGGCGAGATGTTCTTCATGATATAACCGTGTTTTACGGTATTTAAAAATATGCGCTGGTAAACGATTTTTCTCCTAGTCATAAATCGTCCCGCTGACATCGATTGCGCCACACGTTTTACAATAATCGGACGACGCGCTCGACCTTTCCAAATGAGGAAATGTAAAATCTTGAGGAGCCACTATGCAAATCCGTTGCCCAAATTGCCGTGCGTCAATTGAAGTCGTGGACAGTGATGGTCAATACTCTATCGCCTGTCCTTCGTGTGGCAGTCAGTTTAGTTCCACTGCAGAAACATGGACAATCGTTCCGAAGGTAGAAGGGAAAATTGGACGATTCGAGTTGGAAGAACAAGTTGGGCAGGGACATTTCGGAGCAGTATGGAAAGCTCGCGATACTAAACTTAATCGCTCCGTCGCCGTCAAAATTCCGCGGGCACTTAGCCCAGACGAAGCGACCAACAAAGTCTTTCTGCGAGAGGCCGCCGCCACAGCAAGGCTAAGGCACCCCAACATCGTTTCGGTCCTTGAAGTGGGTCAAGAAGGAAATATTGTATTCATTGTAACTGAATTCATTTCGGGCGTGACGCTAGCGGAACTGATTCGGATTCCCAATCGGATATCCGTCAGGCAAGCTGCTCAAATCTGCGTCAAGATTGCCGAGGCGCTACACCATGCACATACACAGGGAATTGTGCATCGCGATCTCAAGCCTGGCAATATTATGATAGACGAACAAGATAACCCTAAAGTGCTCGACTTCGGTTTGGCGAAGCAGGACGCTGCGGATTTTACTATTACTCAAGAAGGCGCAGTCCTGGGAACCCCAGCGTACATGTCGCCAGAGCAAGCGCGTGGCGACAGCGGTCAAGCGGATTGTCGAACCGATGTGTATTCGCTTGGGGTTGTTCTCTACGAGATGTTGACGGGACAACGTCCATTTCGCGGATCGCAACGGCTTTTGATGCATCAGATTCTATCAAGCGATCCTACTCCCCTTCGACGCCTCAACAATACTTTGCCGCGTGACCTGGAGACGATTTGTTTGAAAGCACTTTCCAAGATTCCCGCTCAACGCTATGCGACGGCTCAATTGCTTGCCGAGGACTTGAAACGGTATCTTGCTGGCGATGCAATTAACGCGCGACCTGTATCGGCATTCGAGCACGGCTGGCGTTGGATGAGACAAAATAGAGCGGTTTCAGCGCTATCCTCACTTGCGGCAGTTCTAGCAGTATTTGCAATAGTTATGATATGGCAGAACGCAACACGGGAAACAAATGTGCCAGAGAATGCGTATCTGAGACCAATACTGTTGGACACGGAGCCATCGGGAGCAAGTATGGTATTTTATCGACTTGACAAATACGGACAGCCCGACTCAAAAAATGCTATACGCCCATCTGAGACAAGCCCCATCAAGACTGAATTACTCCCAGGTGATTACCTCGTGGTCGCGTACATCGAGGACTACGGATTTCATGAGGTCTATCGGCACATACCGGATTCGGATGCCGGTTTGCCGGGCCAATATCGCCATCAACGCTGGAGCCTCCTTTCTGATCAAAGGGCTGAATTGCCGGACATAGAGATTAAGCAGTTATCAGAATACGACGAACAATCCGAAGTGAGATTTTCAGGGGCTACAGTATTTCAGGTTGGAATCGAAGGCGATGAACAAATTCCCGCTCATAATCGTCGCATACCACCGTTTTTTCTCAACAAAACAGAGGTCACAATCGCCGAATTCACAGCGCTACTGGCAGCACCATCGGATGTGCGTGACGGAGACCTGCCAGAAGATTGGCCCATACCCTTTGTAAGCTATCACTTGGCGGTTGCTTACGCGGAATTGGTTGGCAAACGCCTTCCTACAGAGGCAGAATACGAGTTTGCAGCAACCGATGGAGGTACGCGTCGTTTCCCCTGGGGCGACGATGCCCTCGACACTTCATGGGCTCTGGCGCCTGCTGGAGTACCTGCCGCAGACTCGCTTTTGAGCAATCCTGCTGTACGCGGGTTATATTCCAACATAGCGGAATGGACCGACTCAAAAATGAGCTATTACCCAGCACAGATCGCAAAAGGTCTGCGAACATCTGAACACTTCGCCGACGCGAGGATTGTACGTGGCGGTTCACTAAACGTCATGGACGGGAAGCCAGATGCGAATTCGGATGATGTGCGTGGTCCACGCATGCGTTATGCGCAACCTGCAAACACATGGAAACCGGGACTTGGCTTTCGATGTGCTCGAAGTACAACGCCCCGGTTGAAACCTGATGAATTTGAACAAATCATCCCGTAGTTTTACCGACCATTTTGCGACTATGGAGTGGTTATGTGCGTGAATACCATGAATGACGCGTCATTTACTTTAACTTGGTAAAGATGGTCCATTACATGCGTCACATGGTTTGCCCCAATGAGTATTAGATCAGGACGTTGGCTATCCCTTTGGATTTCTACGCCGTAGCCGATTACCAATGGTTCCATACCTGGTGGTCCAGGGACTTTTACTAGAAACAGCTTGGCAGTGATCGCATTACTGTCGGCTGCCTGTTGAAAATCAACGATGAAACTTCCAAGGATTTTTTCTCCATTTGGAGCTTCCGGAACAAACTCGCGGTTTGGTCGAAGATTGAGGCCGGGGATCGCGAACGCTGCAATCCGCACATTGCCAAGTACGAATGTCGCTGGCTGGCAACTCGATCCTGAAACGCAACCCGCAGTGCAGGATCCCGCCGGTAGGCCGGGCTTCGCGACCATACTTGTCGGTTTGCCGTCCTCGCAATTGGTCGCGTAGTACATTCCTGAACCAGGTGGGCACTCATAAACAGGGCATACGCAGCCTGCACTGGCTTCCAGAGTAATATGGAAAATCTTACTCAGGTCATTCTCATCGACCGCCAATACACTGCACGGTGTAAGGCCCGATCCAATGAACAAACACATCGCGAATACAAAATTGGTAACACGTCGCATCGAAGGTGTCTCCTCAACAGGGGCAACTGGGTCAGACAAAACACATGTACCAATTTAGTCGATAGGTGCGGCTCTCGCAAACGGATGTTTTCAAGACGCATTAATCTTTAAGGATTTTGTATTGAAAATTCCAATAATTGTGTCTTGCTATCCAACCTTAATTCTACGTTGAGCAAGCGACTCAGCTACTACAACCGCTAGAAAAGGAAAAAGGGTCAGGAGCGAATGGCACCTTTTCTGCTATTTCGTGCTGCGCTGAGCAACTTCGGTTTGAGTGTAAGGTACGTATCCGACCCGCGTCAGGT
>JANLQO010000371.1:0-6199 GCA_031367855.1 Planctomycetia bacterium | reverse complement strand
CTTCTAAATCGAATTAAAAAACCAAGAATGTTAAAGTGAGTGCCATTTGGCTAACGCCGTCGGCTCACTCAAACGAAAGCCGCTTACAGCAGTCGCTGCCCCAATTGCAGCACTCATTTCGTCCATCAGTCACAACATGAGAGTCCTCCTGCATTCGTGTCCCCCCACAACTCCGTGCACCGCCACCGGACTCAAACGGCAACCCACTCTTTTGGCTACTGGAAAACAGTGATTTCGATTTGTCAAACTGGCTAACGACTTCGATGCAGGGTGCTTTGTCGATAGCTAAGCACGCGTGAAGAAGTAGTTATTACACTTATCGTATCGCAGCTAAGCTAAGGCCTGGACCTGGCGGACGGTACCATGAGTAGTTAGAGGCCGCTGCATTGTGCGGTCAACATCAACAGAGGACTTAAGCCATGTGTCGCAGATTCGTAATGACTCTTTGTTACCTAGGTTCCATGCTCGGGGCCGCCGCTGCCCAGGATCCGGCCGAGGTGAGTGATTCGGCGGTTCGAGAAGCAGTATCGCGGAGCCTACCGTTCCTGGAGCGGGAGGGTGTAGCGTGGATGAATGAACAGGGCTGCGCGTCGTGTCATCATGTGCCATTCCTGCTGTGGTCGCATCGAGCGGCTCAATCGCATGGTTTAGCTGTCGATGACCAGAAGTTGACGGAGTGGGATGAGTGGACTCAGAAGGACTCACTATCGCATCGCAATCTGTTCCGATTGCAGAGCTACGATCTCGGAAAAGTCGAAGCAGATAAAATGCCCGACACGGTAAAGGAGAAGCTCAAGCCACTGATCGAACAACCCTTCAAGACGGAGGCTGAGTTCCTCACGAAACTGACACCCCTGCTGACCGAAGATGAGCTGAAGTCGTATCAGGCGGTCGCTTTAAAAACAGCGGAACGGACAACTTACGCCGTTGATCGTACCGGCGGCGGCTTGGATGTTCTCGGGCAATTGTTGCTCGGCAATCGAGGAGCTGCCAGCGTACTGTCCCAAGCCGAATTTCGCGATGGCGCTATCGACCTAATGAAACAGATACAGTTGGCGGATGGCTCGTGGACTCCTGGCAGTCAGTTCGCGACGATGCGGCGCTGGTCGCTACCGACTGCGAATCAGACAACAACGATGTGGGCGACGATGGCACTCGCTGCTTACGAAGAACCGGGACTGAAGCGTTCAGCGGCCATCGAAAAAGCCATCGCTTATCAGCGGCAACAGACTCCGAATCCCGACAATCGCGAATGGCTGGCAACGCGACTGCTATTTGAACGCTATTTCGGTTCCGCAAATGAAGTCGACTTGTTGCATCAACAATTGCTTGACGCTTGCAACAGCGACGGCGGGTGGGGATGGGAAAAGGACGTCCCCAGTGATTCGTTGACAACCGGCTTGACGATCTACGTTTTGTCGAAAGTCCGAACTGGCGATGACTCGATTATTTTTCGAAAAGCCCGCACGTTTTTGATCGCGTCGCAGCAGCCTGATGGTTCCTGGCTGACGCCATCAAAGAACATTACCAAATCCACTGATCCAGAACGGCTGAAAGCACGCGACGAAATCTACCATTACTGGGGCACCGCGTGGGCCGCCATTGGACTGCTAGAGACGCTGGACAAGTCCGATAATTAAGTCACGTTCGATCGCCGCGCCGACCTTTGCAATCACCTACATTCGCGACACACGCTGAGTCCGCGTCTTTACGGCGAGGTACGTTCTAGCCGAGTTTTTTTTAGCGGCAGAGAATAAAGGTAGATATCGCGAGGAACTCCGTCAGGCTGTGTCGTGATGGTCACCTGTCGGTCGTGCTGGACGCCTGCGAAAGGAAACTCATGGCACACGATTCTTGATCCGGCTTTGAGTTTCTCCAACTGCGGAATCAACTTGATGTTCATTTCCGGCAACAAGTAAAGCGTTATGACCGTTGCCTCACGGAGATCCAGCTCGAAGATGTCCTGGTGCTCGATTTGTACCAGTTTTCCGACTCCGTGTTTCTTAACATTTTCCCTTGATTGAATCACCTTCCTTTCATCGATGTCGTAGCCCACCGCTCGGCAACCGCACCGTTCTGCAGCAGCGATTACAATTCGGCCATCGCCGCACCCCAGGTCATATAACAAGTCGACTTTAGTAACGCGGGCCAACTCCAGCATCTTGGCGACAATCACGGGGGGCGTTGGCACATGGATGGCGGTGTCTTTATTGCTCGACGGTGGCTCATCAGCTCGAGTTGATTCGCATAGCGAGACCAATGTGAAAGCGATTAACAGGCCAAGGAGCGCGCGTGCAATCATGAAAAGATTCCTGGATTTGTTGAACTTTCCGCCGAGACCGGAGCGGCATGCTGATTGTAGGCCACCTGCGCCCGCGTTGATAGAACGTTAATAAAGTGAACATTCGGGACGCTTCCGCCATTCAATCGGCGACGCGAGGGTGGGCAATGGGATCGGCAGATTGCCCAGCGTAAATGGAGCGTCCGCCATCTACCGGCAAGCAAACGCCAGTAATAAATGGGCTGGTGGCGAGAAACCATGCAGCCGAGGCTACGTCGTCGGGGGTGCCTTCGCGTTGTAGCAAGCATTCTTGGACTATAAGTTGCCGGCGATGTTCACTTACTTCCTCCGCCAGCAGTACCGGACCTGGGAGGATGGCGTTGACACGGACTTTGGGATTGCGAGTAGCGAGTTCGACGGCCATCGACTGAGTGATGCTAACCACGGCGGCTTTACTGGGGAAATAGGCAGCAAAATCGCGATAGGGCCGAATCGTAGACCAGTCTCCAATGTTGACAATCGCGCCTCCTTGAGTCTGCTGTGTCATCATCAGACCAAAATGCTGATTGGTTAAGGCGGTTCCCAGTGCGTTGATGGCGAAGAAGTGGGTAAAGTCCGCCGCTGTGGCCTGCTCGAGTGAAATGGGTTCCCAGATAGCGGCTGAGTTCACCAGCACGTCGAGTCGGCCATAGCGGGAGGCGATTTCCTCGGACCATGCGCGGACTTGCTGTTCATCGCTGACGTCACCCACGACTAACGAAGCAGTGTGTCCGGCTCGTTTCCAGCTATTGATGAGGTTTTCGGCGGCTTCAACGGAGTGGTGCGCGTGCAAAACGATTTGAAAACCAGCATCGCGAAAACGTTCCGCAATACACCGTCCGACGCGAGCTACGCCGCTGCCAGTGATCAAGGCGACGGGAGACTCGGTGCCGAAGAGACGATGATTCGCGCTGCTTTTGGTCAAGTTAGTCATAAGCTATAGATTCGAATGTGTTCTAAGATAAAAATAGTGACTGCTTTAAATCGGGCGATCCCGCAGACTGAGTTAACTGGAGTCGATATGAGTGGTTGGAAGTCTCTTGCGTTCCTTTTTTGTACATTGTCAGCGACTATGAGTTTCGGTCAATCGAGTGAGGATGCACTGCGAAAGGTCTTCGACGACTATCACGAGCAGTTTCTTATTCTATTTCCGTTGGAAGCCACGGCCTTCGGCGATGCGCGGTACAACGATCAATTGCAGATCGATATCTCACCCGACTTTGCCGCCAAAAAAACGCAATTCTACACACAAACGCTCGAGCGACTTCGGGCCATCGACCGCAAATCCGTGAGCGATTCGCTGCAGCTGGCGGCTGAGATACTCGACTACGAATTGAGTTCGCGGCTCGAAGCCATACCGTTTAATTTTGACCGCATTCCCTTCAATCAATTCGAGGGCTTGCCCCTTTCGTTTGGCCAAATGGGAAGCGGTACTGGCAGTCATCCATTCAAGACGGTCAAGGACTACGACGACTGGCTAAAGCGCATAGACAGTTTTAGCGTTTGGTCGCTGGCTGCGATCGAACGATTTCGTGAAGGGATGAAAGACGGCTATGTGTTGCCCAAGATTCTGGTCGAACGCATGGTGACACAACTGCTAGATCCAACGATTGTATGCGATGATCCTGAGCAGAGCTTGTTCTATGGTCCCATCAAATTGATGCCGAAATCATTTTCCGAATTGGAAAGAAATCGACTTGTGGTGAGTTATCAGTCAAGGATTGCCAAACAAGTCGTTCCGGCTTATCGCCGAATGGGTGAATTCCTGCGCGACGAGTATCTTCCGAAAGCGCGTGAGACAGCGGGAATATCGTCGCTGGAAAGCGGGCGTTTGCAGTATCAATATTGGGTTCGGCGCTGGACCACGACTTCGTTGAGTCCTGATGAGATTTTCCAAATTGGTGAAGCCGAGGTGGCAAGGATTCGCAACGAAATGGAGTCGGTGCGCGTACAGATGGGTTTCCAGGGCAGTTTGCCTGAATTCTTCGAGCACCTGCGAACTGATCCTCAATTCAAACCGTTTAAGTCGCCGGAGGAAGTGATCGCTTTCTTTGCAGCGATTCAATCCAAGCTGGAGCCACAATTGCAGGGTGCTTTTTTGAATCGCCCCAAAACACCCTTTGAAATCCGTCGCACCGAAGCGTTCCGCGAGAAGACCGCGAGCGCCGAGTACATGCCAGGATCGGAAGATGGTTCGCGACCTGGGATTTTTTATACTCCGATACCGGATGCCGCGCAGTTCAACATTACCAGCGGAATGGAGTCGCTATTCCTGCACGAAGCGATTCCAGGACATCATTTTCAGATTTCCTTGCAACAGGAAAACCAAGAGTTGCCCAAGTTCGCTCGTTTTTTGTGGTACGGAGCGTACGGCGAAGGCTGGGCGTTGTACTGCGAGTCAATGGGTAGAGAACTCGGTCTGTACACCGATCCAAAACAACGCATCGGCGCGCTGGGCGATGAAATGCATCGGGCGATTCGCTTGGTCGTTGATGTGGGTATGCACTGGAAGGATTGGACGCGAGAGGACGCCATCAAGTACATGATGGCCAACGAACCCATCAGCCAAGGGGGAGCCGTCGCGGAAGTCGAACGCTACATGGCTTATACGGCTCAAGCACTTTCCTACAAGATTGGTCAATTGAAAATCAGCGAGTTGCGAAAGCGATGTGAACAACGTCTAGGCGAAAAATTTAGCTTGCCCAAATTCCATGATGAAGTGCTTCGCAATGGCTGCATGCCGCTCAACATCTTGGAGACGCGTTTGGATCGCTGGGTACCGTAGCTATCGCTGCATTCAACGGCGGGTCTGTTTTCTGTGGGTCACTCTTGACGAGCGTGCCGAGTGTTGTAGCGGGCAGAAGAAAAAAAACTTGGGAAGTCGCCCCCGGCGGAAGCGACCCACTGAAACACATCGGGGTGTTGCACTTAAGCTCGGTCAAGACAATCGAAAAACTCCGGCTTTGGAGGCCGGAGTTTTTACAGCGTTCGACGAAGCAGACCGATCAAAAACTAGTCTTTTGGCAACAAAACGGTGTCGATGACGTGAATCACACCATTCTTGCAAACGATGTCGGTCTTGACGACCTTTGCGTCGTTGATCTTTACACCGTCGGTGTTCGCAACAATCTTAACCTCTTGACCTTGAACCGTCTTAGCTTTTTCCAGCTTCACCACGTCAGCAGCCATCGCTTTGGCAGGGATGACGTGGTAGGTCAAAATAGCAACTAGCTTTGCTTTATTCTCTGGCTTTAAAAGCGTTTCGACCGTGCCCTTGGGCAACTTTGCGAAGGCTTCATTGGTCGGTGCTAGAACCGTGAAAGGACCTTTGCCGCTCAGGGTTTCAACCAGGCCAGCCGCTTTGACGGCAGCGACAAGCGTCGAGAAATCTTTGTTTCCCGCCGCGACTTCAACGATTGTAAGTTCCTTCGAGGGCTTGTCTTCAGCGCGTAGTGCCGAGACGCTGAGAACGCTTGCTAGAGCGAGTCCGAAAGTTAAGAGAGTTTTCATTCTTTTTCCCGTTGTTAGCGAATGACAATTGCAGCTGCAATTACCATCCAAGTGTTGATTCAGTTAAACTTTCAGTTCGTTTGCACGGCCGGCTCGTTGTGCGAACTGATTGGCTAATCATAGAGACGCGTCAAGTCGTCGCATGGAGTTTTGCGAAAATCTTGAAATGCGTCTAAGAGCCTGTCCGAAAAGGGGTCTGACCCTTTGGAGGCAACACAATTTCAATGCGTTTTCGTCGTTGCCGAAGAGGGTCAGACCCCTTTTCGGACAGGCTCTTAGACTTTAAGTTGACCCTTTGAATACCTGTAGGAATTTTGCTGATGATTCGCCAGCTACTCGCCGCTTTGCTCATCACCGCATCACCTCTGC
>JANLQO010000364.1:0-10946 GCA_031367855.1 Planctomycetia bacterium | reverse complement strand
GTTGCAGGCTATGACACTCAATCAAACGGAGTATCCTCGCATGCTTCAACACTCGCAAGGCACACATTTGATTGGAACGACGCGGGAAGGCCCAATGTGTCTGGAAATTGAATTTGGTGAAAAGGTGACACGTTCAGCAAGTTCAGAAAATGCGAGCGTCGCGATGATTTCGCCGTCCGCCGACCCTCGCTACAAACGAGCTGTAACAGCAACGGGGATTTACGCTAGACAGACGCTTGGCAGGGTTATGTGGTTGGCACTGCTTGCAACAGTCGCGATTTTGCTTCCCATTGTTTATGTTTTTTCCATGATTCGCCGACGTCAGTCTTCGTTGCGCCAACTCTTGTTGGCGCCGGTCGTCACCCTGTTGGCCCTCATTGCGTGGCGAGAGTTTGCGCAGCAACCATTTGGTTTTAGTTCGACTGATGTAATTATGGGTGGGTTGACGTCAGTCAGCTTGTTGGTGCTGTACACCGTATTGCGGCGCCAGCAATGGAAATTACTGGGACTGGGTATCTTGTTCAGCGTGATGGCAGGGACTCTCTTCATGCTGGGCGCAAGATCGTCGATTACCCAGCAAATTCCGGGAGTTGTTGGCTATTGGACGCTCAGCAACTGGTTGACCGCCATTCCGGCCGCCGGAGCACAGCTGATCGCGCCTTCCATGATGCTATGGTACATCAGCCAAGCCTTCTTCCCCGAGAAACGGAATCGCGAGCAGCGAACTTGGTTCTTTCAGATTTTGAACTCGAGGGGGCGATGAACCAGGATCCCGAAGAATTGCTCTGCAAGAGCTGGTCGATTGGTCGACTGAGGCCCTGGCTTCAAATGATCGCAGAACGCGAAATGACTGGAGGATTGCGAGGATACGTCGACGCGTCGGATATCGTTCAAGAGACACTGCTCAAAGCATGGAAAGGAGAATCGCAGTTTGCCGGATCAACCCATGAACAACGGTTGGCTTGGCTGAGGATGATTGTGAAGAACACGATCCGTGATCACCAGCGACGACTGGGAGCGGACAAACGAGGGGCGGGGCGTGCGCGAACGGCCGTCGACACATTTTCACCGTGCGACCTCGGTCTGAGCGCGCATGCTTTGGCTCAAGAAGCTACTGGAATTAGCGAGCTGATCGCGGCTGAAGAAGCGCTGGCGCTGATGGAAGCCATGAAGCAGCTTCCACTGGAGCAACGCCGCGTCATTGAACTCCGTCACTTTGAAGGCCAATCGCACTCAGAGATCGCTGCAAGACTAAACAAGACTGAGCCCGCCACTCGCATGCTATGGGTCCGTGCCTTGCGAACCTTGCAACAATTGATAGTTAACGGGAAATCGGTTTCATCCATCGAAGCAAGGGAAACCCTGAATCAGCCTGATGCCCGCTGCACTGACGCCTTGTAAAACACTGCATGGAACCTGGTATTAAACCTATCAATGCAAACGATCATCGGGCGGCAAGCGATGCTCGTCAAGCCATTTCCAGTCGGCGTTGGCATCGTCAGTACGGCCAAGTTTTTCAAGAATCATCGCGCGATGGTAGCGCAGTACACCCCGCGACCAAATCGTGAAGTCAGCGTTTCTTCGCGTCAAGTAAACTATTGGCGGATCTAGCATCACCACTGGGGAATCGGGTTGATCGCCTGGGGTGGATCCTACCAGCGGCAATGTACCTTTAGCTTCGTCGGTGTTCGGCGCGTCTTGTGAAGGCGAATTGGCTGTGCGCGCATTCACGGGTTCTTCAGGAACATTCGCGGGGCTTAGCAACCCATTCGCCATCGTCTGCCACCAATTTGTGATCGATGGACTTTCTTTGGCCTTCACTGCGAACTCCGCATCCTCGAGCGCTTCTTCGTATCGCCCCAAGTGGTATCGCACCCAACCACGCGTGTCGCGCAAGTCGGCGTCATTGGGGTGGTAACTGAGAGCTTCGTCGATATCGATGAGGGCTTGATCGAGTTCCACGTGAGCCAGCGCGCGGCCGTAGGCGAATGCGTTCAAGGTGTTCGTGTCGCGATTGTATTTTTCCCCAAACCAAATCTTGTACGCCTCAAGCGTTGGATCGAATTCATCGCGATTTGAAAGAATCTGCGAGTATTGTTGGGCAAGATCCAAGCGGAGATCGGAATTTTCGGGGTTCGCCGCAATGGCTTCACGGAGTACTTGTACTGCCTTGGTCCCGCCATCCTCCTCGAGGGCTTTCGAAATCATTATGTCCCAGTAGACAATGTTTTGGTTGGCTTTTTCGCCAAGCAAGAATCGCATGATGTCAGCGGCAAGTGCAAGATCCCCTTTGCTGCCGAACTGTCTCGCCAACCGCTCGCCGACTTCTTGCTTGCGTTCTTCGGGTACTTGTTTGAGCACCTCCATGAGCGTCAGATCGGACTTGCCTTTGAGCTGCCGCAGTCGCACAGTCCAATAATCTTGGAGCCTGCCGATCTGCGGATCCCAGGCGAGAGCCGACTGGATGGCTTTGTCGGCTTCGCCCTGCCCCAGTTCGATTGCGTTGGCAGCCGCCGCTAGATACCAGAGCGCGATCTCGCTGCGCATTCCTGCTCGCAGGACAGGCCCTGCCACCAAGCCGATCGGAACCAACAGAATCAAAGTTACTATGATTTTATTAGATTTCACGGACGATTTTCCTAGGCTTTTCAAACCTAGCCTTGACGATAACCCACGAATTGCTTGCATCGCGTGCAGCGGACCATGGCGGCTGGCAAAATGCACAGAAGTCTATGCCCAAAGGCTTGCTGACGTTATGCTTTATACCACTGACAATATGTTTTCGCCACGGATTCCGAGGTCTGCCATGCCGTTGTTCGAAATTGAAACAGATTCGCACATTATCATTACGTGGGCCGCTGATGAGCCGGCCGCACGTGAGGTTGTCCTACAGTGCTATCCGACGGACAGCGTCATTCGACTGACCAAACGCCCACGCGATACGTGGGTTATTTCCAAAGGAGTCCTTGGCATTACCTCACGATCGATGGACGTGTGCGGCGTCGCCCGCGACTGTTTAGCAAAGTCTGCGGGTGACAAAGTCCATGCAATTCGCCTGTATATGCACGAAACCGGTAGCGACTTGGAAAAAGCTCGGCGAGTCATCGAAAGCAACATGGTCATGGGCTGGTAGCGGTTACGAACCAACTAAAAACGCCGCATGCTGGGTGCATACGGCGTTCGGGGGAAGAAGGCATTTTTGCGGGATTAACGCACATAAATTCCCAGCCTAAGCAGCCATGCGAACTGCCATGGTCGATTGCTGAACTGCTTCGATAAACTCTTCGAAAATCCGAATGTCCAGTGCGCTCGCAGCACTGCACTCCGGATGGAATTGAGTTCCGAGAGCGAACCAATCGATCATTTCACTTTCAATTGCTTCGATCACACCGTCCTGGCATTTAGCGGTTACACGGAAACCGTCGGCAACTTTGTCAATGGCCATGTGATGCCGACTGGTAACGCGAATTTCGCCTTCACCGTACACTCGGCCGATCAACGAATCAGCTTGGATCACCAAAGAGTGGCGATGGCTAGGATCTTGAGGATCACGGTGAGGCAAAGCATGGGGCAGATCTTCTGGGATGTGCAAGAATAGGTTGCCACCACAGACTACGTTCAGCAACTGCATGCCAGCTCCGATGCCGAATACAGGCATCCGTCGCTCGACGACCTCGTGAGCCAAACGTCGATCGAATCTCTCGCGTCGCGCCTCCATGGCTTTGACGGAAGAGTGCAACATGAAACCATCATTGCGTGGGTCAAGGTCTCCTCCACTAACCAACACGCATCCATCGAGGCGATCAAGAATCTGACCAATTGCGTCTTCATCGGCAACTGGCGGGAGAATCACCGGAATCCCTCCGGCGGCAAAAATTGCGTCATAGTATCCGGCAGCTACGTAGGAAAAAGCTGGTTGATTGTGAGCGCCGGCTTTGTAATCCGCATTTAGACCGATCATGGGTCGTAACGTCATCTGAAAGTCCTTGTCAGAATGAAACTCGTATTTGCCCTAACAAATGAGGGCACTGGGGAGCGAGCTAACTGACGCACTACAAACATTGACCAACCGACTCCATGTTGGCAACCAGTGCGCGGAAATCGGAATGCTCAATTGAGTAGTCGGCAAAGAAGTGGCGAAGTTTTCGTGACGGGCAAAACTATTCGGCAAGCTCGTCGTTAACAAACAATCAGTTCGATTGCTTCCAGCAATCCGTTGCCGCATGAAAATTGGCAAAGAGGGTCAAGTCAATGAACTTTGGACTCACTCTCGCCTCATAGCATGTATCAACCACTATCGTTTGGTAGTCTCTCGCAAATTCCCTGCGTCTTAACGCTTTGCTAATTCGTTCCAAAACCAAGTTTTTGGCCTCGTGGCCAACGATGGGAGGAAACAATAGCTGTTCGTCACGCGATTTCAACCTACGTACTACATTTGCGATAGATTAAGATTTGCTACCACTACATACTGTGCTAGCATTTCGACCAGGCCACTCACTGCTGCCGCGGCCTGCCCATTCTGCACATCGGGCTGGGTGTTCGGCGAGATCGTTCTTTAGGGCCGACGGTCCTGCCGTTTGTCGAACGACGTGAATCTACTCAATCTTCGCTGGGCTCAATATGAATCAAAACGCCCAGAATGCGAGGCACTTTAGCTTTCAGCCTAGCTTTGACTTTGCCCGCAAGTGAATGAGCGACTTTGATCGATAGCTCGGGATCGACGTGCAAATGCATGTCCACATAAAACCCCGATCCGCTTTTGCGCACCCAGACTTTTTCGACCAATTGAATTCCTTCGACGCCGCGGGCAAGTTCCGTTACGACCCCAATCATCTCTTGTGAGGCGGCGTCCAGCAGATCGCTAACTGCTGGGCGTATCAATCCCAAAGCCGTAACGACGATGACACCGCTGGCCAAAATTGCGGCCACTTCATCGGCCAAAACCAGCGATTGGATACCCGTCAGCAGTGGGCACGTGATCGCGACCGTCACGCCAATCAGCGCGGCCAGCGAAGTGATGGCGTCCGCTCGATGATGCCAGGCGTCCGCCCGCGCAGCATCGGAATCGTGCTGGTTGGCTCCGTGAACCACTAACCGAAAAAGCAATTCCTTAGTGACGATAATCAAGACTAGCACCCAAATTGTCCAGGTTGCGGGCGGCGATTGCGGGACAACAATTTCGCTAAACGCTTTGGTGACAATCACACCCGCCGCGGCCATCAGAATCAAACCGACCGCCAAAGCGGAGAGGGATTCAGCTTTTCCATAGCCATACGGATGCCTGTCATTGGGGGGTTGGTCAGCGACTCGCAGGGCTTGCCACACGAGGATCGAACCAAAAACATCGGCCAGAGATTCAATTGCATCCGCAATCAAAGCGCTCGACGATCCTAACCAGCCGGCCAGGAATTTTATGATCGTCAGCAAAACACTGAACAGCAGCCCGACAAGTGTATTGCGTTGCAGTTGAGAGGATTTCATCTTCGCATTCTAGTGAACGTTGTCCGTTTTTGGCGTTTGGCTCGTACGCTTTTTGGAGCGGGCAACGCTGTGAAGCATTTTTTGTCAGTGAAACTCGTGCGATTTCTTGATTAAGGTACTGCGTGGTCGCATCCGGCAGATGCGACCCACCGTGGGTCACACTTGCCGAGTAGTCCGAGTGTGACCTTGTTTCAATCGAATAAACTGCCGGGCCGTTGGCCCTATGATTTGTATTGTTTATTTGTACCCAGCCCGTTAGACTCATCGTACCACACAAGTAGTTGCAAGCATTTGGTGTTGCTTGCATTTGAGTGAAGCAGGCTAGGCTGGACTTCTTGTTGGAGCTTGCGAATATTGCTGCTCGTGGTGAGTGCCATCACGTTCTAGATAATTGGCGGTATGTGACACGGAGGGTTGGAATGATGGCTTTGGAATCAGAAGTAGCTTTGGCAGAGTTGGGAGATAAGCGGTTGAACAAGAGGCTGAGTTTGATTGTTGAAAGATCAGAGACGCATCCCAATCTCAGCATTCCTGCGGCAATGCATGGGCGAGCGGAAATGGAGGCAGCTTATCGGTTCTTTGCAAACGAAAACGTCACGCCTGAAAAGATCCACGCACCACACT
Organism: Planctomycetia bacterium; assembly: GCA_031367855.1. GTDB lineage: Bacteria > Planctomycetota > Planctomycetia > Pirellulales > Pirellulaceae > Aureliella. The sequence goes on along the minus strand of JANLQO010000364.1, from coordinate 4,841 downwards.
ACGCGATGACTAGGCAACGCATCGCCGAGCATCCGGTTTGTTTGTTAGTACAAGACACTACGGAGCTCAATCTGACGCGACCCAACCAGCAGGTGCAAGGTACCGGGCCGATGAGTTCCAATGCACAGTTTGGCGCATTCGTGCATCCGTTGATGGCCTTTGCGCCCGACGGAATCCCGCTTGGGTTAGTCTGGCAAAAGACGTGGACACGCGATGCGATCGTAACGGAGGTTCCCACTGACGTTAAGTCGAAGAAACGCAAAGAAACACCCATCGAAGATAAAGAAAGTATCCGATGGATTGAAGGCCTTCGTGCGGCTCGCGAAGTTGCTGAGCAATGTGCGCAGACACAATGCGTGCTGGTTTGTGATAGTGAATCAGACATCTACGAACTGATTGCTGAATCACGTGCAACGACTCACGCCCGTTCTTTGGATATTCTTGTGCGTGGCTGCCAGGATCGCGCGACAAGCGAAAAAGGCCAACATATTCTTGATCTCGTACGTGCAACCGAATGTCGCTACGCGGCAAACGTGAATGTCAGTACCCGCAAAGCGAAGACCCAGGTAGAGACTCGCAAGCGACAGACTGATCGCCCTGCGCGAACAGCGGAAGTTGAGGTGCGTTCGTGTCCGATCACGCTGCGTCCTCCTTATCGGCCTGATCGCCGGCTTGAGCCGGTCACGGTCAACGTGGTTTTAGTCGAAGAAGCATCACCGCCCGCTGGTGAAGAGCCGATCCAGTGGATGTTGATAACGACTCTGCCCATCGACACCGATGACCAAGTTCGCGCCATCGTTGAATACTACTGCGTCCGGTGGGGAATTGAAGTCTATTTTAAAACATTAAAAAGCGTATGCCGCGTCGAAGAACGGCAGTTCGAATTCCTCGATCGCGAACTCAATGCACTGGCCGTCTACATGCTGATCGCATGGCGAGTGATGCTTCTGTGCCGGATGGGCCGCACGTGCCCCGATCTGGATTGCGAAGTGATGTTCGAAACGTCCGAATGGCAATCGGTCTACATGATTGTCAAAAAAGAGGACCCACCGAGCACTCCCCCGCGACTCAATGACATCATTCGCATGATCGCCTCGCTGGGCGGATACGTTCCACGCTCGAAGACCGAACCCGGGACCCAGACACTTTGGATCGGCCTACAACGCATGCACGATTTCGCAAATTGTTACGATTCTTTCGGCCCCCCCAGTCGACAGCCAAAAGCCACTTGTGTGGTACGATGAGTAGGCTGGGCTAGGTAAACGAACGGGGCATCGCCCCTAAGTCAAATAGCGTAACTTCCTAGCTGACGCTTCGGGTTGCGATTATGTTTCATCCAACCTCAACTCTGGGGCTCTCACGCTCTATGGCATTGCGAAGGGCGAGCTAGATTCGCAGGGAATAACAAACCCATCGAAGACTCTGGATGACTCTAGGTATGACCTTAGAGTAGAGCAATTGTCTCAATTGCTCCCGGGAACGATTGGGACAATCGTTCCACTCTAAAACCTAAGATCCTAGGCTTGTTCCATCACGTCCGCTTCGCGACTCTTGGCTAAATCGTTGGCTTCGTTCTCGTACTTCTTGGTCAGCTCTTGGACCTCTTCCTTCATCGACTTGCAATCGTCTTCGCTGATGACTTTGTCTTTCTCAGCCGTGTCGAGATCTTTGTTGGCGTCGCGGCGGATGGCACGGATGGCGATCTTGGATTCTTCCGCGAGTTCCTTGATGCGGGCTACCATCTTCTTGCGAACTTCGGTGCTAAGTGGTGGGATATTGATGCGAATCAGTTTGCCGTCGTTTTGCGGATTGAGGCCAAGGTCGCTGGCAACGATGGCCTTTTCAATGTCTTTGATGGTCGAGGTGTCGTAGGGGCGAACCACCAACTGGCTCGGCTCGGGCGTACCGATCGAAGCCAGTTGCTTCAGTGGGCTCATCGACCCGTAGACTTCAACTCGAACCGAATCGAGCAGTCCAGGTGTGGCGCGTCCGGTTCGAATGCCAGCCAACGCGTTCTTCAGCACGCTGGTGGCTTTTTCCATGCGCTCTTCTGCGTCCAACAAAACATTATCTACGCTCATTGTTGCACCTAGTTGAGGAGGATTGAGTTGACTGAGTTGAAATGTTCAATGCGCTACGCATTGCAGCACAAAAAAACTAAGCAGTCGTCGTGGGCAGTTTGGGACCAATGCGCGTTCCCACGCGCTGGCCGGAAACGGCTTTGACGATGTTTCCATCTTTCTTGAAATTGAAAACTAGCACCGGCATGCCATGCTCGCGACATTGTGAAATCGCTGTACCATCCATGACTCTTAGGTTCTTCGCTATCACCGTTTCATAGTCGAGTTCACGATAGAGGACAGCATGCGGGTTCTTTTCCGGATCGTCGCTGTAAACGCCATCGACGCGAGTAGCTTTCAAGACGATGTCCGCGCATAGCTCCAAGGCGCGTTGCGTGGCAGCGGTATCGGTCGTCACAAACGGGCTGCCTGTGCCAGCGCCCAGCACGACGATGCGCCCTTTCTCCATGTGACGAATCGCGCGGCGACGAATGAACGGTTCACACACGCCATCCATACGAATCGCTGACATGACGCGAGTTGTACAGCCGACGCTTTCGAGACCTTCTTGCAATGCCAGTGCATTGATCACGGTCGCCAACATGCCCATGTAGTGCGCGGTGGCTTCTTCGATCTTGGCCGTGCTGGAAGTCTTGAACTGGGCGCCGCGAAGAATATTGCCACCACCCACGACAACGGCAATTTGGCATCCGAGCGCATGGGCTTGTTTGATTTGCCCAGCGATCGCTGAAACTTCGTCCATGCTGATGCCACGTTCCCCAGCGTGCGCGAGGCTCTCTCCGGATAGTTTGAGAATGACACGTCGGTAATGGGGCGCAACAGAGTGGGGCGTTACGGAAACATTCTCGTCGGGCATAGACAATTTTCTTTCGGTTTTCCGGTGCAGTGCATTGAGTCTGAGCAGTGCCAGCTGCCCATAAGCTGTTAACGTTCGGTTCATCCCCGTTTTTCTGGCATTTTCTCGTACTCGTACTCAGCATCGCGGTACTCGTACTCGTACTCGATCGAACCCTCTGAGACGCTTTCTGTACGTTGGATCAGCCGAGTGAGCATCGAAACAATGCGTTTGAGATCGGATTTGCCACGACGGTTTGATTCTAATTCAATTGCATCGCACACAGCAAGCACGTCATGAATGGACGCACATTCCAGCGCCGAACCGCGCGCAATCTCGAAGAATCGATTTTTGTCCTTCAGGCTTTGTTTGCCATTGCCTTCCGCAATGTTCAGCGGAATCGATTGAGCCGCGCGAAGCCATTGATCTCGTGCCGGTCGGTTCGTTCCCGCAAGTAATTTGGCGATGCGGTAAGAGAAAGCGACGTAATCGATCGAAAGACGATACACGTCGAGTCGTTCGTGATCGAAAATCGGTTCGGTCATCAACGCCCTTTCGAGTACGAGTACGAGTACCGCTTCACTGAGTACGAGTACGAGGAAGACAGAAATGCAGCGTCTCGGAGATCCGCTGCTACGTGGTAAAAACACCGCAGACGGATTAGCGAACCGCGACGCGTTTGTAGCACACAAGCTCGGCAGTTGGGCTAAAGGCTTTGATCGCAGCTTCGACCGTCTTAGTGTCGTCGAGCGCGAAAAACTGATTCAGCAAGCAGCGTTCCTGATCCAGCAGCGTGTTGTCCGCAATGAAGCGCTCAAGCTTACCAGGTACAATGCGATCGAACATCTTCTCAGGCTTGCCTTCAGCTCGCAGTTCATCCTTGATCGCATTCTCGACCTTGGCGAGCGTTTCAGGTGTCAGCTGCAATCGGCTGACATACTGTGGCACGTTTTTCAGTGGCTTACCCAGTCGCGCGAGGTCTTCGTTCTCGATTTGGATACGGCTGCGGAACGACTCCGTTTCCTTTTCCACCAACACCGCGTCAAACTCAGAGTAATGCATAATCGACGGATTCATGGCGGCGATGTGCATCGCTAGGCTGCGGAAAAACTGGTCCGCATCCGGCTTGCCGCCATCCTTGTAGGCCAGCAACACGCCAATCTTGGCACCGGCGTGGATGTAGGTTGCGAGGTGCTCGCCCGACATGCGATGGAATGCGGACACGACGATCTTTTCGCCCGTCTTGCCCGTTTGGTCGACGAGTTTCTCTTCCACGGTCATGCCCTCAAAAGGCAAGGCCATGAGGGCTGCGTGCGAATCAACATTGCTTTCCAGCCCGAGCTTCGCCAGCTTGTTGGCCAGCTCAACGAAGCCTTCATTCTTGGCCACGAAGTCCGTTTCGCAGCTGAGCGCGAGCACGACTCCGGTCTTCCCGGTGCTGTCCAGCAGCGTCACCACCACCCCTTCGTTGGCGTCTTTGTCAGCACGCTTTTCGGCAACTTTTTGACCCTTCTTGCGAAGATAGTCGAGTGCACCTTCGTAATCGCCATTTGATTCTTGCAGGGCCTTCTTGCAGTCCATCAAGCCTGCGCCTGTTGACTTACGCAGTTCCGCTACGTCACTAGCTGAAATACTCATCGTTTCCCTTTTACCATTACGTTCTGTGGCTCGTTTGAACGAGCGATTGCTGTGAGATGAAATTGCACAGTTGGCTCATGTGATTACAAAAGCTAACTAGTGCATTGTCCAGATTAAGTTTGACGCTCCACTAGTGCTGTGTCAAAGACTTAAACGGGGGTTTGTTTAATCAGCCGGAACGCGTTAGAGAGCGTCCCGCTTAGGAATCAAATTGAAACATTGATTTACAGGTGGCTTATCAGCCGGAAGGCGTTAGCCTCCGGTTGCGTCTCCAACCGGAGGCTAAC
>JANLQO010000283.1:0-9555 GCA_031367855.1 Planctomycetia bacterium | reverse complement strand
GCAGATAACTTCTCCGTTCCTGGTGATTCGACCGGCAATCCGCTCAATGTATTGGCCAACGACAACGCTGGGGGCGGCGAGACGCAGACCCTGACTATTACTCAAGTGGGAACCACTAGCAACGGCGGCGTAGTCACGAACAATGGAACTTCGCTTTCCTATTCGCCTGCGGCAGGCTTTGAAGGAACCGAGACATTTACCTATACGGTCTCCGACGGACAGGCCACTGCCACTGCAACAGTCAGCGTCCTGGTAGAGCCGGCCACCATCCCGTTTGCTCGTCGCGACACGGCGGCTATTACGGAAGTTTCCGCTGGTGGAAGCGGTAGCGTAAAGGTCAATGTGCTGGCTAATGATAAGGTTAATCCTGGTGCAGGCGTCAAGGCACGGTTGATTAGTTTCGCACAACCGAGCAATGGTACCGTGACGCTCGATGACAATGGAACGGCTGCGGATGACACCGATGATCAACTAGTTTATGTGCCCAACTTTGAATTCAATGGCACCGACACTTTCACTTACGTGATGAATGATACGGCTGGCACCGGCGCTAACTCAACCGGTACCGTCGTCGTGACAGTTACCGACGTGAATGATGTCCCCATTGCAGCCAACGATAATGCAACCGGAACAGAAGATACGCCGGTTACCATAACAATCTCAAGTTTGTTGGCGAATGACTCGCCAGGTCTTGGCGAAACAAGCACCCAGACGTTGTCGCTTACCAGTGTCAGTTCTTCGAATGGCACTGTGGTCATTGCTGGTTCGAACGTTGTGTTCACCCCTGCTGCCGACTTGAATGGCAATCGCACCTTTACGTATGTAGTGACGGATTCGGGGAATCCAGCGCTGACAGCCACCGCAACCGTCACGGTTAATTTGGCTGCGGTCAATGATCCACCTGTAGCGGGTGCCGACAGTGTTAGCACCAACGAAGATACGCCGTTAGTAATTAGTGCTGCGTCACTGTTGACGAACGACGCTCCAGGACCAGCCACAGCTACGGATGAAGTGGGTCAAATTCCGTTGACAATTACGGCAGTTGCCAAGCCAGCCGCGACGCAGGGCACGGTTAGTTTGGATGCTGGGAATATCACTTACACACCAGCCGCTGACTTCAATGGTACCGAGACCTTTACTTACTCCGTACAAGATGCGGCAGGAGCCACGTCGACTGGCACTGTCACTGTAACGGTCAATCCCATCAATGACGCACCGATTGCAGGGACAGACACAGCCACCGCTTTCAAAGGCGTGGCGCTTCAGATTCCTGTCGCCGACTTGCTCGCCAACGACAGTGCGGGACCCGCTAATGAAAGTGGCCAAACGCCTCTGAGCATTGTGGCGGTTTCAAATGCTGTGAACGGTACGGTTTCGCTCAACACGACGACCGGAATTATCACCTTCACACCAGCCGAAAATTTTTCAGGCGCAGCCTCCTTCCAGTACACCGTTCAAGATAGCGGTCCGACCGGTGGGACGAATGTGAACTCGGCAACCGGTACCGTTAACGTTACCGTGCGAGATTTCGTACCAACGCAAATTTCGGGTAAGGTATGGGTTGACGAGACCAACGATGGAATCATCGACGGCGCCGAACGCCGCTTGGGTGGCGTACATGTAGTACTGACAGGCAATGCCTTGGGTATTCCAATCGCGCAGCGGACTTACGTGACGTTGGCCGATGGTAGCTACCATTTCGATAACTTAGCTCCGGGCCAGTATGTCGTGCGTTATGTGACTCCCGCCCACATGATCGATGGTTTGGACGTAGCCGGCGGATTGGGCGACGCGGATGGCGTTGCCAACCAGTTTACGATCAACATCGCACAACCGGGTGGTGGCGACGGATCCGGTTACAACTTCGCCGCAGTGGGCCTTGACGCCAGCTACGGTCGCGCTTTGGACCTGCTCGCATCGCGATATTTTGGAAACAATCCGTCAATGGTCCTCAAAGGCCTGTATGCTGCTATCGGAGCAGATAACAGATCCTTGTGGCTGGCTAAACTCGATGGGTTTGATGGCTTGATAACGGGTGAAGTAGTGCTCAACGCTGCGGGCGACCGGGTGCAGTTGACCATGGTGGATGCCAATCAAAACGTCTTCACCACGTCGCTGACTTCACGCCAGTTTGTAACGACCACGGATCGTGTTACCGGCAATAAGATCATTCGCATCTTGGGTGATGCCAGCTCGTTAAACTTCCAGCAAATCAGTCTGTCAGCACCACCGGTAGTTTCGATCAATCGCTACCTTGAAGCAATCGACGAGATCTTTGCACAAGAGGGTTGGAACGCGACTAACTAGGTTCTGATCCAAAAAATTAAACCATTTCGAAACCTTTCCCAGAATTCCTGGGAAAGGTTTTTTACTTTCGGGCCGTCCTGAATCATCCAATTTTGATTTTGGCTGGCACGCTTTGAGGCTGGTGGCCCGCTCTGAGGCTTCGCGAAGGGCGTGCTTGCTGGATTGGCTGGAAATCACGCACCCCTTCGAAGTTTCGAAGAGCCTGAATGTGCCGCCTTTTTACGACTGTCCCAATTCTAAATTTGGGCAAAGCATGAGAAAAACTTTCGCGTTCCTGTAACCAGAGTGTCACCTATCCGTATCAATGCATAGTGATCGGTCGAGACATGTTCAAAAATGCGAAGCGTGAGAACGATGGTGGCAAAACAGTGCGGAAAATGTGGAATTTCCTTGGATGAAAATGGCGGTTGCTCTGTCTGCATGATGCAGTTGGGCCTCTCCCATGTCGCCCAAAATGCAGTCGCGGGGAATGCGCTTCCGACCGTCGAGGAACTCAATTCGAGGTTTCCGCAGCTCAAGATAACGCGCCTGATCGGTCGAGGCGGGATGGGCGCCATTTATCAGGCGCGGCAGACTTCGTTGGACCGCGATGTGGCTCTGAAGCTGATTGCCAAAGAAGTCTCGCAGGATCCGACGTTCGTCGAACGCTTCGAACGGGAAGCGAAAACGCTAGCGAAGCTCTCCCATCCGAATATCGTAACGATCTACGATTTCGGTTACACCTCCGATGGTGTGGCGTATTTGATTATGGAGTTCGTCGACGGGATTAATTTGCGCGAGGCAATGAAGTCGCGGAGCGTCGTTCCAGAGGATGCGCTCGATGTGGTGGCCACTACGTGCCGAGCGCTGGAGTATGCGCATTCGCGCGGCGTGATTCACCGGGATATCAAGCCTGAGAATATTTTGCTCGGCGAAGACGGCAGCTTGAAAGTCGTCGACTTTGGGATCGCCAAAATCGTGGACGATTCTGTGCGCACACCGACGCTGACCGCGACTCGGCAAGTACTCGGTTCGCTACATTATCTTGCCCCTGAACAGATCGAATCACCGGACCAAGTGGACCATCGCGTGGATTTGTATGCGTTGGGCGTCGTGTTCTATGAATTGCTGACCGGCGAGTTGCCGCTTGGACGTTATGAACCACCGAGCGCCCTATACCCCCGCGCCGACAAACGAGTCGATAGTGTCGTGCTGAAATCGCTCAGTCGCAAGCCGATCAATCGATTCCAGACCGCACGCGAATTTGGGACCGAGATTCAGCAATTGCAAACGGGGCCAGCTTTCGCAGTTCCGCAGTCGACTGAGTTTCCGCCACCGCTACCAAACCCTCAGGCCGTAGCGGCATCGGCAGCAGCCGTGGCGATCCATTGCGATGTACCGTTTACCTATGATACATGGGGAGGTTTAGCTGAAGCGCTCGGCATGGTGTACGCCAATGAACGCGGGCTGTGCATCGAATTCCGCACACGCGATAAACTCATGGGGGTTCTCAAATCGAAGTCGCAGCTCATCCAAATTCCATTTGAAAAGTTGACTCGATTCGAACTGGTTACGGGTATGTTTTCCTCAAAGCTGCTCGTGGCCGCGAATAGCCTCAATGCGCTCAGCGAATTGCCAAATGCGGAGACGGGGACAGTCGAGTTCAAGATTAAGAACCGTGATGTTGTATCTGCAAAAAGACTGCTCGATGCGACCGGTTTTGCTCGTCCAGGCGGGTCATTTATTCGAAAGATCGCACCGGAATTCGGCTCGAAGGAGTATATTTGCCAGGCGATTTTCGGTGCATTGATGGTCCTCTGCGGAATCATGAACTTTGGCAGCTTAGCGATTGCACAGATTATTAACGCCAATGCCGCCCATTCAAACTCGGCGAGTTTGGCGTGCTTTGCGATCAGTATCGCGGTGTTGTTTGGACCGATCGCACTGATGCAATTGATTGGTGGCATTCTGAATTTCGTTTTGCCCATGCGATCACTCAATGGAGTACTGACCGTAGTGTCGATGATTCCGATTTCGCCTGCTTGGCTAATTAGCTTTCCGGCCGCGATTTGGGCGTCCCCTTGGATGCGAGGCGACGCGGATGGCAACTCGGTGATAAAAAAACAGGCCTGGGGAGCGACCACGTTGATGTTCATCCGCGAATCGCGGTGGTCGAGAGTCGTAGCGATTGCCAACGCTGTGGGTTTAGCAGTGGTAGCGATCATCGCCGGTGTTTATCTCACGGGCAACTATCCCAACTCGATCACTTACCGTGTCTCGGCTATGCCAAGTGCGGTCAACTATGACGAAGTCATCGCGAAGATACGTGGACGCTTGGTGGATGTGGCACCGCATGCAATCTTGGAATTTGATGCGGTTTCAAGCAGATTAATGATCAGCGATTGGCGGCGCAACACGGACAAAATTCGTTCGCTGTTGGCAATAGAAAGCCACGTGCAGTTGGCTTGGTTAGTGGCGGCGGCCGATAAGAGCGGCGAGCGCATTTGGTTGCCGCTGGCGGGCAAAGTAGCTCAGGCCGGTCTGGCTACGGGTAGTCAAGGTCTATCCACAACGCTGGCGACGGCGCGGCCTCTGGTCGATGTGAAATCCGACTTGATCGCAGCGGTGGCATCCAAATCCGAGAGCCTATCGATCGAATTGACCAGCGCAGGTCGCGAATTGCTTGCCGAGACACGACCTGACTCGAACGAATTGGCGATCGGCTTGGTCATCGGCGGAATGATTGAAGGCGTTGCCACAGGTGACGCAGTGACCAACAAGCTAATTCGCTTTGAACTTTGCGATCAATCCGAGTTCAGCGTTGAGAGCATCGAAGCGGCTATTCGCGGCCCCGCCCTGCCCTGTGAACTAGAACTGATCCGCTAAAATACCAGCCCGCAGCGCCAGCAAGTGACTCGCTTTGAGATTGCGGGTGCACATTATCCCTCGACCACGAGTTTCACACTACTTCTCCCATTTTCAGCAGGGCAATATTGTTTTCCCGTAATGAAAGGCAACACTCCTTAGCGATCAGCTGATCGCCGAAGCACGCGAGACATTGCTTGTTTTTCTCGATCCAAAAGAGCGGCTCAGCAACGACATGGCCATTGAAAGCAGTGATCGGTTCCTGTCGAATGGGAAATCGTTTCCACAAATCCTCCAGCCACTGCCGATGTTGAAAACCAATACTCGCCAAGATGTCATTGAGATCATCTTGCATGCTCGTTGAGACATCCACTTTCGCTGTCATGTTCATCGCTTTCACACAGCTGCTCATCGTTTGACATAACCGTCGAGATGCTGTTGAACCTTCAGGCATGCCATATATCGCTAGTAGCGATCGCGCGCGGGTCATCGCTACGTAGAGATTATTGGCAAGTATCTGGCCGTCGCCGGTGACAAACTGATCCACGCACGGTATCAACACGACCTCTGCCTCGTACCCCTTGTAGGAGTGGGAGGTTGTGACCACCAGCGTGTTCTCTCGACGCTCGAACAGTCGATTGGTCTGCACCGACAGTTCGACACCGATCTCAGCCAACTTCGGCCCCAGTTTTGATTCCAAGAGCTCGACAACCGACTTGCCGTTGTAAATTACGCAAATATCGTTCGGTGAAATTCCTTCTTTGCGAATCAGATACTTGAGATGACCGGCAAGAGTGACGATTTCTTCAACGCGATTGTCGAAGGAATGGAAGATTGGCTTGGGGCCATCGATTTGGTTGAATCGAACCTTTAACCATTCTTCACCGTTGCGTTCGCTCCTCTCGATCAATCCCATTTCGATCAATTCGTTCTCATCTTGGCGTTCGTCATTGGGGGTCAGCCGATGCAACATGTTGACAGCGAGTTCGGCAATCGGGGTTGTCGAGCGAAAGCTCTCGCGCATGATAGTTGAACGCCCTCGCATATCGAGACCGAACTCCGACCACTTCGGTGTCTTCCTTCCGTAGATGTTCTGTGCGTTGTCGTAAAAGATATGTGCCGAGCGACTGTTGGGGTCCTCAACATCCGTTTGCTCGACAACGGAAAGCAGCAGTTTAAGTGTGGACGGCCCCATGTCTTGTGCTTCGTCGATGAACAGTGCCGAACATCTTGGAAGTAGTTTGGATGCATCTTGCCGATTCAGAAACTCTTCAGCCGCGCGGTCATAGTCAAACTCAAACGCATCCATCGACAACGAAGCGCTCGGCAACATCCCCGCGAGCACATCCTTCACGTGCAGTAGAGACACTTTCTCCCACGGGAAATCGGGCTTCGCAAATAAATCGCCTTTTGACAGGCTGCTCCAAGCGGATTCAACTGATTCTCGCAATAGTTTGTGCAAGGATCGATTGGCGTAAACACCCCAGATGCGCAGGTCCTTGTCGCCCTGCATCCGCAAGACTGTCTTCGCGAGCCAGTTACAGAGCACGATTGACTTGCCGCTTCCGGCGACGCCACGCACCAACCGAGGTTTGCCGTCCAAGGCCAAGTTCGTTAGGCGCTGCTGCTCCTGCGACGGAACTGGGATCAAGCTCTGTCGCCGGTTGATCTGCTCTCCCATATCGAATTTGGACGGCGGCATTTTTCCGTACGTCACCTTGGACTCAGAAACTCTAGCAGTCTCACGCTTGCGCTGAAATGTACGCGTGTCGTAGACTTTTTCCCAGCGAATGCCGTTGCCGCTTTCAACCAACAGGCTGGGTGTCAAACGGTGGATCAGGGGTTTCAGATAAGGCTCGTCCATTTCGCTGCGACTGGCCAGGACAATGACTGCTTCGCGCGATCGACTGAGCGCTACGTTGACCAGTCGCTTCCATTCATCAAATGGCCAATTGTAACTACTTGCATTCACTGTATCGAAGATGACGATATCGGCTTCCGAGCCTTGCTGACTGTGGACGGTCGATGATTCCCAAGCGGTCAATTTCCAAGCGGAAAACAAGGTGGCAACATGTTGCGATTGTGCCTTGTAAGGCGAGATGAACAACCCCTTTGAATGCCTGACGCCGGAATCGGTAAAGAGCTTTTCAAGTACGCTCTGCGTGACCGCTCTTACCCAACTTTTGTTTCCCAGCCCTCGTTCGGCGCGAATCGCTGCCAGATCGCTTCCCTCTTCGTCCAGTACGTACCAGATCGCTCTCGAGTAGTTCGCCAACAACGGTGGCAGTTTAGATGCACGTTGCTTAGTCTCCGGAGCAGTCGTGAGAAATCCGCCATACTGAAAGTCCGAAACTACTTGGCATACATCGGGATGCATGCGGCGTTGTTCCGACAAAACATGCACAGCTTTGGGCGTATCTTGCAGATCGTCGAGATGGCTCAAGCCGCTACTGGCCAACCACCTCTGTTGTCGGGTCGGAAGAATGCGCGAGATTCGGCTGATCGGTGCCAATTGTTTCGAATCACCGACCAGCACCACTCGGCGAGCCGCCAAGAATGACAAAGCTGCAATCGCCGTCCGAGACATCAAGCCCGCTTCGTCAATAAAGATCGTGGTGAATGGAGCGTCACCGTCTTCAAGCATCTTGATCACAAGTTTGTCTTTGAGATAACTCGTTGCCTTGTATGCGGTGGCGATCACAACTCGAACATTGGGATCAACGAAGTTACGGTTGCTTTGGTCGCCGCCGCCGGCGCGCAGCTCTGCTATCTTTTTGCGAGTGAAAGCTTTTTCTTCCCAGGTATCAAACAGTCGGAGTTGGCCAGCAAGTTCATCGATCTTTTGGAGAACGTCCGATTCAGTTCCCGCAAGCATCGATTCCAAACCTGACGCCGTGAAGCTACGAAGCGATGCCCCCTTGCCAATGCGGAGCAAACTGCCAGCCTCCAGTTCACTAATCGCGCGGCTGCGGGCGGCATTTCCAATCGAAAGGGCAACGGTATCCGTTGCACGATTCGTGGTTGAGATTGCAAGGATGCGTTCGCTCGGGTCTTCAAGTACGGCTGCGATCTGCTGGCCTGTTGTCCATGTTTTTCCCGTGCCTGGCGGTCCCCAAAGTACATTCCAAGAGTGTTGCCACCACGCTTGCATGTGCGGCAATCCGAAATCGCCTTGACGCGCAATGTCCGGATGGATTCCGCCTTCAGTCGCCGCCAAACGGCGCGGAAGATCGGCACGAACCTCCGCAAATTCAACATCATTGAAAACGGCATCCAATACCGACATGAATTCGAAAGGACGAACAAAGAAGGAACCGATGCTGGGTGTCGCTTCAGGATTATCCAAACTGATGAACAAGCATCCGTTACGTTCATCCACTTCAAGAACTTCACCTTTCCAAAGAATCTCGTCTTGGAAGGCATCTTCGTAGGAGAATTTGGAGATTAAGCCGTGGTCATCCAGTGACTTTGGCCGAAATGCAACTGCCCCTTCCCAGGTCCAATCAAACTCTACCGAACTACCGACGTGCACGACATAGACTGTACCACGATCGCGCTCTGCAAAAATACTCACCTTGCGACAACGCAAACGCTTCCATTTCGAGCAGTCACGATACTCCTGCCTCACCGCCGCAGCCGCATCCTTGAGAAGCTCATCGTCGCCAGCTGGCAAATGCAAATTGGAAGGAAATCGAGCCAACTGAAATTCGGCGAATTGATTATCTTCTGAGTCGTCGATCTGTTCATCTAAAGTCATTCGGCTGCCCTGCAACTGGAATCTCAATGGCATGCGGTTCGATTCCCAGCTCGCAAGCGATGCCTGCATTCACCCACGGCGCCAGGTGGACGCCAGATTTCATCCAATTCTAACACAAGGCACATCCGTCACGACTGCATGCCAGCTATTGAGCTCCGAAATCATCATTTCGGTTTGCCGACGACGTGCGGACTTGCGAGTTGCCTTGTTTCGTTTGACAATTCCAACAAGTTGTTTTCTGACACCCAAAGGGTGCATTTTAAGTCTTCACCGCAGGAACTACGCAAGTTTGGGGTTCATCCGGGGAAAGCGTGCGCACACGAGACTGACTTTGAGTTGGTGGGTCGCTCCGGGCAGGAGTGACCCAGCAACAAAAAGTGAACATTTAAGAGGGCAATTTCAGCATGGCGAGCACATCGCCATGAACGAGGGCATTGCTGCCAACTCCGTCGCCACCGAAAACGCTGGATTCGCCCGACCAGCTGGTGAACTTGCCGCCAGCCTCTTCGACGACGGGTTGAACGGCGGCAAGGTCCCAAGGATTGGCGATGGGGTCGACCATGACTTCAGCCCGGCCAGTCGCCACAAGCAAGTAGCCATAACCATCGCCCCATGTGCGGCTGATGTAAGCGGCTTTTTCCAACTTT
>JANLQO010000270.1:0-5549 GCA_031367855.1 Planctomycetia bacterium | reverse complement strand
TGAAGAACTATACAAAACGTCTGAATTAGTTACCTTAGTCGGCTAAGTAATCGCTGACTGCTAGTGGCAATCACACGATGATGCGCTGGACTTCCAACCTCCCTCAACTTCCTTCGAATTGCGGTTGAGATGAACGTGGTTGTCGACCACGGCCACCCAGTTAAGTGGAATGTAGTGGTGTTGACCATCGGGACTGTCCTTGCGGGTCAACTTAATCGCACTGCCCTCAACGCGATCCACGGTGCCCATCGTCTTACCACAAGACGCTACAACGCTCATGTGATCCTTAATGCCCTTAAGGCCAACATCTTTACCCTCTACCGTTCCGATTCCGGTCTTTTCTTTCACAAAATCCACCGCTTCTTCCGTGCCCTGGGCAATCGTATTGCCGACTTTTTTTGCAGCGTCTGAGACGGTAGTACCCAATTCTGACACTGATTCTGAAAACGATTTGGACATAGCATTATTCCTGAATAACTTGGCTCAATTTCGCAGCGACGATTCGACGCAGATGTCGGATGTCGAAATCGGGAATTGAAATACCCGATCATCCCATCCAAGGAAGCAAACGCCATGCCGCACCTAGTCAGACGTTGGCTTCACGTGCCTTTTCGATTTCCTCGACCAAGGTTGTCAGCGGAGTGGCCTGCGCCAAGTCAGCCGATTCTTGGTCATAGCTGGGCTGTTCTAAGCCCATACGTTGGCAAATTAGATGGAGCATCTGCATGCATTTCGTATTTTCTTGCTCGGAAAGCAAACAAACCTGCAGCGTCACATGTCCCCACTGCTCTTGCTTTCTTGACTGAACGTTTTGGTTCATCAACACGAAAGTTGTAAGGAGAAGGAATTCAATACCAATGATCAATCCGATGAGCGGAAAAGGATAGGGATCAAAAGCAATTCCTGAGGCTTGATTCACATTGATTGCGATCCAAACCGCTATGAACATCGCCTGACCCGCAACAAACCACAGACTTCCGAAAAAGCGAGCAATGCCATCTCCCAGTTTTTCAACGGATGAGCGTCGCCCGAGTAAATGAAGCTCAAGTTCTGCGATCGCTGCAATGTTCTTCTTAGCGGGTGATGGCAGTTCCAAAGTTGACATTTTTCGAGCATGAGTTCCGTAAGAAGTCGAAGTCCTCCTTGACTTCTTATATCGACGACTTCTCGTGTTATCGTTTCAGCCTATCTGCGCCATTAACGACGACTAGCGGTAGCGGCTTCGCTAGAAGTTGAAATATCCTCTGCACCCGCGGCTTCGAAGATTTTTTTGGCATTTTCTGTTTCGCGTGAGTCTTCGGAGTGAACCGAGATGAGGCAGTTTCCGCCCTTCAATTTGGTTTCGTACCGCTTGGCTTCATACTCAGGTATGCCCAGACCGATCAAGGCACCTGTGACTCCACCTACGGTTCCACCCACGGCAGCGCCAGTGAGCGCGGCCATGATGGGGCCGGCGGCAATTAACGGCCCAACTCCAGGGATCGCTAAGGCTCCAATACCCGCCAACCAGCCAAGTCCGCCGCCGAGAAGGGCTCCGGTACCGACACCGGTCGCCGCACCTTCAGGCGCTTTGGTTTGATTGTCGACCGCAAAAGTCTTCGTACCATCCTTGTCGGGTGCGAGCACCGATATGTCGCTCGCGGTGAAGCCCGCGGCTTTCAAACGATCCACTACGGCTGATGCTTGACTAGTTGTTTTGACTGTACAAAATACGGCGTTAGCCATTTCTTCGCTCCTTTGGTGTTAACCAAAATTAGGGTTTACTCAATTTCCAACTGACTATCCACTTTTGAATCGCCGGCCACTGACCGGGCAATTTCTTCGATCCGTTTCTTTTCGTCGGCGGTTTTAACAGGACCTCGCAGCGTTACCATACCGTCCTGCGTGATGATCTTCACGTTCTGCGCGTTGGTCGACATTTGAGTGTCAACCACACGCTTCCGAATTTCGGCAGTGATGTTGATATCGCTTTGGTTTTCCTTTTGGTCCAAGGGCGTCTTTGTGTGCAGCTCGGCGTCGCGTTTATTGACGGCCGAGTTATCGCGGTCCACTCCCGTCTTGGCACTCTCGGGACTGGTTAAACTTTGGCTGGTGGTGGCATTAGGAACGTCGCAGCCAGTAGTCGATAGGGCGATTAGCATCGCAATTGCTAGGAGTCTCATAATCGTTTCCTTGTGGGACATTGTGTTTGTACGTAGCAACCCTTAAGCAAAATGCGCGCCATCCATGACATAATCTTAAAAGTGCGTCTGAGGTCCAATTTGCAGACAGCGTACGAGTGCACTGCCACCTTGGAAAACCTGGCATAGGCGGCTAGCCTGTGAATCGGATGGGCAAGGCCACTCAGGCCGGCAGCCTATCCCATAGCTGATTGACATCCCCGTTTATCTGCGAGACTAAGCCTAGTCAAAGTGATACATTTTCGTTCGACATGATCGAGCAGCTAGCCTACGACTGTGCGGCTGAATTCCACTCTGGTACTCAAGTGATCGAAGCGACGCGCTAGCGTTCAAGCTGGTCGAGACGTGCGCAATGGACTATCAATTTCTCTACTCTTTACAGCACACATAACGGCAACGTTTGTTACGATATGAGGATTGGACGCATACTTAGTTCATTACAAAGTCTGCGCGTGTACCATCCAATCCTTCCCATTATCACTCGGACAAGACCCATCACGCTTTACTACCAGACTCAGGTGGACAGGGCGACAGGTAACGTATGCATCAGCCGACTTCAAGCATTGTTCGCCTCGGAGATTTGGAAAACCTGATCCGTTGCGAACGCGAACTTTTACTTAGAAACTGGCGCGAACAAGTTAGGCAGCTGCCTTCTGCAAAGCATTTAGATATTCCAACCCTCAATGACCACATTCCAACGTTTCTCGACGAATTATGCGTGGCTTGTAGTGCGCCGTCGGGGACCACAATTCCCGAAGCCTTATGCGAAGGGAGTCCACCCGCTCACGGACTCCAACGCATCCAAGATGGATTTGACATTGAAGAAATCGTCGCCGAATACAACATTCTGCGTGGGTGTATTCATGATCTTGCCGAGAGCAGATCCGTCATTCTTCAAGGAGAATGCTTCCGCACGCTCAATCGCGTTTTCGACAGGGCCATTGCGTCTGCAGTTCAAGCTTACGCCACGGGGCAAGCGTTAGAAGTCAGGACTCGCCGCCAGGAATACCTGACCTTTGTCATGCACGATCTCCGCACACCACTAAATGCAATCTCCCTGAGCGCACAGGTCTTGCAGATGTTGCTTTCAAACAGTGTTGGCGAAGACGCAATCACCATGCTAAAAACATTGCATCGCAACATTCAGCACCTGGACCGATTTGTACGCAAGATCATCGACGAAAACACCACTCTTCAAACTGAAATGGGGGTCGACTTGCACCGCAGAGTAGTGGATTTGTGGCCTTTAGTCGAAATGCTCCTTCGGGACTTGCAACCGGTGGCGCTTTCCAATCGTACCCAATTGATTAACCAAGTGCCCTATGATCTTTCCGTCTATGCAGACGCAAGCCTACTTTTAAGAATTCTTCAGAACCTGATTGCCAACGCGATAAGGTATTCACCCGAAGGCGTCATAAAGATCAGTGCCTACGAAAACGAGGCTGATGGCACTGTAGAATGTACGGTTGTTGACAATGGTTGCGGCATACCCGCTGAACTCATGCCAAAAGTTTTCGACAAGGGAGAGACCGATTCGGAAAATGGTGGAGGAATGGGACTTGGACTGGCAATTGTCAAAAAATTTGTCGAAGCCCACGGTGGCACCGTGTCCGTTGAGAGCGAGCTAAGTGCTGGGTCTAAATTTAGATTTTCGTTGCCTGCGAAACAGCCGCAGGGCGATACTGCTGGGACGTGACTCTCATGCATCCGGTCTCAATCGTTCGCAATGGGGATCTTCGCCGTTTAGTGGAGCCTGCCGATGTCAATAAATCGCTCGGCAGGACTCGCGATCTCGCTGATCCGAATGCCAAATTTGTCGCCGACCTTGACAACATCCCCTTGGGCAATCGGGATGCCGCCTAATTCCAACGTCATTGGGCTATCGCAGGGTTTTTCGAACTGAATCATCACGCCCGGGACCAGCTTCAGAACTTGGTCGATAGGCATCCGCTTACTAGCTAGCGTCACGACAACGGGGACTTCCACATGCAGGACGCTGCGGCAATATTGTTCGCTGATCTGCCTGGACATACGAAGGCCTCACAAAGTTGGCAGAACACCGTGAAAAATCGAGCTCTTCGGAAGTTATCGACGCGCCGTTTGTTCAGGCTTTGGTAAAATTTGTTCCGTTGGATAAGTTAGCCGACTTTCACATGCTAGCGGCACCTTTAGTTTACAACAGCGTTTTTCCGAGTTCTTTATGACGATCGCCACGATTCTTCCACAATCGCCTGGAAAATTCCCCATCAGTGATTACAAGCCATTGGGAAATGACGAGCTGTCCGCCCGCATCTCCGCCGGACGTAAACAACTGGGAAAAAAACTGCTGATCTTAGGCCATCATTATCAACAGGATGATGTGATTGACCACTCGGACTTGCGCGGCGATAGCTATCAATTGAGCCAACTGGCGGCGTCGAGTGGCGAATGCCGGACGATCATTTTTTGCGGCGTTCACTTTATGGCCGAAACTGCGGACATACTCGCTAACAGCCCCGCTCGTTTGGCGGAACGCAATGGCGAACGCGTGACTGTGATTCTACCCGACATGGCCGCTGGTTGCTCGATGGCTGATATGGCGGCAATCCGACAAGTCGAAGCGGCCTGGGACCAGCTTGGCGAAGTCATCGACACTCAGCAACTGATTCCCGTGACGTACATCAATTCAGCTGCGACTCTGAAGGCTTTTTGCGGTCGGCATGGTGGCATTGTTTGTACCAGCAGTAACGCTGCAGCCGTAATTGAGTGGGCTTTTAAACGTGGCAGTCGCGTGTTCTTCTTCCCCGATCAACACCTCGGTAGAAACACCTCATTGAAAATGGGTATCACCAATGCCGAAATGCCGGTGTGGGATCCGTACGCGGATGACCTTGGAGGCAACACGGAAGAAGCAATTCGCAATAGTCGCGTCGTCCTATGGAAAGGGCATTGCAGTGTTCATCAGATGTTCCGCGCTGAACACGTGCATCAATTTCGCGAACGTCATCCGGGCATCAAGATCCTGGTCCATCCAGAGTGTCCACAAGAGGTCAATGACTTGGCGGATATTTCGGGTTCAACCAGCAAGATCATGAAAACAGTAGAAGCCGCAGCCCCGGGTACGAAGTGGGCAATTGGCACTGAACTGCATCTGGTTAATCGATTAAAGAAAGATCATCCTGAGCAGGAGATCCATTTTCTTTCGCCCGTGGTTTGCATGTGTGCGACCATGTATCGTATCGATTTGGCTCATCTCGCGTGGTGCATTGAGAACTTAATCGCTGGCTGTGTCGTCAACGAAATCGAAGTCGAGCCCGAAATCGCAAAGTACTCGATGATTGCTTTGGAGCGGATGCTTGAGGTCAAGTGACCGCCCGATGTACATTAAGG
>JANLQO010000259.1:0-3033 GCA_031367855.1 Planctomycetia bacterium | reverse complement strand
CCGGAAGGCGATAGCCTCCGGTTGCGTCCCAAACCGGAGGCTAACGCCTTCCGGCTGATAGGTCACCTGTAAATCAGTGTTTTCAATTGGATTCCGAAGCGAGACGCTCTCGTTAGCGTCCGGTTTCTTCTGCGTGAATCGGGTGCTAGCGCACTGCCTGCTGAGCCGCTCGGTATAAGGCTCGGTAGGAACCTCGCCCTCCCGTTACGTGCCACCCCAAAATCTGATCTGAACAGAGCACTAATTTCCTACTGCAGCATGCTAGCAAACTGACATTTTAACCACAGCAAGCGTGCTTACCCCTAGCAATCTCTACGCAGGCGGAACAGCTTACCGAGCCGGTAGAATTTCCATAATTGTTGGAACAGCACGAAAGAAAAAGTGCTGAATCCCGCACTCAGTATGCTCCGATAGCTAATTCCGGAAACGCATGTTTATGAGTGCGGGCTGTTTTCCAAGAACTCGTAAGTGGCTCAACTTTTCAGAGTGGCGGTCTTGGTCCCGATCTCATGTACGTCTGCAAGGTCAACAGTGGCTTTGCGGTTGCTTAGGATTCCGAAGATCTATCAAGGATGAACAAATGAAAATTACCAAGACTGCGCTATTGGCGGCGATCGCCTGCGCTTTCGGCAGCCAGGGCTGGGCATCAGAACCCACCACCTCTGCCAACTCTTATGGATATTACGCAGCCGAATCAGCTCCCGTAGCTGGTCAAGCTGGCAAGAACGTTCGCTTGGCATCGTCTGAAATGGCGAAAGTCATTCCAGCATCTTGCTCATGCACCGACGCACCCATCAGCAGCTGTGACACCGGTTCCGGTGCTGGTGCAGGTCTGTGCGATGGCGACGGTAGCTGCGATTCAGCATCTGGAGGAAGCGATCCATGGCGATTGTTCGCTAACGATCCCCTCGGTCTGACGATCGGCGGCTGGAGCAACCTTGGCTACCACTCAGCCAACACCAACGGTAACTTCAACAACTACGCGGATCACGTTCAACTGCAGCAACAATGGCTGTATGCTGAAAAGGTCGCCGACGGTAGCTCCGGTTTAGGCTTTGGTGGACGCATGGATTACCTGTACGGTACCGATGGTCCCGATACCCAAGCGTTTGGTATCCCCAATAACCATTGGGATAACTCGTGGGATAACGGCGGCGCCTACGGTCACGCAATTCCTCAGTTATACGCTGAAGCAGCCTACGGAAACATGTCCGTCAAGGTTGGTCACTTCTTCACGATCGTCGGTAACGAGGTTGTGGCTGCCACAGGCAACTTCTTCTACAGCCGTCAGTTCACGTTCTACAACGCTGAGCCCTTCACTCACACGGGTGCATTGACCACCTACAAGTTGGATGACGACACGACTTTGTGGAACGGTTACGTAACCGGTTGGGACAGCGGCTTTGAACACAATGGCGACGCCTATCTCGGTGGTTTCTCGCGTAAACTCGGCGACAATGCAACGCTGATTTACACGAGCACTCTTGGTCGCTTTAACAAGAACTACAACTACGGCTTCTTCTCAGGCGCTGGCGGAAACGAACGCGGTCAAATCCACAGTGCAGTATTGACACTCGGTTTGACGGACAAGCTGAAATACATCGCCCAAAACGATTACTTGTACACCAACGACGCAAATGGTACTGGTATCCGAAACACTTTCGGGTCGATCCACTACCTGATCTACGCACTCAACGACAAAGTATCGCTGGGCAGCCGTAGCGAATGGTTCAACATTTCGAGCGAAACAGGTGGCATTCGCAACGCTGATCTCTACAACCAAACTGCGGGCATCAACTACCGCATTAATCCAAACCTAATCGTGCGTCCGGAAACACGCTGGGTCTGGGACAAAGAACGCATCGGGTTCAACGAAAACCGCGGATCGAGCCAAACCTTCTTCGGTATGGACGCGATCTTTACGTTCTAGTTAGCTCTGAGCCACAATACGAGTTATCAAAAGACTGCTTGGCGAACTTAGTTTGCCAAGCAGTTTTTTCGTTTTTCACCTGGTCGAGTCGCTCAGTTGCTGCCAGATTTCTCTGAGCGAAAGGAATGACTGCGAGTACACGGTGCTGGGATGGATCTGTAGTTTTTTAGCTGAAGACGTACTATAGGTACAGACTACTCCAAAGTCAGGGCGGCGGCTTCGGTGATGCGATTAAAAAATGCGGCTTGTGTCGTTATGTACACGGCTTCGGCTACTCGCTTGTCATTCATCAATGCTTGCATGTCGCGG
Source organism: Planctomycetia bacterium (assembly GCA_031367855.1). Classification (GTDB taxonomy): domain Bacteria; phylum Planctomycetota; class Planctomycetia; order Pirellulales; family Pirellulaceae; genus Aureliella. The sequence continues at coordinate 794 of JANLQO010000259.1, read as the reverse complement.
AAGTCTTCATCGCTGACCATGGCGGGATCTGCTGTGATGAGCGTCGCAAACTGAACCAAGATTGAATCCGATTTTGATTTCGTAGTGGCTGGCGAATCAAACGATTGGATTTCATCTAAGCTCACGCCTTGGTTTTTAAGTCGCTCCAGAGCATGCCCAAGCGCGTACCATGCTCGGTCCTGACGCGCAGCCACATACGCAATGATTGCCTTGGACCGATTATCGAGCGTTCCATGCTCCATTGCTTTGTGATAGGCAAGGATTCGGTCCGACCCAGGCTTTGGCAACGTAGCTAAGAATCGTACCCATTGCTGATTCGCCAATGCAATCGGCAATTCCTTTTCCGAAAGAAGTTTCTCAGTGACGGCCACGTCCGCGAGCGGCAATCGAGGTGTTCTTTTTCTGGCTTGCGAAAGTCTTTCATGAACCCTTGACCAGCTCTCAAACGCTGGGCGCGGTCGGAACTCTGCGGCGACCAATCCCAAATCGGCGATTCGTTTTGCGGGAGCCACGAGACTGAAAGTGTCGGCATACTTCGGCGAAGTGGGTCGGGTGAATTCGAACAATACATCCTGGCGGATTCGCATTGGACCTGTCCAACGATTGGTGGAGTTGAATCCTGCAATTGCTACATTTATCTCAGCGATTTGGGACTCGTTATAGTGAGTCCGCAGTTTATCAAGGTCAGTGGCTGCGACGTCGTAGGGCGAAAAAGACAGCTTCCTTGCAAATTCAAAGGCGGCTTGTGCTGCTGGCTCGAACGATCCCCAATCGGCATCGAGCGCCGCGAGCTC
>JANLQO010000236.1:0-20831 GCA_031367855.1 Planctomycetia bacterium | reverse complement strand
ACTTTCTCGAACATGATCGGGGAGTCTTGACTGCGTCCATGCTTTCCTCACCTGGCTTGTGGTAAAGAAAGATGAGCAAGTTTGGCAAGTTAGGGCTACCCCGATTTTTTGCACCTAGAATCCGTTGGTGTCAGCAAATCTCAAATCTCAAATTGCTGATCTCAAATTGCTGAGCGCAGCCCAGCGGACTGCCGTTGAATGGGACGTGATTGGGAGGACAATGGAGGGCGCGTACATCCCTCGCCGTGATACGGTTCCCAGTTGAACACGCGAGATGCCGCACGAGCGCATTTATCCGCCGGAGATAGCACCCCAAATAATGAACGGCTCAGCGCCCGTTAAAACCGCCTCGGGCAGCAATGTATCGGGCGGCTCGTGCGACACATCTTTCGAACAAACAAAGTAACGCAGCAGTGGGCGACGCACCTTGGTTACGTGATCTCGAATGGTACCGCGCAACATCGGATAGGCGGATTCGATAGCATGAATGACTGAGTCGTGGGTAACCGGGTTCTCAATCTCAAGTGATATTTCGTGGCCCACTTCCGCAAGAGTTTGTAGGTGGTAAGGGATGAGGACGCGAATGGTGTACTTCGTCATGGCAACGTCTGGACCTCAACCGACAGCACGCGTGGCAAGTCGTGCACAATCGATGTCCAGTTGTCCCCGGCGTCCGGCGAGACGTAAACTTGTCCACCGGTCGTGCCAAAGTAGATACCACATTTATCCAATGTATCCGTTGCCATCGCGTCTCGAAGGACGTTTACATAGCAGTTTTCTTGAGGCAGTCCCTTGGTAAGCGGTTCCCATTCGGTGCCGCCAGTGCGACTACGATAAACACGCAGCTTACCCTCGTGAACAAAATGTTCAGAGTCGCTCTTGATGGGCACGACATAGATCGTCTCCGGCTCGTGCGCATGAACTTCGATGGGGAACCCAAAGTCGGTTGGCAGGTTGCCGCTGACGTTTGTCCACAAATCACCTGCGTTGTCAGTGCGCATCACATTCCAATGCAACTGCATAAACACGACTTCCGGTCGCGACGGATGCAGCGCCAAGCGATGCACACAGTGACCAATCTCCGCATCGGGATCGGGAATGTACTTCGATTTCAGGCCACGGTTAATGGGCTTCCAAGTCGTTCCGCCATCATCCGTTCGAAACGCACCGGCCGCCGAGATAGCCACATACATTCGCTGGGGATTGGTCGGGTCAAGCAAAATCGTATGCAGCCCCATTCCACCTGCTCCAGGCCCCCACTCAGAGCCACGTTGATCGCGCAGCCCTGGAAGTTCTTTCCAAGTTGCCGCGCCGTCGTCTGATCGGAACAGGGCAGCATCTTCCACACCAGCATAAACGACGTCGACGTCCGTCAGCGAGGGTTCGAGATGCCAAACACGTTTGAATTCCCAGGGGTGTTGCGTTCCGTCAAACCACATATGAGTTCCGACTTGACCGTCATAGACGAACTTGTTGCTAACCCCGGCAGGTTGGCCTGTAAACTCGGGGGCAGCTTCGCCACCCGGCTGCTCCCACGTCTTGCCACCGTCATTCGAACGTTGGATGACTTGGCCGAACCAATCACTACACTGCGAAGCATAAATTCGATTGGGGTTCAACGCCGAGCCCTTCATATGGTAGATCGTCCAGCCAGCAAACAGAGGCCCTTGGATGTCCCATTTTTCACGCTGTCCATCGGAGGAAAGGATAAACGCGCCTTTTGCTGTGCCAACCAGGACTCGTACTCCGCTCATCGTATTTTCTCCCCATAGGTATTTGCGTAAATAAGCCAAGCACTTGCGTATCAAGCGAAACTCGGTTCGAAATTGTAAAGGATTTGCGGCCTGAAATCACGACCGCTTCATCCAAGATTCTCTCGAAGGGGTGGGTTGCGTTGGGGCGGAATATCCGTAACGGCCGCAGGGCCTTTGCGCTCGCTCGCAACGTTACGAAATGGAAAGGAAAGTGCCTTATCCTGATCGAGCGACGGCTATTACTTGTTGATTTTTTGTTTGTAGGCTATTAAGGTTACGCCAAGTCCTTCGCGAACATAACGCTCAACTCTGCTTCCGCCGGGAGATCCGCCAGTGAATTACATTATCTTTCGTCCGTTACGCTGGACGTTCGCGGTGTTACTGCTCGCGGCGTCGTTCGGAGCAGAACTTCGTTCGGAGACTCTTGACGTTTGGATTGGCACCGGGCGCAGTTCTCTCAGTAAGGGAATCTATCACTGCCGGTTCAATACCGCAGATGGCAAATTGTCAGAGCCCACATTGGCAGCTTCGATGGAGGGCCCAGGCTTTCTTGCCATGCATCCGACGCAGTCGGTTTTATACGCGGTAGGTGGATTGCAGGCTGAGCAAGTGGTTGCGGCATTCACGATTGATCGAATGAATGACACGCCCGCGCTGAGATTCCTGAACGCGGTCCCAATTGGTGATGGCGGTGCAGCCCACGTCTCATTGGACAGTACCGGCAAGACCCTTTTCACAGCGCAGTACGGTGGCGGTTCCGTCGCTGTATTTAGCGTCAATGCAGATGGTTCAATCAAGGAGCGAACGCAGTTGATTGATCACGAGGGTGGATCCAAGTCGGTAGCCGGGCGACAGGATGCCTCCCATGCTCACTGGACCGGCGTGTCACCCGATAATCGGTTCGCGTTTGTGCCGGACCTCGGTTTGGATCAAGTTGTTATTTACAAATTCGATGCAATCGCTGGAGCGATCAACGCGCATGGCAAAGGGGTCGTATCGCCGGGCAGCGGTCCACGCCATATGAAATTTCATCCGAATGGCAAATGGATCTATGTGTTGAATGAGTTAGGCATGACGGTGACGATGTTTGACTATGAAACCGCGCTGGGCACCATGACGGCGCGACAGACGATCGAAACTGTCCCAGCAGATCGTTTAGCACGTGAAAAAGCCAAAAGCACTTCGGAGATTCGTATTCATCCGAACGGCAAGTTCGTTTACGCTGCCAATCGCGGTCACGATACGATATCAGTTTTCAAAGTCAATGAGACGAGCGGCGAGTTGACGCGAATTCAAATTGAGAATGTACGTGGTGCCACGCCGCGCAATTTCAATCTCACGCCCGACGGTAACTGGTTGCTGGCTGCCGGGCAGCTGTCGGATACCTTGGGTGTGTTTTCCATCGATCCAACATCGGGCATGATCACGTTTGATCAGAACAGTGTATTTGCGCCGACACCGATTTGCGTGCTGTTCGACAAGCGTGGTTGAGGAGAATGGAGCGCGACCTGGGTGTCGCGGAAAAGGATCGCTGCGACTACAATTCGCACTTTCCGAATTCCGCAATCCTAGTAACGCGATAGAAAAGAGCGAGCGATGGCGACGACACCTGGCTTGGCACACATGGTTTACTTTGAACTCAGCGATGCATCAGCCGCAAAGATTGACGAGTTGATCGCAGCCTGCCATGAATATCTGGCCAACCATCCCGGCTTGGATTACTTTGCTGTGGGCCGACTGAACTCCGATCTGGCGCGCCCGGTGAATGATCGAAGTTTTCACGTGAGTCTGCACACAGTTTTTACCGACCGAGCCGCACACGACGCTTACCAAATCGAACCTCGCCATTTGAAGTTTATCGAACTCAACAAGCCGAATTGGAAGCATGTGCGCGTGTTCGATTCCGACTTGTCCTGAGTGCGTTACGCGTTGTCGTGCGAGTTGTCAGGATAATCGTAGAAACCTTTGCCAGTCTTGACTCCCAGGTTCCCCTGACGGAGCGGACCTTGGAGAACTGCGATCAAGCGGTCAAGACTGACGTCATCGCTTTCCGCCCAACGCGCATTACTGAGTACTTGCTCGATGACGTCCAGTCCAATGCGATCCATGATACCGAAGGGTCCAAGCGGCATGTTGGTGACCGCTTTCCAGGAACGATCGATTTCTGCTGGGTCGGTTATATCCTTGGCAACCAGTTCAAGGGACGCTCGCAGTAGGGATTGAAGCAGCCAATTGAAGACATAGCCTGGGTTTTCGTGCCGGAGTCTCAAGGGAGGTTGACCGATGCGCAGCGAGAGTTCACAGAGCTGATCGATGACCTGTGTTTGCGTCGCATCGCAACCCACGATATCGGCGACCGATTCTTGTTGAACTGGGACATGAAAATGGAAATGCGCGAATCGCTCCGGTGCCTCTACGAATCGACTGAGCATCTTGGGGGTAAAGTAGGAGCTGTTCGAAGCGATGATAACTGGCGGAGGATAGCGCTCACTGATTTCGCCGAGCACGCGTTTTTTAAGTGAAATTTGCTCCGGCACGGACTCGATCACCAAGTCCATGTCTGGCACGCAAATTTCTTCCGCGATCTGTACCTTCGAAATCCAATCGGCAATAACCGCTGGGGAACTGGATTCGATGCGTTGGTCAACGATGGAACGAATCCATGCAAGCGAATGCTCGCAGACCGCGCGCTTGCGGTCGAACAACCATACGTTGACACCATGTTGGGCCATGCGGGCTGCAATTTGACGTCCAACCCATCCCGCTCCGACAATCAGCACGCGTTGTATTCTGGGTGGCTCTGACAATGGCGATAACGCCATACAATTGCGACTCCGTTTAATGGCTGCGAATGATTGCCAAGTGTGCGCAACCCAAAATCAATTTACCTGAAGCCGTGCAAGTTATCCACCGGCAGTGGTCAGGTAACTTGGATCGGGTTGCCAGAGGTACAGAAACGTGGGCAAGCTGCTGCGGTCCAGGCCTGGCATTTTAATCGGCAGCAGCGAGAAAGGCGTATTCGGCGTGACGTCAAACTGCGAATAGGCTCGATCGTTGTCTCGCCTGAACATTACTACCGGCGAATCCACTGCCAAATTACTTCGCTTTCTTGCGAGTGCAATCGCGTCGTCCAAATAGCCCACCGTGTCGACCAAACCACTCTGCAAAGCGTCGGTACCCGTCAGAATTCCACCTTCGAAATTCTCTTCATGCTCGGCAGATAGGGATCGAACCGATTTAACGTGAGCAATAAACCGTGCATGAAATGAGTCGGCGATACGTTGAAGCGTCGCGCGTTCCGTTTGGTCCATGGCGCGTTCTGGTGATGCGATATCGATCTGATCACCCGCTTTGATGGGCGCCGAAGCGATATTGAACTGGCCGAGCGTGTCTTCCATGTTGTATACATTCAGGATGACACCGATGCCGCCCACGATGGAAGTAGGATGGGCAATGATAGCGTCCGAGTGCGCTGCCAAATAGTACGCTCCGCCGGCGCCTACGTCCATCAAACATGCGATAACGGGCACATTCGTATCTTCGCGAAAGCGAATTAGATCGCGACTCATGATGTCGGTCGCCGTCACTCCGCCACCAGGACTGTTGATGCGCAACACGACCGCTTTGACGAGTGGGTCTACGCGCAGGGCATCTAGTTTTTCGCGAAACAGAGCAACGGGATTTTCGCCCATCGAGCCCAGGCCACTAATGTTCTTGTTGATCAAGATACCATCGATATCGACGATTGCGACTTTGCCAGATTGTTGACAAGCGGAAAACCCTCCCGGCGGAATCATGACGCTAACGAGCCGCGAGGCGGTGTTGTCCGTCTTCATGCTGGTGTTCATGTTGCCCGACATTTTCATGTCGCCATTTACATTCATGGCTCCGTTCATCAAGAACGGTCGCGAACGACAACCGATTCCAATGATCACGATCAGCAATAGAAGCAAACGCCACATAGCCAGTATCCAACGAGACTCGAGTTGCGCATTACCAACGCGCCCAGCGTTGAATCGGTAAATACGTGAGTACTTGCTAGAATCCGAGCCCGATACTTCGGAAGAAACCGAACAATCGTCAGCCGAATGTGCGGGATTGAACAGTTGGTGAAACTATTCGGGCATGAACATGCAGCCAACGCGGTAAAAGCCAGCCAGCGAGGTTCGCAATCAGTCAAGGTGCTGCTCTGCCGTGTCCTGCCAAATACGTGCAAATAGTGGTACGATTTCCCAAACTTCGCTAAACACTGCTCAGCCCAACTGGTCGAGGATTTAAACATGGAAAGCTTGCCAGACTATGAAAAGCTTGGCTCGTTCTATCTTGGAAAGAAGTATGAGCTGGTGGGTCGTCAATTGCTGGACGAGAAAGTGCTGTACGACGCCAAGGATTTGACGACGCACGCAATGTGTGTGGGCATGACGGGTAGCGGTAAAACGGGTTTGTGTCTGGCACTCTTGGAAGAAGCGGCCATTGATGGCATTCCAGCTATCGCCCTCGATCCGAAAGGGGACCTGGGTAATCTGATGCTGGCGTTCCCCAACCTTTCAGGTGATGACTTCAAGCCGTGGCTCGAACCTGCAGATGCATCCAGAGCTGGTGTTACCCTCGAACAACTGGCCGATCAAACGGCTGCTAAATGGAAATCCGGTCTCGAGTCCTGGGATCAAGACGCGGCCCGCGTCGCACGCTATCGCGACGCAGTTGATATCGCGATCTACACGCCCGGTAGCAACGCGGGCATCCCTATGACGGTCCTCAAGAATTTCAACGCGCCCCCACAAGCGGTGATTGAGGACGCGGATGTTTTTCGTGAGCGCATCGCGGGAGCCGCATCCGGTTTGTTAACGCTGATGGGCATCGAAGCCGATCCCCTCAGTAGCCGCGAGCATATCTTGTTATCAAATATTTTTGACACTGTTTGGCGGAAGGGGCAGAGCCTTGATTTACCTGGTCTCATTCGTCTCATTCAATCGCCGCCGATGACGAAAGTCGGCGTTTTTGATCTTGACAGTTTCTTCCCAAGCGCGGATCGCATGAAGCTCGCGATGACGCTGAACAACTTGTTGGCCTCTCCGACTTTCGCAGGTTGGCTGGAAGGACAGCCCCTTGATATTAAGCAGCTGCTCTACACCGCGCAGGGTAAACCTAGGCTATCGATTATTTCGATTGCACATCTTAGCGACTCGGAGCGTATGTTCTTTGTGACGATCTTGCTGAACGAGCTACTCGGTTGGATGCGCACTCAGCCTGGCACTAGCAGCCTGCGAGCGCTCTTCTACATGGACGAAGTTTATGGCTACTTCCCACCCAGCGCGAAACCGCCCAGCAAGCCACCCATGCTGGTATTGCTCAAACAAGCCCGGGCGTTTGGACTGGGCATCGCTCTCGCAACTCAGAACCCCGTTGACTTGGATTACAAAGGCTTGAGCAACATTGGAACTTGGTTCCTAGGTAGATTGCAGACCGAGCGCGATAAAGCCCGCGTGCTCGAGGGACTCGAAGGCGCCGCGGTGCAGTCAGGCAAGCCCTTTGATCGCAACGCGATGGAGCAGACGCTCGCCGCATTAGGCAATCGCGTGTTCTTGATGAATAACGTCCACGATGATGCGCCCACTATTTTTCAATCGCGTTGGGCGTTGTCCTTTCTGCGAGGACCGCTAAGTCGTCAGCAGATTCAGGGGTTGATGGACCCTCGCCGCGCTGAACTTAGCGGCAGTTCGATCTCGGGTAAATCGAATTCCAGCGACAGTTCGACTGAAAAGTCAGGGGCAGCATCGACTTCGCCAAGCCCCACGGACACGCGGCCGATTTTACCCTCAGGCGTCGAGGAACGTTTTTGGATTCCGGAAAGCCGACCGCGCCAGAATACTAAGCTGATCTATCGTCCTGCGATCCTTGCACAAGCGGCTTGTCACTTTGTACGAGCGAGCGGCAAGATCGACTGCTGGCAAGACATGAGTCTGCTGTCGCTATGTGACCGTGCCGTTTCTACCGACTTGTGGCTGCAGGCCAGAAAGTTACCACCCAACAAAATCGAATTGAGCCAACAGCCTGAAGACGACTACGCGTTCGGTGAGTTGCCACCCGAGTTGATCAACGCCAAGCAATATAAGACTTGGTCCAAGGATCTGGCGGATCATTTGTATCGAAATCTGCCCATGAGTTTGTTTTACTGCAAAGAACTAGACGCAACGAGTGCGCCGGGCGAAGCCGAGAGTGATGCACGAATCGCTTGGACTCAGAATGTCCGCGAGATGCGCGACGAAGCCAAAACAAAGCTAAGTGAAAAGTACGCAAAGTTGTTGGCCGCCCTTGAGAGCAAAATTCGAACGGCGCAACTGCGTGTTGAACGGGAGAAAGCCGATTACGATAACGAAAAATGGAACACAGCCCTGAGCTTTGGTTCATCCATCCTCGGTGCGTTGCTGGGTAATAAACTGGTCAGCCGCACGAACGTCTCACGCACATCCACTGCGGCCCGAAAGCTCGGCAAAGCCGCCCAAGAACGTACCGAGGTCCAAGCCGCGTCAACAGTGCTCGATCAGTTATTGGCTGAAAAGTATGATCTGAATGCCGCCTTTGAAAAGGAAGTCCAAGAATTGCAAGACAAATTTAGCGTCGAAGGACTGACCCTCGAAGCTTTGGAGATCCCCTGCCGAAAAGGGGATATTAAAATCGATTTACTCTGCTTGCTGTGGATTCCTAATGAAGTGGACAGCCGCGGAATCGCCAATCCATTGGTGCAGCTCCCTGGGTCCGCCGATTGATTATGCTCTATCATGGTAGCAACGCTCGACGCACTTCGCTCGAATTGAACAACCACCCCGCACAGGAGTTTTTGCATTTATGAATCGCCTCTCAGTACTCACACCAATTCTTGTCGCTTGCTTATTCAGCTCCACCGCAAACCGATCTTTGACCTTCGCCGAGGATCCCGCCATGGCGGCTGGCGTTGACCAATCGCCGATTGCCATTGTCGCTGATCGGGCGTTTCAAAATATTCTTATTGAACGACCGGTTACGTTAACCCATGCAGGTGACGGATCGAACCGCGTCTTCGTAGCCGGACAACTCGGCAAGATCTATTCGTTTGTGAGCAAACAGGATGTGGCTGAACCCGATCTATTCATCGATATCGAAGATCGTGTTACCTATAAAGACAGCGAAAACGAGGAAGGCCTACTGGGCCTTGCATTCCATCCCAAGTTCAAGAGCAACGGCGAATTCTTCGTCTACTACACTAGCCGCAGCGAACCGCACCTGTCAGTAATCTCGCGTTTTAAGTCCACTCCCGATCGCAAGCAAGGGGATTCGGCGACCGAGCAAGTGCTGATGACGATCAAGCAGCCGTTCTGGAATCACAACGGCGGTACCCTCGAATTCGGCAAGGACGGATACCTTTACATCGCCCTAGGTGACGGGGGCAAGCGCGATGATCCATTGCAGTCTGCACAAGACCTGACAACGTGGCTGGGCAAAGTACTGCGTATCGATGTCGACCATCAATCACCGGGTTTGCCGTACGCCATTCCAGGCGACAATCCTTTTGTAAAAGTGCCTGGTGCGCGACCTGAGATTTATGCGCGAGGCTTCCGCAACCCATGGCGAATCTCGTTCGATCGCGCCACCGGTGATCTATGGTGCGCGGATGTCGGTCAAGACATTTGGGAAGAGATCAGCTTCATCAAAAAGGGTGGCAACAACGGCTGGAGTGTCCGCGAAGCCGCTCATAAGTTTGGCCCCAAAGGCATAGACGCCAATGATCAATTGACCGAACCCGTGTGGGAATACCCGCATGACGAACGCTATGGCAAGTCGATAACGGGCGGCCAAGTCTATCGCGGCAAACTGCTGCCTGAACTAACAGGTTACTATCTGTATGGCGACTACGTGACCGGCAAGCTGTGGGCACTGAAAGTAGATCCAAAGACTCACAAAGCTACTGAGAATCGCGTGGTCGAATGGTCCAACGGTGCTAATTTGCCAGTGGTCACATTTGGCGAAGACGAAGCAGGCGAAGTTTACTTTACCAGCGTTACCAGCGGTGGCCGCATTTATCACTTCCGCAAAAAGTAATCAACAGATCAACAGCTGGTTTCCAGGCCCCCGCCGGCAGTCGCCTGGGAACCAGGCCAGAGCCTGGGAACGGGCCTCTTAGCGGCCGCTCGCGTTGAGGGTGGTAGTGTCTCTGGCTATCTGAGCGTTCGGTTGAGAATCGGACGATACCGCTGCGGATATTTCGACCTGCTCGCGAGCGACTAGGCCTCTGGCCGTGATGATGTACTGCAGAATTTGCCCGGGCCCTAAGAATTTCCATACCGGCTGCAATTCAAATACGTCGTTGTTACGAACAAAGGTTATGGCTTCACCCGTCAACATCGAAACACTTTCCAGTTGGATTTCTGGAGGTATTTTCAACAGGATGCGGATGTTGCTATCTCCCAAATTCTGATTGTTGGTAACGCTCAGGGCATATCGAAATTGTTTGCCAACGATGGTTGGATCTTCCAGATCATTCAGGGCAATCCTCAGCGCCCCGGAGCGAACGGCTGATCCCCCTGAGTTTCCAGCAGGGGGAGGCTGAAGGCCGCTGCCGATGATGCGCGTCATCACCTGAGCTTGATCCTGTACCTTCTCACTGCAAGTTGCCTGAACGAGAATTGCAGCTTGAGCGACTGGCGACTGAGCCTCGTATTCGATAAATAACTGGGTAATGGTCTCGCCAGTGGTTCCGGGCATCATATCTTGCGGTAACCAAACTAATTTTTGGCCGGTGCTATCGGGTCGAACTAGCCGTTGATTTACGGTGTCGGTGGCCACAGCTCGCAGCGTGGGATCGCTAGAAATCGTCACGTTGATACCGGTTAAGTTTGTCCTACCCGTATTTTTTATGGAGACGACGGCTCGAGTTCTCGAACCAACTACCACACTGTCCGGGAAATCAATCGTGACATCGATTCCGGGCAGCTTCGGCTTTGCAGGAATACCAAACACGGTCGATGCACGTTCGGCTAGGACCGCTGATCCAGAAAGAACTTTGATTCGCGCAGCCAGTTCTCCTTCGCGCTGAACACTAAAGGCAATACCTTGGCTGGTCGTTTGTCCCGGTTGTAGCATGGGAATGGACATTTCAACCGCAGTGGCACCTTTTTCAGCCTCGGGCAATCCCGCTACGGATTCGATGACTAACTTAAGATCGGTCAGCGTTTGACGTCCCGTATTAGTAACGTCAATGTCATAATTAATTTTGTTGCCAAGTTCGATCTGAGCAATACCATCGACGGGTTCAAAACGAACGTCCACAGATGGCTGAATGACGCGGGTGGCAACGCTCGAGTTGCGGGCCAACCTAGGTTCTCCAGTGCCGGCAAACGTAACTGAGTAGTCGCCGACCTGCTGCGCTTCGAGCACGACGCTTACATCCAGTTGTCGTTGAGCTGGCAAGACGCCCTGATCCCACAGCAACTGATCTTGGTATTGTCTCGGTTGTAGCGACGCAGTCACCAACTGCATCCCAGCTGGAATACGCATCAGCAGCTTTACATTCTCTGCGTCGCGGTCCCCTGGATTGGCAAGGGTCGCCGTATAAGTCAACTGTTCGCCGACGGTGGCCGTTTGCGGACCAAAAGATTGCAGTTCTAAACCGGGAGAACTGAAGGTGACCACTGTTTGTCCACTGCCTAGCAGAATTTCCGGCAAGCTATCATCTGGATCCAAAGGACGAATGACTTCGATCAAAACGGGTGTCGTTCCGCGAACTCCAGGAGGTGTGGTCAGCCGCACTTGGGCTTGCCCATTCGCATCCACAGTCACGCGCGCCACGTTGTCGCGCACTTCAACCCGGCCACGATCGCTTTCGAAAAGTGGCGAGAACGTCGCCACGGCTGGATCCACAATCGTATACAACACTCGCCATCCCACTGCCGGTTTGAACACATCCCCTGCTTTGGTAACGCGCGTTAATAGCGTGACTTCCTCGCCGCTGTTAGCGATTTGCGGCTGAGGAAATTCCCACTGAGCATCGACCCAATAGATCATCGCAGTTCGGCGTCGCTGATCCCAAAGTTCGCTATCGGGAGCGAGCACCGTGACGCGGCTAACGCCTTCGCTCGGCGACGAAATGCTCAGCCAAGTTTGACCTTCCTTCAATGAAATATCGTCGACATTTCCCGGCGTACCGCGTGTGATCAGCGATTCCTTGTTACTGGTTCGACCGCGAGCGAAATCGACGTCTAGCTTTTCAACCTTGGGAGCATGGCTCAGTGCGCTGATGAGCCTGCTTTTCATGTCGTCGCCGACTTCGATGAACGTTCCAACGCTATCTGGGGAGAGCATCCACTCGATCGGTTGACGCTTGACGAGGTACCCATCGTCCCCACAAATCCCAGCCAGCAAAACGACTTCGCCCCCGACAGGCGCCACCACTCGCATCGGTGTCAACTGAATCTCGCCACAAGCCCCTGGCGGTTTGTGTAACGATTTGTGAACTTGACCAATCTGTTTCTTATTGAATAGATTGCAAACGCCAGCATCGCCCGCATCAAGACAGGCAGGTGGCGCGGGAGGCTGCCGATAGGCAGGTGACGAAGATACTGAAAGTTCCGTTGTATTGGGGAACGGAAGGAATACATTCGCGCCTGTAGGATCAATTCGAGGCAAATAGATTTGGCGACATCCCGAAGTGACCGCAACCAACAGGAAAAAGGCGAATACGGCCAGCAGCCCCGAATATGATAGCGCAACAAGACGCCCAGCAGGTTTACTGCCTTGCAATAAGTCGAACTGTCCGTGTTCAGTCGACATCATCCCGAGTCGCCTTTGATCAATTCTCAAAACGTAGGGGCATCCTACGGCCTCTGCCGTAGCAACCGTAGCTTACGATTGATGGCAGCGCGGCGATTTGGGGGCACAGAATGGGAAAGTCCAGAGTTGGCAGGTGTTTTCAGCGACGATTGTATCGATTGCTCCTGCTGATCGTCGAGCATCAGACATCGATCACTTCGCCGAGGGGTCGCTGCCTGAAGTCATGACTCTGGGAAGGATTGCGATCAGATCTGGGCAACTCAAACACACCCTGATGAATGATTCTTTTGAGGACGATGTCGATCAAGGTGGTTTGATCGGGAAGCAGTAACTCGTCGACGACCTTTTTAGCTGCTTTCAGAACGGCTGGAAAAAATCGGACGAAACCCAGGTAAGGATAGGCGTATACATGCACGCCCATTTGGTCGATGCCGGGCAATGCGTCGCGATGCTTTACGCCGTTCTTATCAATCACAGCCGGAAGGCCAACGAGTACATCGTGATTACAGAAGAACGTCAGCGTGCTGTTGTCGACGAGATTTTTCTGTCGGTCCACAAGAAAACCTGGAGGCAGTCCGTCCGCCCGATCCTGCTTGCCGCCGGTTAGTTTGAAATCCAAATCCGTCAGCACATGGCCTTCGTCATCACGGAATCTGACGATTGCAAGCGAATGTGCATCGTGAAAAAACTCCTGTTTCAACAACCAAGCCCCCGTGGATTCAAATCGCTCGCGCTCGCGTACCTTAGCAGTCTCGGCCACAAACTCCTGACTTAGTTTGGAGTATCCGGTCGCGTCCTGTACGTTAAGGCAGCGAATAATTGCTGAGACGGTACTATTACGTTGGGAAGGATCCTGCTTAATAGAAAACAGGATGCCGTCTTCGGAACCTGTATGGCTAGCCCCGTCGATCAGTCTAAATGCCGTCGGAGCGGCTGTACAACGCTCGGTAACTTTCAGTGTCGGACGGTGTCTCAGTGAATCGAGGTCCGGACGCTGATTCACGTCTCTGGCTTTCTTCAATTCTTGATCAAGTTGTCGAACATCGTCCGCCGTGACCTGCTGCTCCATCCTTATGTATGTTGCGTTGAGGTTCGCTGCAGCCGCTCGAATCGTGCCATCAGATCCAGCTTCGCCAGTGTAAGAATTCAAGTGATCGTAGAGCTTGCGATCGATCGACTGGCCGGTCAAGACAAAGGGATAGACTGGAGCAATGTTATCCGCAATCGGCGAGCTGTTGTCAGAATCCAAGATCCAATCTCGGTTGAGTTCCCATGATTCGTTACTGCCATGCTCCAGCCACTCAAGTACTCCCTGGCCGGGTTCGATGCCGTGCTGCCAGCTCCGCAATCGGCCGAGACGCTCCTTACCCAGTTGTGCAAGTGCAGAGCCGAAATTGGCAGGCGCAAGCATGATTAAGTGACTCATCGGACAGGGCCGCAAGCGGTTCTGATACTGACGCCACCACCATTCGCGTACGACCGGCCCGCCCGTTGAATGAGTAATACATGCGAAGCGTTCGTCAGGGTCCTCCGCCAAGACTTCGCGACGAACTGCCGCTTCGAAGCCGCGTGCTAAGTCCGACAGCCGGACTTCATCACGAAAGCTGACATACTTGCCTAGCCAAACAGTCTGTACTGTCACGTTAGGCAATCGACCGGCCTGCGATTCTGCAACCAGGCGCTGGGGTAATTCCCCGTAAGTTGAAGTGTCGAATACGCTCCAGCCGTGTACGAGAACTATTTTCATTTGTTCACTCACAGGTTCGAAGAATGGTTATTCGATCCGTTTTTTGATTGTAGCGTGGAATTATCCGACCGCGCGCGTTTTCAGACGCCTGTCGGCTCCCGCCTGGGAAAGCACTGTTCGAAAGGCTCCCAAGCAATCAAACCAATTGCCAAGCCCCAAAGAGCACTACATAGAGCCCAATCAATAAATTCGTCGCGCTATGGGCCGCGATGCATTCCCACAAGTTCTTCGTGCGCATATATAGCAAGGTAATCAGCGAAAACCAAATCCCCGCAGCAAACAACTCGCTGGGATGCATCAACATCGGTACCAGCGTACCGGCGATAGCCGAATTCAATGTCACCGATCCGATTGGGAATTTCCACCATTTGTCAGAGGCCACGTAGCGCATCACGAACCCGCGCAGGAAATGTTCCTCAATGAGCGGCACGATCAATGCCAGTCCCAAGCCGCGGACCAGCAGATACATCGCAATCCCAATCGGATACCCTGACAACTGAACGAAAGGATTAAAAGCCGAACGTGTTTGCAAGTCTAAAAAACGGTCGAGCCCAAGCGGCTTGATGAGCGGTAACAGATACGTACGTTCCAGTTCAAGCTTGCATACACCGATCCACACCCCGGCTCCAACAATGCCAATTACGATGCCATACCAACCTATGGGACGCATCGTCGATTTGTAGACAGGCCATACGAGTCGCAGTGCAACCAGGGTAGCGAGCAGTTTGATACCGTAGATCCAAGGATAAAATCGGTACATGGCCGATCCAGGATCGGTCGGCTCAAAGCTGCCGATAAGCATGAACACGGCTAGCGGAAGAACGTAGGCCACCCAACGATAGATCGAGAGTATTTCCTGCCAACGCTGCAAAATCCTGGTATCTAAGCGTCGAGCCATATTATCCGGTCCGTCGTTTCTGTCTCGGCAGTGAGGACATGAAGATATCGCATCTTTGGGAAAATTGCGCCCAGTCTTTGGCTTTGTTTACGGGATGTTTTAGCCATCGCTCCGCGACTCTCGCTTGGCTAAACATTGTACCTGGGACTTGCGTCGACTTGCATCCGCCACCCAAGCCAATCAAAAAACCCGCATTTGGCATTTTGAGGCGCAATATTGGCGTACAATTGATCGCCACGGATACTTGTTAACGAGAGGACAAACCATGCCTACACGACGCGCGTTTCTGGGGACTATTGGTACTGGATTGGTCATTGCGCCGCACGCTTTTGCGGATGTGACCGCCCCACTCAAACGCTTGGCCGTTGTCACAACTGAGTGGCGATTTCACTCTCACGCCTGGCACATGGCGGAGAGATTCCTGCTCGGCTACCCAATCAACGGCCGCTGGCATCAGCCACCTTTGAAAGTGGTCGCGGCTTATGTGGATCAAAAACCGGAGAATGATCTCAGCGCGCAACGTTCCCAAGAGTTCGACTTTCCGATCTTCCCGACCATCGCTGAGACGCTGAATTGCGGAGGTGACAGGATGGCCGTCGATGCTGTATTAATTATCGGCGAACACGGCAACTATCCCAAAAATGAATATGGACAGACGAAGTATCCACGGTACGAATTCTTCAAGCAGGTGACTGATGTCTTCCGTCGCGATGGTCGCACCGTTCCGATATTCAATGACAAACATCTGTCTTGGAAATGGGATTGGGCCAAGGAGATGGTCGACATCTCACGCGAGCTGAAATTTGCATTCTCGGCCGGATCGTCGCTGCCAGTCACTTGGCGGATGCCCGCAATCGACATGCCGAACGGGGCCGAAGTCGAGGAACTCTTAAGCGTGTCGATCGGTAGCATCGACAGCTATGACTTTCACGCATTGGAAGCCATTCAGTGCATGGCCGAGCGACGACGTGGAGGCGAGACGGGAGTTGTGTCGATGCATGCGCTCCGCGGCGACGCAGTCTGGAGCGCCATGGAAACAGGCAGTTGGTTGGGCGGCGGTTGGGATCCGCGACTCTTCGAGGCTTGCCTATCACGCAGCCAAACACTCACACAACCCGAGACCTTCAGTCACCGGTATCCAACTCCAACCCAAATTCGCCAGTGGGTCAAAGAGCCTGTTGCCTACCGCTTCGAGTATGCGGATGGCGTAAAAGCGACCATGCTGATGATGAACGGTCTCATCGGTGATTTTACTTTTGCCGCTAGACTTAAAGGAGAAATTGAGCCGTTGTCGACGCTCTTCTACCTGCCCCCCACCCCAAACGTCACGTACTCGGCGTCGCTGATGTCGAAAGCAGAAGAGACTTTTCTGACTGGCAAGTCGCCGTATCCGATCGAGCGAACATTACTGACCACCGGTCTGGTAGAAGCGGGTGTCCGGTCGCTCGGAATTGGGCAAAAGAGAATCGAAACACCGCATCTTAATATCCGCTATGAAGCTCCTCGCGAATCAACGTTTGCGAGAACGTAATCAAGTGTGCCACGGCGCTCTGCCGTCGCGATTGTTAATCCATCGCAATAGCGTCCGCCTTACGATGGTGAGGATACCACGGGCAAAAGAGTCAATGGCACTCACTTTGCGTGATATCACGTGGGCGAGTCTCTCCGAGACTCGCAATAACCGCGATAAAATCGCGGTATCCGTCTCGGAGAGGCTGTGAGACGGACCTACCTGCCTATGGTGAGTGCCATTTGGCTAAAGGTAACTTTCCTGTGCAACACATCGGCAATCCATTTCGAATTCGATGTCGACCACTGGCGGGCGGCAGTCGTACCAGGTTAGACCGCGCGTTGCGACTGTGCGTTGGCGGATTTCATCGATGATCTGCTGGGACAGATGATGAACCGTGTACACATTGATTGCGGTTACTTGTGACCAATCAAAACTAAGCGTCTTCAGGCGTCGCGACTGCTCGTTCAGCACGAACCCCCCTTTCTCCAACAATGCCGATTGCGAGACTTCACCGCGCCGGATGATATGGTCGCGATAGTTGGCTTTTCCCTCCGGAGCTTCGCCACAGCCAGCGATGGCAAACGTTGACATTAAGTTAGTAGATTGAGGAACTGTATAAGAGAACGAGAAGAGGCTCGGTTCGCGCGGGGGAGCGACTCGAGGACAGAGATTAGACCGGGCGACGGGGTTAGCGCCATCCTGGATGATTCCCCAGCGCTCCAAAGTTTCTACGTAGCCTCGATTGAAAGTCAGAAATTCTTCGTCAGTAAAAGGTGCTGGCGAACGCAGCTCACATTGGCAAAGCGATTGTAAGGGCAGACCAAGCGAACTCAAGTGGCGCGCGATGGCGGCGAATCCATCCACCAGATTCGGCAACTGGATGAAATTAATGCGATGGATCTCGTATCCGATCTCAGCTGCAACACCTGCGGAATACTGAAAAACTCCTGGAATAAAACGATACCCTCCAGGACGATAAATTTGCGCGCTATCCATTGAATCCCGATCTGTGGCCGAAGTCGCGACGAAGGAGCCTCGCTGCGTACGAAGATTCATTATTCCATCCCCAGTTTCTGTCGGCCAGTCTCGGTCAACCGATTCGAATTCCATCCAGGTTCCCAAGTTTGTTCGAAGGTGACTTGCCTGACTCCTGGGATCTTCATCAGTCGCTCGCGAATGGGCACCGACAGGGTGGGATGGACTGAGATGGAACCGTCGATAAAGTAACCGAGTCGCGGTCGCCCCCGATGAGGCATGGCCATTATCAGGGTTACGACGTCACCGCGGACTCGAACATCATAGACCAGTCCGAGGTCGACGACATCGATGTCCGCCGTATAGAGCTGCGCATCCTTACAGTCGCGCAACGCTTGCCAGATGGCGGCCTTAACCTGAGAGTGATCGCCTGCTTCGCCAGGACGCGCCAGCCGGTTTCCCACCGCCTGAGCGGAATTAACGTCAACCGTTGCGGCAAGTGTGGGTTGAGCTGAAGCTAGGCTGGCAGATAACTTCAGCGGATTGACAAGGCAACGACGCAGTGATTCGATCGCTTGCGCACCGGCCGGCTCCGTAAATGGCAGAGCCGCGTAGGCATTCCTCTGTTTCAATTCGGCACCGGCTGGGACGTTTTTGATTGGTAGGGGATAGCGGCTCCAGACGCTGCCGTGCCAACGATAGTAAAGTTCGGGTGCGCCCGTGTGTTTAAGTTCTGGAATACCAGTTGCAGAATGTTCGAGGAAAAGAGCCATGAAAGAGTCTTTACTGATCTTGTTGAAAAAGCCGACGCCCCACAGGCTTTCAAATTGATCGGTAGGCACATCGCCAGTGCGAAGTTTACCGTCCGCAGTCATCCACAATTTGTCAGTAAATGACTGGCCGGAGAATACCCATTCGTCATCGCGTAAAGCTTGTGCTGAAAAGTCTTGAATGGCTTTCATGGAACCGATCTTGTGGAACCACGGCAGACCAGCGTAGAAACGATATTCGATATCCACCATAAGACGACTGGGTGAATAGACTGGATGAACCGGCGAGTAAGGAAATCCCCAGCGCCGGATAATGGTACATAACGGACCGCGAATGACTTCGTAATCTGGGCAGCGATCCCATAGCGAGATACGTAGCTTTTGAAAATTGTCCTCATCGACATAGTCATGCGCCCAGTCGATACCGGGTGGTTCGCCATGCCCTTCGCCACCTGAAAACAGTTCGAGCCCATGTTCGCGACGAAGGACAAGACGTTCCAATTGCCCAGTTTGTCTAGACAGACAGGCTTTGAAGTGCGCGTTGGAGATATCCAATCCAAAGCCTTCGCCTTCGATTACCAGATCGGACGGATACTGAGGCAATTCTGCATCGGGATTGCCGTAGAAAACTAACAAGTCCTGTTTCTGTTTCGGGAGACTGTCGACCATCAGCAGAATTCTGCAATACCGCTGATTTTCTCGCCGCACTTCCCCAAAAACTTGGCATGGCAGCTCAATCAGGCGGCCTCGGCTAACTGCAGCCACTCGGATCTCGCGAGCCAGCGAGCTAACTTGGTCAGCAGGAAAACTCATCGAGATTTCCACCGGCTCGGAGTGGCGAAGTTCGCCGACCATTTCCTCCACGTTAAGCGTCTTGAAATACTTCCAGCCTCGAGCCCATTCTTTCCATTGGGCAGCTAATGACTCAACCGTTCGCAACTGATCGATCCCGACCAGGGATATGGTAGGCGGTTGTTCATTGTGTTGCGTTTGGACAACCGTGTCTCGCAGGGAATGGGTGAGTGAACGAGCTAAATCGAAGTCCCGCTGCTCCCATGCGGCTGCGAGCAAACGCATTTTGGTTTCGAAGGAATCGCTGCGTCGCTGTGCCACAGACGTCGCATTGGCGTCGTTGTGAGGCTCTTGACCAAGACTGATGCATGCAAGCGGCAGCATGAAAACCGCGAATGCCCTTGACGCCCGATGCATGATGGATATCCACATTCGACCACTCGCTATGAATTAACTGTACTAGGTTGCCACACGCCGGATTTGTACCAAACACATATCGTCGAACTGTGGATGCTTACCCATAAATCGATCAACCTCGTTGACGATATACGGGACCGCTTCGGTACCGTTGCGCGGTGCCGCAGCAACCGCAGATTCGAGCCGAACGCGGCCAAATCGCGATTGCATCGGCGACTCAGCATCAGGGAATCCGTCGCTATAAAGTGTTAGACTATCGCCCGGTTCAAGTTCAAATTTTATGTCGACATAGGATTCCTTTTCCATGACGCCAATCGGGCAACACGCGACATCTGCGCCGATCAGTTCGAAAGAGCCATCGGCGCGATGCAACATCGGCAATTCGTGGCCTGCGTTACCAATTTCGATTTTCCCGCTGCCGGGTTCGACGAGAACAATCACGAGGGTAATGAAGGAATTCGCCAAGCGCAGATTGAGTCGATTCAGTGCGGCGGCTGCGTTTCCGCAAACTTCCAAGGCTGTACGAGCCTCGATGGCCAATCGTACCATAGTTAATGCCGCTGGAACTCCCTTGCCGACGACATCTCCCACTACGATCGCCCAACGACCATCGGGCAACGGCACATAATCGTAGTAATCGCCGCCAATATGCCGGGCCGCTCGGTAGAAGCCTGCCAGCTCGAATCCGTCCAATCGCGGCGTTTCCGAGGGAAGATGCTGAAGTTGGATTGATCGTGCGCTCTCAACGTCGCGCCTAACCAGCGCGTCTTGAATAGCAATTTCGTGCAGACGTGCGAAGTTAATGGCCAATGAAAGTTGAGTTGCGATGGCCGCCAGCACGTCTAGATCCAGACGGTTGAGCTGATTGCCTTGCTGTGAATCCAAGTAAACAACACCGTGCGCAGTGCCAGTCGAATCAAACAGCGGAGCGCACATGACGGTGTTGACGTCCAACTGTTGAATGCTCTCCACGTCTTCGAAATCGGCACGCGCATTTCTTGAAATGATCGCTTCGCAGCTATTGAGAACATGGTCAACTAGTGTACTGCTAATCTGAATTTTGCTTGATGGATCTCCGCTGCGCAGCTTCCACCATTTTGGTTGTACGTGGCCTTCCTCCACCAGAGCGATCGCAACACGATCTGCTCGCGGGAAAATC
>JANLQO010000224.1:0-2612 GCA_031367855.1 Planctomycetia bacterium | reverse complement strand
TTTAGGACCTGCATAGCTGTGCCAGAATCCGTTGCAACCGGCTTCCAGCAGTGCCAACTGTAATTGCTAAAGGTGACGGCACGTTAGATACTAGGGGCACAACTGTTTTGAAGTGCGGAGCAACATAGATCTTCAACACTTCAGACTTAACGTATTCCTTTATCGAATGGGCTCAACTCGGTTCGCGGTAGATCCACATGAAGGATCCATACGGGTGCTTCCAGCGGATGCGCGCCCCTCACCCCCGGCCCCTCTCCCCTGAATACAGGGGCGAGGGGAGACACTTCGCTTTCACTCGTCGGTTGTACGGAAGCCGAACAAAACTCACATCAGCACAATCTTGAGAAAATGCTATTTGTCGCACAGCCCAGGCGGAGCCTGCAAGACATTGGGTTACTAGGCAGAGCCTAGCAACCAGTTGGTGGCGATCAGCGAGAAGAGTCACTTTTTAGACTCGGCTTGAACTTGCATTGGCTAAGTGGAAATAGCAGTGGATATGGGGTTCACCTCGGAAATACCAGACCATTTCAGGGCCCTCAATTTGCCAAGTATCCCACACCCTGTCGGAACCGATGTCGTATTTGCCCGCATACCACGAGACATGTAGCCGGTCGACGATTGCGTTCTTTTCAATCGTCGCCATGCTGGCGTTGATATCGTCCTCCCGGAACATCGCCAACATACCTTTCATCGTTTCCACGAACAGCTTCTTTTGATCTGCGCTCAATTCCGAGCAACTTAAGCCTCGTGCTTCGGTCGTCTTTTTTATAACGTCTTCTGGTTTTTCGCTGCGCGGCTCGCTGGCAAGCAAACCCATTTCCTGCTGTTTCCCATTCAAGGATTGAACAAACCGATTGAAGTTCTTGCCTTGATACCAGTAGCTGTGAATAAGCCAGCAGCCCGGATGAAGCACCAGCCGCTTGGAACCAATTGCGACGCGTCAGATTATGCATAGCCAACCCTTTCCTGGACATGTGGAAGCTAACGGTATGGCTTTATCTTGGCTGGATAGCGCGAACTAATCAACAAGGCGCGTTGCCGCATTTATCAAGTTACTCGATCTGCATGGTCGCATCCGGCAGATGCGACCCACCGTGGGTTACTCTTGCCGAGCTTGCCGAGTGTGACCTTGCGACTGCTGGGAATGCCTAAAAATGCTTCACAGCGTTGCCCAACGGCCATGCAGTTTACTCGTGGAAATTATGTCCACAAACAAACTGCCGAACCTTCGGTCCTTAGATTCAATAGCACCTAGCACCCAGCCCTGTGGGCCCTGTGGGCTGGGCTGGATAAATTGCTGGGCCATTGGCCAACGCTGTGAAGCAGTTTGTGCTAGGAAACTGTTGGTATTCATGCATCATGCGCGCATCGATTTCGGAGAAATCGATCTACGTAGGCCGATTTCTCCGAAATAGGCACTTCGAAATGCTTCACAGCGTTGGCCATTGGCCCGATAAAAATAGCGCAACTTACGCGTGGGGTTATGATCCGGTTTCCCCCTTTTCCTTGACACTTTCCTGCCAGCGGCTCAATTCGGCTCGCGTGCTGGCAGGATGGTAGTAGAATTTTACCTTCAGAACTCGGTTCACAGACACTGGCCCATTGGGAATCTAAATGAACGAAGAAGTACTCCAGCAGGTGCAATTGGTTTATGGCGTAGAGAATTGGTCGGCTGGCTATTTTGACATCAATGCGCGTGGGCACATTATTGTTCATCCTTCATCGGGCGATCAACGTTACGCCGATCTGAAAGAAATTGTCGATCACCTTGTGCTAAAGCGCGATCTGCAACTGCCGCTGCTCATCCGTTTCCCGCAAATTCTCAGCAGCCAATTGCGAACGCTCACTGCCGCCTATCAGTCTGCAATTGCCGAGTTTGAATATTCGGGGCAACATTATCCGCTGTTCCCGATGAAAGTGAACCCGCGCCGCGAAGTGGTTGAAGAGTTTCTCCGCGAAGGGGCGCGCTGTCGTGTTGGCTTGGAATGCGGCTCGAAGGCAGAGTTGTTCGCCGCGATTGCGCAGGAACAAAGTCCGGAGTCGCTGTTGCTATGCAATGGCTTCAAAGATGAATCGTTCGTACGCACAGCCTTGTTAGGCGTGCAAGCCGGCAAGCGGGTGACGATCGTCGTCGAGAAACTCAACGAATTGCGCATGATCGTCAAGCTGGCACAGCAATTAGGCATCGCGCCGTGGATTGGCCTGCGAGCCAAGTTGTATTCGCGAGGATCCGGCAAGTGGGCTTCATCCGGCGGCGATTCAGCCAAGTT
This sequence comes from Planctomycetia bacterium, assembly GCA_031367855.1. GTDB lineage: Bacteria > Planctomycetota > Planctomycetia > Pirellulales > Pirellulaceae > Aureliella. The sequence continues at coordinate 342 of JANLQO010000224.1, read as the reverse complement.
CGGATTGACCACTTCGGAGATTCTCGAGTGCGTGCGGATGCTCAAGGAAGCCAAGCTCGATTCGCAACTGAAACTCATGCATTTTCACATCGGTTCGCAAATCACCGACATTAAGCGGGTGAAAAATGCCATGAAAGAAGCGGCACGCGTGTACGCCAAGCTGCGACAGATCGGTTGCGGCATCGAGTTCCTGGATATCGGCGGCGGCTTGGGAGTCGATTACGATGGCTCGAAGACGCGCTGGGATTCAAGTGTAAATTACACCGTCCAAGAATTCGCCAACGATGTGGTGTACAACTTGAAAGTGATCTGCGACGAAGAGAATGTACCGACGCCGAACTT
>JANLQO010000208.1:0-3068 GCA_031367855.1 Planctomycetia bacterium | reverse complement strand
ACCTCCGATGTCCTGGTTCCGAAAGGAAAACACCAGTTTCGAGGCATCCTCTTTTTTTTGCATCCCCAATATCTAAGACAATAGCAAACTAGCCGCGGGTTTCGGAGTGGGCGACGCAACGTGATGGGTGACTGCCAAATGGCGAGCGATTCGCGGCGAAGAGATTGCCGTTGGATGAACCACCGATTTTGCAGGACTACACCTTCGAAACCCGCGGCTAACGCCGACGGCTCACAATAACTGCGGCCACGAGCGCCGACCTGCGGCTAGTCGCGGGCGACGGCATTGATCCAGCGACCTTGGCGTATGTCGTTTTTAGATGATCCAAAAGCGGATGCACCCTCGCGTCTTCGAGTCCGATAGTCGTAGACTTGGGTGGTGATGGGCGCGGCAACAAGCGTTTTGTCAGTTTGCCCGCCGTTGGTGTCGACTTTTTTCTGATCGGTCGAGCTCGTCTCCAGACTGCTTACCTCCGCTCGCGAATTGCTCGTGCCTTGGGCATCAACTGGCTTGATGGTTTCATTCGAGTTACCACGTAGGTGTCGCTGAAAACTAGGTGGCAAATCGATTGTCTTGATGGCGTTTTTTGGTTCTTCGTTTGCGCGTTCGGGCGCTTCGTCGCGGTCAATCTTTGCTTCAGTTTTCTTTTGATAACCGCTCAATCGAAATGGAGATTTCGCGCTGACTTTTGATCCTGCAGTTTCTTCCTCGCTTTGATCCTTCGATGGAACGCCGGGTAACAGCTTGATGGTTGGATCAGAAATGGTGGTACCGCCATCGCGCCCTTCAAAGCGAGCGATCAGACTGAGCCGTCGCGGCGGTCCACCAATCTCGCCCCATGGCAGCCAGATGCTATAAGAGGGACCGATCGATGTCTTGCTCATGTGCTCATTGAATTGATCCGCAGTAAAAACATATTTCCGCAGTGGTTTTTGCGCGTTGACGTTAATTTCGTCTGCGTCAAAAACATAGACTGCGAAACTGCCGTCGATTTTGATAGGGTTAGTGTCATCTTTGGCATAGAAGTAGATGCGGCCGCCAAAGCCGCGAACTCCGGGCAGGTTGGGTTGGTGCAACACGGATTCGGTCCAAACTGGCAAAATGCGATCAGGTAGAAGTTTGGATTCGTCTTTCTTCCACGGCCATTTGAGCGATTTATCCTTGGGAGCGATTTGGCACCCGCTGTTTATCGCAACTAGCAAGCTGCAAGATAAATAGCAGAGTGCGGTTGCGATGCGGAGCAATGGCTTTCTCTTATAAAAACGCCCCATCAGCGGACACCTCCAACCTGTGGCAGCTGCGGGAAAGTGGCAGCTGCGGGCATCACAGCTTGGGGTGGACTTGGTAAGGTCGTGCCAAGGCTTGATTCAATCGATGAGTTTCTCGCTGCATTGATCCGAGTAGTCTGATCTAGTGGAGGTGGAGCTAATTTCACGGGCGGTGGGACTGATTCGGAATTGCGAGGCGCGCGCTGGCTTGGAGACGATGTATCTAAATGAGTTTCGCGTGACGATTCTAAAATCGGTTCAGGTCGACCGCGTGGATCGACATCCGGATAGACAACTTCCCAGTCGTCACGGTCCATCATTTCAGACGTCATATTTGTCGAAGGATAAACGTCGCCGTGAATTTCGAAGACATCCGCTTCGCACCAACTCATGCGGGCAAATTCGGCTTGCTTCAGTCGCTCCATGTCGCCTTGGGATCGTACCACATGCGGAGTCATGATAATCACCAGTTCGGTGCGCTGCAGTTGTTTGAAATCATAACTAAAAAGATACTTCAATACAGGAATGTCGCCCAGCCATGGAACTTGCCGGTGCTCGGTCCGAGTGCTGCGTGCGATCAAGCCACCCAGAATTATCGTTTCGCCATCCGCAGCGCTCACTGTGGCTTGAGCGGTGATCGTGTCGACACGCGGCGAACGTATAACGGAACCGCTGGCAGAGATTGAAACAGGAATGCCTTCGCTTTCAGGTCCGAGTTTCGACTTCTCGGCATCGATTTCCATCACGACGTTCCCTTCAGGACTGATACGGGGTGTGACACCGATGATCAAGCCAACATTCTCTAGGGCCACGTTATTCTGTGCACCGTTCTGATTGATGATTGAACTGACAATACGCGGCACACGTTGTCCGACTTGGATGAACGCTTGCTGATTATCGAGAGTCAGCACCTGCGGACGACTGAGGACTTCGAGGCGACGTGAATCTTGCAGTGCGCGTAGTAAGAAACTTACATTTTCACTACTTGCGGAAAGCACCAGACCACCAAAACCAAGATCTTCGTTGGTGCGTCCAACTGAAAAATTCGAAATGCCCTGCGAGCCAACTTGACCAGAGGAATTAAGGGCTTTGGAAGATCCGCTATTGCCCAAGGGATCGTTCGAGTTAAAGTTGAATCCCGGTGTGTTCGAGGCGGCCACGATTTCCTGCGCGGTGGATGTCACTACGCCAGCCGGAGTTGATGTGGTTACCGTATTGGTACGTGTCAACAAAGTGCCTAATAGGCTGCGATCGAAGAGCACGGAGTTCTGCAGTCCAACTTCGGCACCGAATTCGTCGGTGTCACCCAGCGTGATTTCTGCGATCAAGACTTGAATCATTACTTGAGGCGGCTGCTCGTCGAGTTGTTCGATTAAGCGGCTGATTTCATCATAGTAGCGAGGTGTCGCACTGAGTATCAATTTGTTTTGCACAGGCTCCGGGACCACGACGACTTCCTTTTCGAGCTGCTCGAACGGATTGTTGGAACCCGGCGATGCGTTCTCGACCACGCGTTTGCTTCGCAAAAATTCGTTGATCGCCAACGCAACATCGACAGCTGGAGAGTTCTTGAGTTGATACACGGTGCTTTTACGCTGCATCGTGTCGCTTTCGTCGAGTCTTACAATCAGGGCTTCGACGATCTTCAAGTCGCCATCGGAACCGACAACCATAATATTGTTGCCGCGAGCGTCGACAGTGAATCGCAAAGGCAGCAACGCGGATTCGTCTGGCGCGCTCGACAGTTGCGACGTGCCTGGAGAGCCGGGTGCCTGGGTCGGGAGGAGTGCCCGAAGTGTT
>JANLQO010000160.1:0-1661 GCA_031367855.1 Planctomycetia bacterium | reverse complement strand
ACTTACCACCTGACCAAGAAAGGACGAGCGGCGCTTGCACACTATCTTGACACCCTCCAACGGCTCCTACAGGCGATGGGACGAACTCCTGTTGGCGGCTGAACAACTCAGCCGCCTGACGGCGGGTATCCACCATCACTTCATCAACTGACATCACTCGTCGAAGAAACAGACCCGCAAGCCATACGAGCCGCCACGGTCGCCGGGCAAACTACGGTCACGAAATGCCGACCGGCAACCCAGAGGGTTGTAGTTCCAACAACCTGCCCGAGAACATAAAAGTAGCGGCGATTCAGCGTCAGGAACGAATACGAAGAAGAGAAGCTTAACTGTTGCAAGTATGACCTTTAGGTTTCCGAGTTGCACCCGCCCCTCCGCCTCAATGTCGACAAAGAGCAAACTTGGCACGTTGTGGACATCCACTCGCCTGGGTTGGCTCCTGACTGGCGACGGAACGACAATTGAGCAACTTGAAAGATTGGTGAATTTGTGATTCCCCGCTGGGGCGCTGACCCAGATGCCAAGCTCACGCAGCTTATTGAGCGTGGCGTCGATGTCTGTCGGCACCCGTTCGAAGTGTTCCAAGTCATCCACCGGGGCGCATACAGCACGCAGCCCAAGCCAAACAGGTCCGACCGCGCATCGACGCTGCCGCCGCGGGCTTGTTCTGGCGACATGTACCGCGGAGTTCCGGCAATGATTCCGGTTCGCGTGATGCTGGCGTCATCGACGGCACGAGCCAGCCCGAAGTCGGTCAACAACGCGAGTTCGACTGTGCACTTGTAATTTCAGTCCCAATGAACCAGCTACTCCTTTCTGGGGTCGAAAAACGTGCCTTTTGGAAAAGGCAAATCGACGCTTCGCCGAATTCTGCGGTTGGGCTCGCAAAATAAGTCGAGAGCCAACAACATAGCATTTTGCTTTTCGCTGCGAACGCAAAACTTGAGCCCCGCTTATGGTGCTAATGTGCCACCTGAAAACGATGAGTGCCCCCAGTGTCCCCAGTGACACGTTATTCTAGTGGGTGCCAACATCGCTCTTCGGTAGCCTTTGCATCAGGCAATTTGTTACCACGGCTGATCGGGGCTCGTAAATCCTCGGCTGATCCCAGTGAACCACCCTTTTTGAGAATACAGTTTCATGGCTTGGGTAAAATCGATATCGAAGTGCGTGCTGGCGATATTCATGATCGGGGTAGGCACCATGCACTTCGTGAAACCGGATTTCTTTCTGAAAATCGTACCACCGTACCTTCCGCTTCATGAAGTGCTGGTTTCCGTCAGTGGTATCTGCGAGATTGTACTTGGTCTTTTACTTCTAGTGCCTCGATACTCGCATCTCGCAGCGTGGGGAATCATCGCATTGTTAATTGCTGTGTTTCCTGCAAATGTGTATCTCTACCGAAATCAAGACATCGTTCCAGCGTCACCGCTGGTTCACCTTCTTCGGCTTCTGTTGCAGGGTGTGTTTATCCTTTGGGCGTACTGGCATACACAAAAAGTGAGGCATGAGTCGTGACTCTGAATCTGAAGCCCGTTCTGACGGCCATCCTCGAAAACTACGCCCTTCCAATGGCCGGTGATCATGGTATTGCTCACTGAACGTCTCACCATCGCACCCTGGTGGTGTCTGTTTGAATAACTCCCAACATTGGTGCTAAC
>JANLQO010000090.1:0-3496 GCA_031367855.1 Planctomycetia bacterium | reverse complement strand
ACTGTTGGCGCTGGCTGGGTAAGTTTGCCAATGGCGCGTTGGGCCAAGGCGCGACCGTGACCAACGGCTGTGATGTTTCGGGAAGCCTGCGCAAGGTTGCGCTCGATCGCCTCAGCAACTTGTGCGGCTTGGGCATCAATGACTTGCTGCGCGATCTGCTGAGCGGCTTCGATTGGCAACGTTTCGGCGTCTTCGCCGATCATACGAGCTAAGCGGGCGTGAGCGTTCGCTCGCGTGCGGGGACGACTATCCGCCGTGTCACAATCAGCAGGCCATTCAGGTGTGAGGCCCACTACGATGTAGCAATCGTCGCTGGTCGCAAAATGCTCGGCCATCACAGGGCAACAGCGACCTTGCACCCTGACTTCGCGAACAATGGCGGCGATAGGTGTGCGCTCAAGTCCGGTATAAACCAGTTGTCCGAATTCGAGTCGATCGCGATCGGTCCGGGCTGGCGTGGCGGGCCTCGAGAACCCTTGCACGTCAAACAGCATCGGAATAATGTCGACGGTGGTAGAGCCGATGTCGAGCACGAGGTCCACCGGCTCCGCGTCGCGTATTCCGATCCAAGTTGCGAGTGCGTGCCAATTACTGGCGGCGACGTCCCAGGGTGCAGCGACAGCTGCAGCCGACGTTAACCAGCGATTGCCGACAGCATAGACTAGCGTTTTCAGAGGATCAAATGCATGTTCAAGTTGCAGCAGAATTTGTTGTACACCCTCGCGACGCGTGGCAAAGCAATCGGCCAGCTCAGCTGTCATGGTCACTGCTAAATATGTGGTATCAGTGACTGGAAACTTGCCGAGCATGTCGCGCAGTGTGCTACCTAGTTGATCAGCCTGCAGCCACACGGGAAAAACACGGCTGTCGCAGGAACCGAAGCAATCCGCTAGCTTCAAGTTTGCTCCGCCGATGTCGCAACCGATCACATTTGGCAACGCTTGTGAAGTGTTCATCAGACGCTGGCCGCAAAATCCGTGTCGGGACTGGTCATGGGAGCGGGCATTGGTTCGGGCGTATAATTCTTTGGTAAGACCACACTAAATGTGCTACCGGTTCCGAGTTGACTGGAAAGTCGAATTTCCCCTCCCAGCAGCTTGCACAGTTCTTTAACGATCGACAATCCTAAACCTGTGCCCGAGTACTCTCGTGTTAATCCACTGCCTTGGACGATCGAGTTGCTTTGACGGAATTTTTCAAAGATTACTTCAAAATCGGACTCTGGAATTCCAACGCCGGTGTCGGCAACGGACATGTAAAACAGGTCTTCGCCGAGGGGTCCAATCGAAAGCGTAATCAAGCCACCATCGGGCGTAAATTTAATCGCATTGGAGAGCAAATTCGTGAGAATTTGTTGTATTTTTGGCTGGTCTTGGTAAATGGCGTTCATGTCGGGTGAAATGCTAACGCGGAGGTCCATGTTCTTTTCTTCGATCAAACTTCGAAGCATATCGCATTGCGAGTGCGCTACGATGCCTAGGTCAAAGGTGGTTGGGCCGACGTTCATTTTGCCCGCTTCCACTTTTGCGAGATCGAGGATGTCATTGATCATTTCGAGAAGCATGCGCCCACTCTTTTGAATGTTCGAAGCGTATCTCTTTTGTTTGTCGGTTAACGATGAAATATCGTAGAGCACATCGCTGAAGCCGATGATACTATTCAAAGGCGTACGCAGTTCGTGACTCATATTGGCCAGAAAGTCGCTCTTAAGGCGATTGGCTTCGTAAAGGTTCAAGTTCGCGCGAGCCAGTTCGTCGACTTTGCCATCGAGTTGCGTATTGAGTTGTTGGAGCTGATTTTGGCTTTCAGTCAAGTGACGAAGCATGCGATTGAAGGCTTCAGCCAATTCATTGAATTCGTCGTCGGTATCGATGGTCGCTCGTAAGTCATATTTTCCGCGACTGATTTCGTCGCTGACATTTCGCAAGTGATGCAGGGGTTGGATTACTAGTTTGCGAAGCACAAAATGCAAAATCAAAACAGAAACTGCCAGCGTGACCATGGCCACTGCAATCATAACCGCCATCACTTGGGCCGACCAAACCTGCCCGTCCTTATAGGGCATGAAGACTTGCAAAAAACGAACTGGAACACTGTCGCTGCCTTTTTTCCCGTCGCTGCGAGCGTGACACGACATACAAGCCGAGGGAAACGTAATGGGATGATAATAAACGTAATAGCCACCTTCAGGCGCACCAGGGGTAAAGACGGGTCCGCGCTCCGAGAATAGTTTGCGTTGGTCCGGCGAATTGCGCGAATAAAGCTCGAGTTCAACCGCGTCAGTTTCAATAGGTGTCGCGCTTTGAGCGCCATTCGCGTCAGCCGCAACTTGGTCCGCGAATTGGTTTTTCTTTGCTTCAAGGTGCAGTCGCAGTCGATCTCGCAGGTCCTCAAGAATCGCTCTTTCTTGCGGCGATGACGGTCCCGGTGCATCATTGAGAGCATCATACTCGGGCACCGAATCAAGCATCAAGATCTGCGTCTTATAGACTGGATTCTCGAGCAAGTATTTTCTCAATTCCTTATGGCCACCCGCTGGAATATCGGGTGAGTTCGCGGAGTTCAGGAGCCCTCTCTCTACATGCGTCCAAGCCAGGCTCATGTTCGCATAGTCGTTGGCGAGTTGCCGGGTCGTTTCCTTAACCAGGTTTTCGGCCACCTTCTGAACAAACCAAAAAGCGGCGCAAATCGACAGCAATAACGAGAGTCCAATGAAAAGCAGGCTTTTCCGTTCCAGGCTCCAGTTGCGAAACAAGAATTTCAAAATCCCGCTGACCATAACTTTAATTATTTTCCCGCCTCTGATACGAGCAAGAACAAACGTCAGATTGCGTATACTCTACCCACTAGTTCAGGTTTTCGAAACCGAAATCGTTTGCCAAAACGGCTTCAAGGCGCACGATTGCATTGTACAACGTCCAATCGGAGGGCCATGGGAAGGCTCCACCTAATTGGCGGTGAGGGTGTGTGACGGACGCTTCAGCAAGAAGTGGCAAGCGAGGCGAACAAGCGAAAAATCGACAGTTTCGTTCGCAACCGACACTTCCAAAGCTTGCTCAGTTCACTCCAGGTGACTAGCATAACCTGGATCTTCAACACAACTTCATTTTTTGCACTTTTGGTTTGCGCACGGCTTACGGGAGGAGATGTCTCCATGTCAAAGAGTTTTCGATATTGGGTACGTTGCACAACAGTTGCCACGCTTACAGTTCTGCTGACGTTTAACCCTGCCTGGGCTGGACGCGGGCTTCTTCGATTGATGAAGCGATCTCAGGCCAGCAACTGTGTTGTCGAAACGACGTGCTGCGCCGTTTCGGTGCCCTGCGTTTCCGCTCCCGTTTGCTGCGACTCGGCCCCGGTCGTCGTGGTGCCAGTTATCGAGTCGTCGGAATGCTGTTGCGGGTCGGCTCCCGTCATGAGCAGTCCGATAACGGGTAGCAAGCCCCTACCCATGACGAACGAAGCAAGTTCAATCGGGCAGGTAGTTACACCAGCT
>JANLQO010000069.1:0-48226 GCA_031367855.1 Planctomycetia bacterium | reverse complement strand
GAAGTGCCGATTTCGGAGAAATCGGCCTACAGTAGATCGATTTCTCCGAAATCGATGCGTGCCTGATGCAAGCAAACAAGCAATTTCTTAGTTCGAAATGCTTCACAGCGTTGCCTGAAAGGCCGCAAGAATTTAGCCCAGGGCAGAGCGAAGCGCCGCCCTGGTAATGTGCACGATGACAAAAACGCCCTGTAAGGGCAGAACAATTGCTGGTTGGCCAATCGATTCCGTGCTGGAGCAGTTAAGCCAACAGTTTTTCAATTGGTTTTCCGTCATGGGCGACTTTGAAGGGGCGGCCGGTGGCAGAGATAATTTCTTGATTGAGGGGCAGGCCCAAGGCAGTAGCGATGGTGGCATTGAAGTCGGCGGGGGCTACGCCGTCTTGGTCCACGGAATGGCCGGCAGCGTCGGAGGAACCATAGAACTGTCCGCCCTGAATTCCACCGCCGGCTAGGGCCACTGAGAATGCGGCGGGATGATGGTCGCGGCCAGCGTTGTAGTTGAGTTCTGGTGATCTGCCGAACTCGGTGGCTAGGACAACCAGGGTTTCATCGAGCAGACCCGAAGCGGCGAGGTCTTTGAGCAAATTGCCGAGACCGCGATCGAGCACCCCCGCTCGACTAGGCAGAGCTCCCGGGCCGTAGATGCTGTTGTGCATGTCCCAGCCGCCACATGAAACTTCGACGCAGCGCACGTTGCTTTCGATTAACCTACGAGCCAACAAGCAACCTTGACCAAATGGGTCGCGACCATAACGATCGCGATCCTCGTTCTTTTCTTGATTAAGGTCAAAGGCTTTCAGTTCCCCGCTTGAAAGTAGGGTCGTGGCTTCGGCATAGAAATCACTGTAGGACTTGATGTCTCGGCTCTTGAATTTCTCTTGGAACTTTCGATCGAACTTGCTAATCAAGTCAACCCGTTTTTCAAATGACTCAAGGGTCAGGTACTCTGGCGCGTTGGTGTTTTCCAAGCCTCGATTGGCATCGGCGATGGGGAGGGGGCTGTAAGTTGGGTCGAGAAAACCGGCGGCTGGATGGCGCGCCGGTGCGCCAATCAGCACGGTGTCAGGGAGCGATTTGCTTTGGCGGCCCCGGAATCGCTGGATCCACGGTCCGATCGAGGGGTGTCGCTCAGTGGCAATCTCTTCGTAGCTAGTTCGCATCAAGTATTCACCGTCTTCATGATCGGCGGTTTGAGTCGTCATCGAGCGAATAACGGCCATGCGGTCAAATTGGCTGGCAAGGGTTGGTAAAAACTGACTGATCTGCAGTCCGGGAACGCTCGTAGCGATGCCGCGCGTTTCACCTTGGTTTACATGACCAGGCTTGAGGTCGAAGGTATCCAAGTGGGTCATCCCGCCGTTCATGAACAAATAGATCAGTCGTTTGGCACGGCCACCCAGGGCGGTCGGCACAACTGGCGCAGCGGCTACAACCCGATCGAGCGCGGGGAAAAGGCTGACACCGAGCAGACCTTTAGCGGCTTTTTCAAGGAAGGCACGGCGTTGAGTGGGATCGAGTTTTGCTGCGAGTTCGTGCATGGTTAAAATCTTAATCGCTTAGCGAATGAGGCGTTGAAAACGGTAAGTTGAGTCATCGCAGGCTAGCAGCCTAGGTCGGTGAATCATCGCAGGCTGGCAGCCTACGACGTTGAATCATCGCAGGCTGGAAGCCTACGCCACTTGGTTACTGAACAAACAAAAACTCGCGAGTGTTTACGAGGGACCAAACGACATTTCCGTAGCCAGCAACTCCGGCGCGTTTGACTTCTTCGACGGCTATCTGGGACTCTTCGGCGGTAGGTACTCGATTGAGAATCGTCAAGAACATGGCCTTAACCCCATTCATAACATCGTCACGCTTGGCAATGTTGCCATAGATCGTGGAATCTTTTTCTAGCAGCATGTGGGTGATGGGCCCGTTGAACATGAACAGCACTTGGGGAACGGAACCGGTGGTTGATGATGCGGAGATCAGTTCGCGATCCGATTGACCGAAGACTCGCAGAAAGTGATTCGGTGGCACAGGCGAAGGCAGTTCTGAGGCTCGGGCGATCAGTTCGCCTTTGTAAAGGTACTTCTGTCGACGGCTGTTCTTGCTGGCTTCCGCTTGATTCATGGCGCGTTCGGCTTCGAGGACCTCTTCAGCACTGTCGGAATTCAAATCGACGTTCATCGCCGAGGTGACGAGTTCCGCGGGTGCTTCGCGGTACTCAAACGGCGTTGGGGACGCCAAGGTGACAAACGAATCCCAAACTTGTTCAGCCGTCATTCGTCGCAGTACGGGTCCCGGAAAATGGTAGGGTTCGCCCGAATGGAGATCGTCGAAGCACGCTTGCCGCTGATAAGTGTCGGAATGATAGATGACTCGCAAGAACTCTTTCATATCGAAGCCAAGCGTTTTCATCTCGGTTTCCAAGAAGGCCATAAGCGCCGGGTTCTCGGCCACGGTTGAATCCATCATGTCATCAACGGGTTCAATCTGGCCGATTCCAAAACACTGTTTCCAAAGCCGGTTGGCGAGCGTCAAGGCAAATCTTGGATTGTCTTTTTGAACCACCCAACGCGCAAAGCCTTGGCGTGGCGATTCGTTCTTCCCCAACGATACCGGTTTGCCAAATAGGACTTTGGGTTCAACCACATCATTGGGTTTCGCGTCGGCGTAAGCGTAATCTTTGGGCAGCGTGATCTTACGATCCACTTGATCATTGACGATCATTTGGTTGTACGTAAGCATCCGTTCAAAGCGGTAGTAGCTGTTGCGTCGGTCCTCTTCCTCTTGCTCAATAGCGTAGAAGTCTTGTCGCAGTCGTTCATTCGGATTGTCCTTCCAAAAACGAGTGTCGGTCGCGCCGGCTTGCCCCTGAGTTCCAATCGTGAAGGCGGCCATCTGATAGAACTCTTTTTGAGTCCAACGATCGAACGGATGGTTATGGCACTGTGCACAGCCAATGCGCGTACCAAGAAAAATGCGAATGGTGTTGTTCATGTTATCCAGGGGCATATTAGCGTCGCGCTGCAGATAGCCGGTTGCTGGATTCTTCCAAATTAAACCGTCGGCAGTTAGCATCTCATACACCATACGATTCCACGTCTTGTTTTCGGCTAGCGATTGTTTGATCCACTGTCGATAGTGATCGCCTTTGACATTACCGTTGAGATTATCGGTGTAACGAAGTACATCGGCCCAATAATTGAAGAAATGACTGGCGTATCCATCTGAGCCCAAGAGTTGATCGATCAATTTGGAACGCTTTTCAGGTTCTTTCGACGAAAGGAAAAGCGCGGTCTGTGAGAAGGTTGGTATCGTACCTGTGATGTCCAGATAGATGCGGCGAACGAATTGTTCGTCGGTGGTTTTGGGATTTGATTGGACGTTAAACTTTTTGTAGTTGGCGGCTACCAGGTTATCGACTTTGGCGGCAGCTTCGCGAACATGGGCTAATTTCTCAGGCGAGACAGGCTTGTTGCGGAACACAAACTTGGGCTCGTCATCTTTCTTGGCTTCCTCTTTCTTTTTCTCTTTTTCGGATTTCTTCTTTTCGGGCTCGGGTGTCAGCTTTCTAACAGCCGCGAGGTCGGCGCGAGATTCTTCGGTCTTTTTCAATTTTTGATAGCTCTTGCTGCGCCCTTGATAGGCGGCAATTAATTTCTCGTCCAATTCGATGGCTTTGGAAAAGTCTTGCACCGCCGCATCGTGCTTGTCGAGGCCTTGCTGCGCGTAGCCTCTCGAGCAATAGGCCACGGCGTCGGTATCTTTAAGCGCAATGGCTTTATCGAAGCAAGCAATTGCTTTGGCAAATTTCTCGGTATTTAGATTGGCAGAGCCCATTAGCCAATGGGCTCGCGCAAATTTCGGATTGATTTTGATGGCTGCATCCAAGTCGGCCAGTGCTTTAGTCGGCTCTTTCAGCAGTGAGTAAAGGTAAGCGCGATCGCAAAGAGCTTCCACAAAATTAGGATTGATTCGCAACGCGATCTCGATGTCCTGAGCGGCTCCTTTGAAATCGCCCTTGGCCAACAGTGTAGCGGCGCGACGCTGGAGCATGGCAGGATCTTTTGCCCCCAGGCTGACCGCTTTGTCGTGGTCCTTGTTGGCTTGATCGAGGTTGTTCTTGGAGGCATAAGCCACGCCCCGCAGGCTGTACGCCTGGGCGTTGTTCGCATCGGCATTGATCGCGCGATCGGCGCTCTGGATCGCTTTGTCAAACTGTTGTCGTTCAAGATAGGCGAGCGCGCGAATGCAGTGGGCTTCGACATGGTTGTTCTTTTCAAGAATTGCAAAGTACGCATTATCAATCGTCTTGAGGAGTTCGCCTCGCTTGTAGAACATCGACGCTTTCTGATAAAACGCGTCCGCTCGACTAGCAACTGCGGTGGTGTCGCGGGGACTTTGGGCGAGAGCCAAGTCGAGGTCTTTCATGGCTTCATCGAACTCGCCTTGGCCGTCTTTGGCGATGCCGCTCACGACGTAGGCAGCTGCGTACTTCGGTTCAATTTCGATGGCTTTCTTGCAAGTCGCAATCGCCGCGTCCCAACGGGCGGAGGCGACTTCCTGTCGCGCCTGAGCGATGATCGGCTCTAATTTCAACTCCATTTCCGTTTTCGCGGGAGCAACGGCCGCCGGGGCTTGAGCAAAAAGTGGACTATTAGACGTACTCAAGGCTGGGCCGAGTAGCGACAAAACTGCTAGCGTAAGATGATAAAAGCGAAAGGGAATCCACGAACACAGCTGGCGTTGGGACATTTGTCGCCCTATTGAGAAGAGAAGTTAAACTTGGGTCCGGCGAGGCGTCGCCAGCTTAGCTTTGGGGAGTAGAGGGGCTCTCGATGTTAACGGTGCCTACTCTACGATCATAGCGTTCGAGCGACCCAAATGGCCCCTTTAAGTTCCGTTTTTTGCAAGATTTTGCTTACAATTTCAGCCGAAGCCTCACCAGGCGCGCAGACTGCTGCGTAAGTAACGTTAGTCTCCCAAGGCGCAGGCAGGCACAGTGCTTGGTAGGACACTCAACTCGCGGAATTTTGTGCCGGAAATCATTGCTGCGAAGCGAATTTTAGCAGGTTGTAGAAGCAATCGCGGGCGGCTTCGACCTCGAGCATACAGGCGACTTCCATGTTGGTGCGCCATGTGCGAGGAATTCGGCGGTCGAAAACGGTGGCACCGTTGGTAAGTTCACCACTGACTTCAATGTCACCCGCCATTTCCTCGAACTCGAATAGCATGGGTTCAACGATTAACAGGATGGGCAATACCGCTTGAAGTGCAATCGTTTCATGCCCTAACAATTGGCGCGTCGTTCGAAAAAGGTGAGGCACGATCTCGTGTAAAACGGCTCCGACCTTGGTGTGCTTGGCGGGCAAGCGATCGATCAGATCCCAACCAAATTTCAGTCTTTCGCAGATCTCGAAGGGAATCAGCGATTTTGTGGTCGGCGATTGAAAAACGGCTCGGGCTGCGTGAGCATCGAGATGCATGTTGAATTCGGCTGCGGGGGTGACATCGCCGAGTCCCGTGACCGAGCCACCGGTCATAATGACGCGATCCAGCATCGGAATAATGGCCGGATCGCGACTGATGGCTTTGGCAAGACCCGTGAGTGGCCCGGTGCACAGGATGGAAACTTCGCCTGGATAGGTTCGGAGGCAGTCGCTAATCAGTTTGTCGCTCGGAACGGTGTGCTGACGCGAAACAGGTTCCCACCTGACGTTGCCCAATCCATCGTCGCCATGCAGCAAAGTGCCGTTGGAAACCGCTGCACCCAATTCAGGGTCAAGCGCAGAGCCGATTCTGGGAATGCGGGGTGGATCAAGTCGCTCTACAAGAGCTCGCGTGTTCTGCGTGGCTTGGTCCGCGTCGACAACTCCCGCGCACGCGGTAATCGCAATGACCTCCAGGCGAGGGTCGAATAGGGCTATGGCGAGTGCGAGAGCATCGTCTATTCCAGGATCACAATCGATGATAACTTTACGTGCCATTGGGAGTCCTAAGAGAGCATAGCCATGCTTGGTCAAATCACTAAGTTCCAGCGAACTTGTATTGTGAAGGTCCCGAGTGGCTGCCGCAACCCGGCAGCTACGTGTCACAATCGCAGACTATCACACTTTTAACGCTCGCTCCGTGATAAGAGTCCATGTCAACAGAGCCCTTTCAGGACAATGAATTCAATGCCCAACCCATTTCGCGATGCCCTCGATCAAGTTGAAAACGGCTGTGATTTGACATCCGCGCAGATGAGCGACATTGTCGGCGACTTTTTGTCCGGCACAGCGGACTCCGTTACGATGCGTCGCTTCCTGGTTGCACTTGCCAATAAAGGGGAAACGGTGGATGAGTTGGTCGGCGCGGCGCGCGCGATGCGGAGGTCGATGGTTGAGATACCTTCCGAGCGGCGCCCCATAGTGGATACTTGCGGTACAGGCGGCGACGGTTCACAGACGTTCAATATCAGTACTGCGGCGGCTATCGTGGCGGCGGCAGCGGGCGTGCGGGTCGCCAAACATGGAAATCGCAAGATCACCAGCGCCACCGGTTCAGCGGATGTGCTGGCAGAGTTGGGGATCAATTTGGATGCGGAGGCGGCCTGCGTCGAGCGGTGTTTGAACGAGTTGGGGTTGTGCTTCTGTTTCGCGCCCCGTTTCCACCCCGCCATGCGACATGTGGCTGAGGTGCGAAAGTCGATCGCACATCCGACGCTGTTCAATCGACTCGGCCCGCTGTGCAATCCTGCCAGGGCGGAGTGTCAAGTGTTGGGAGTCGGCGACCCTGGACTACAAGTAAAGCTAGCGAATGCACTTCTGCAGCTTGGTACCAAGCGGTCGATCGTGGTGCGTGGCGATGACGGAGTCGACGAATTGAGTTTGTCGGGCGCGTCGAAAGTAATCGAAGTGAGGGGGGATTCGCTGACTGAATTTTCGTGGCATCCATCGGATTTTGGATTGGAAATAGCGGATCGCAGCCAGTTGTTTGCCGACAGTCCTGCATCGAGCGCAAAGTGTATTCGCAAGGTGTTGAGCGGCGTACGAGACGCATGTCGCGATGCTGTGGTATTGAATTCAGCTTGCGCGCTATGGATTGCAGGGGTTTTGAATGACCCGCGAGAGTGCGCTAAAAAAGTGCAAATCGCGATTGATTCGGGTGCGGCCCAAACACTTCTAGTAAAGCTTGGTAATTTGAGTCATGGGTGCTAATTGCGTAGCCACGTCTCTCGGAGACGCGGGCTTGCGCCCTTCCGCGATGGGCCAATCTGCGCGGCTTTGGTTGGTTAGCCGTGCTGGGTAGCAGAAGTGATTTCGCGTAATTCGGCTAGATCGGCAATCTAGCGCTAGTCTCAATCTAGGGTGTTCACTTACCGGACGCGGTTGGCTTGATTCCGCGAATCGAGTGGCCGATAGACCTCAGTAGAGATTACATACGAGGGATTCTTCACTTCAGGTATGAATATGGGCTTTGGCGATTCTGCGGAGTTGACTGGCATCGAACAGCAATTGGATTCCCTGAGAGTCCAACTGGAGCAAGCCCAACGCATGGCGCTGATCGGCGAGTTGACCAGTACAACGACGCACGAGTTCAATAATTTGCTGATGACGATTTTGAACTACGCCAAGTTGGGTTTGCGTCACAAAGACGAACCGTCGCGCGACAAAGCTTTTCAACGCATTTTTGATTCTGCCAACCGCGCAACTAAGATCACGGGCAGTATTCTGGCCATGGCCCGCAGCCGCCACGGCCAACTGGAAAGTACAGCGCTACGCCCCATGATCGAAGATACGCTTTTGTTGCTAGAACGTGAATTCCATAAGTATCGCATCCAGTTGGAAAAGAAACTGGATGATGTGCCTGAAGTGCTAGCCAACGCGAGTCAGATGCAGCGAGTGATTGTGAACTTGCTAGTCAACGCGCGACAAGCGACAGCAGAAAATGGATTGGTTCGAATCACCTTGCACTTGGATTCTGTGACCAGCGAAGTAGTACTCACGATCCGAGATTCGGGTACTGGTATCTCAGCGGATGTACTGCCTCGCATTTTCGATCCTTACTTTACAACCAAGTCGGGACCTGATGCCAGTGGCAAGGGTGGAACAGGGATCGGCCTAGCGAGTTGCAAAGAAATTATCGATTTGCATCAAGGTCGAATTCGGGTCGAAAGCAGTGTCGGCAAAGGAACTGCGTTCATCATTCGCTTGCCAGTGATCGTGCAGACGGCGAAAGCTAGCTAACGGCCCGCCTTCTCTAGTTTATTGGGTGAAGGCAGGTATTGTTTCCTAGTGCCGAGACACGGGTGTATTATCGGGCACTGGTAAAGGTTGAGCCTCTATTGAGGACAAATCACTAGGCAAATCTCTCTGTTTTTTGCCCCGGCAACAGCCCAATTGCCCATCTGGGAATATCGCTTTTTTCCCGTAATCTGAGGCCAAAATGCCGTGGCAACCCGGTTTCGGCGTTGCATTGCGACGCTCAATGGCTCACACTAAAAGTTCCTCTCCAAGATCCACGCCAGTCCACAGCGCATTGTGGCATTGGTTGTGCGTCGAAACTTGCAAGGATTTTTCGTTACCTAGAATTACCCGTCATACAGCTTCACAAATTGGCTGTGTGGTCATATCCTCAGAGATAAGAGCGTTTGCAAGATGGATTCGGACCAATGACTGGCCCTGCGAACGCAAAACGGAAAGGACTTCAAATGAAAATGAATTCACAAACTCGACCGACCAAGTTTGCAATGGTTTCGAGTATTCTTCTTTCGATAGCTTCGGTTCAACCAAGCGTTTCCGCTCAAGATTTGCCTTTGCTGGCAACACTTGCCACGCCAAGTGTGGCGGCAGCGAATCAGCAACCCAATCTACCTTTAATCGATGAGCTGGAACAAGATCGCGGAGCTTTGTTGCTTTGCGGGGGCGGCCCGCTACCGACTTCGGTGCTTGAATTGTTCTTTCAATATGGCAGAGGCGAAGAGGGCAAGTTAGTCATCATCCCAACCGCCAGTGCGTTATCGGATAGCGGAGATTTTTCCAGGGCAATTGGATCTTGGGCGGACTTCAATTGGGGCAAAGTTGACATACTGCATGCCGCCAGTCGAGAAGAAGCGGGAACGGAGGATTTCGCGAGCACTCTAAAAGACGCTACGGCTGTGTGGATGTCTGGTGGGGATCAACGCCGCTTGGCAGAGAGATACCAAGGAACTGCGGTGGAATCCGAGATTCGCAACGTCATGCATCGCGGGGGGGTCGTCGGTGGCACCAGCGCGGGTTCAGCGATTGCGTCTCGCGTGATGATCTCGGGCGGTCAAAAACAGCCTCAAATCGCAGATGGTTTGGACTTGTTGCCGAATTCGATAATCGATCAACATTTTTCGCAACGTCTGCGACACGAGCGGCTGGCGAATGCGGTAGCATCCCATCCCGAGCGCGTTGGTATTGGCATCGATGAAAGCACTGGGCTGTTGGTCGGTAAGAAACGCGCGCAGGTGGTGGGTGACGGTGCAGTATACGTTTATGCAAACTTTCAGCGACCAGCCAAAGTGGTTGTAACCGAACAGGGGGAAGAAACGACCCAGCCGGAAACCGATTCCGCAGTTACGACAGCTGAATTCCGCACGATGCGAGTAGCCCCCGGCGAGGTTCTCGAAAGTCACGGATTTCCGCTGTTGGCACCTAGGCCTTGAGATCGTTTGAGGCGGGGAATTTCCTGAGCCTGCCTAAACATTGACATGATTTTGGGTGGGTGGCGTGAGCCGTTCCTCGGTTGACTGCAAAGCGGAAAATCTTTACCCTTAGCGTGCGCGCTATCGTCGACAGTGCGCACGTTTACAAATCGTTCAACTGGCGAGCGAAGAATTGCGCAGCAGGTTGGCCTGCAAATTGCTAAAGAGAATTTGCCTGCCAAATCGGCTTTGCCTGATCGCATGCGGCACAGTGGCAGGAGTTTTCCCGCGACTGGCACTCTTAGCTCTTTCTGAAAGGGGTCTGACCCTTTGGAAAACCGTCGAAATTACTGATAATTTGGTCATTTTGGAAAGGGTCAGACCCCTCTTTCAAAAAGAGCCTAGCACACCAGGGAAGGTTCGGGAAAAGGCGCTTCAGTTTAGAAGTCTCTAAAATTGAAGATTTGCGGTAATTCCTGAGGTCTCCTGGTACGCGAGTGGCTCAGCGCGGTACATTTTTGGATTGGTGCTGGTCATCACCTGACGCGGTGCGAAATCTTCCCTGAACCCCTTAAGTTTGCTAGCCATGGATCTACTGGAACGTGTTTGGGAAGGTACCGGAATGTTCTTTTCCGGTATCCTGCAAGGCGTTGAGCGCGGCCTCACCGGTTTGTTCGGCTCGTCGAATGCACGTCAAATCAAGCGATTTGAGTCGATTGTGTCACGCATCAATGCGCTCGAAGAGTCGCTGAAATCGCTGACGGACGCTCAGTTGCGAGAGAAAACCGCTGAGTTTCAGAAGCGTTTGGCAGACGGCCAGACATTCGATGACATCTTGATTGATGCGTTTGCTGTCTGCCGAGAAGGCGGTCGTCGATTTCTCAATATGCGTCACTACGATGTACAGTTAATCGGTGGAATCGTTTTGCATAACGGCATGATCGCTGAAATGGTAACCGGCGAGGGCAAGACACTCGTAGCGACTCTGCCAGCCTATTTGAACGCCTTGGCGGGGCAAGGTTGCCATGTGGTGACCGTCAACGATTATCTGGCGCGTCGTGACATGGAATGGATGGCACCGCTCTACATGGGGCTAGGATTGACCGTCGGAGCAATTCAGAGCGGGCTTTCGAATGACGAACGCCAATTCGTTTATTCGCGTGACATCACCTACGCTACAAATAACGAACTTGGCTTCGATTATCTGCGGGACAACATGCGGTTGGCTGCTCGGGACGACGATCGTTTTCCAAAACACCTACAGCAAGTGCAGGGCCCTTTGGCTTACGCAATCATTGATGAAGTCGACAATATTTTGATCGACGAAGCTCGTACACCGTTGATCATTTCCGGTCCAGCTCATCAAGACATCGGAAAATACGCCGAAGCGGACCGCGTGGCCAGACAATTGCATAAAGAAACGCATTTCGTCGTCAGCGAAAAGGATCACACCGTTAACTTGACTGACGAAGGTGTTCGCCACGCTGAGAAATTGGCTGGCGTGGAAAGCTTTTACACAGCGGGCAACATGGAATGGCCGCACTTGATTGATAACGCCCTCAAGGCACATCACCTTTATAAGCGCGACGTTAGCTACGTCGTCAAAGAGGGTGCTATCATCATCGTCGATGACTTCACAGGTCGATTGATGGAAGGACGTCAATGGAGCGATGGTTTGCATCAAGCCGTCGAAGCCAAAGAAGGCGTCAAGATTAAAGAGGAAACGCAGACTCTCGCAACGATCACTTTGCAGAATTTCTTCAAGCTTTACAAGAAAATCTCAGGCATGACGGGCACCGCCATGACTGAGGCGAACGAGTTCTGGAAGATCTACAAGCTGGACGTGATTGCAATTCCAACCAATCGCAAAATGCAGCGCATCGAGTACGCAGATACGATCTTTCTGACGGAAAAAGAGAAGTTCTCATCGGTCGCCTCGGATGTGGAGCGAACCATCAAATGGGACACGGTTTTTCTGAAGGATGGGGCGCAGTACTGGGGCGAATTGCTGCGCGAAAACGACAAAGAAGTTACCATCAAGCTGAATGATACACGCGAAGAAGAGGTAGTTCCCGCCAGCAAGATCGACCGCGTCGAACATAAGGGGCGACCCGTTCTGATCGGTACCGTCTCCATCGAAAAGAGCGAGCAACTTTCGCATCAATTGGAATTAAGGGGCATTCCCCATCAAGTTCTCAACGCCAAGCATCACGAACGGGAAGCAGAGATTATTGCTCAAGCGGGTCGCGTCGGTGCGGTGACAATTGCGACCAATATGGCGGGTCGCGGAACGGACATTATTCTCGGCGGAAATCCCGAGACCATGGCCTGGGCTCAACTGCAGCACAAGTATCCAACGCGCCTCGATGTGCCGCGCGAAGAATGGGAAGCGTTGGTTAAGGATATTGACACGCGCGAGCAGATGAAAGTTGCTGGCACAAAAGTCAAAGAGCTCGGCGGACTCTACGTTATTGGAACTGAGCGACACGAATCGCGGCGCATCGACCTTCAGTTGCGAGGTCGCTGCGGTCGACAAGGGGATACCGGTAGCAGCCGATTTTATTTGTCACTCGAAGATGACTTGATGCGAATTTTCGCTGGCGATTGGGTTCGCGCGATGATGAGCAAACTAGGTATGGGCGACGGCGAACCGATCGAGAGCTCGTTTGTGAGCCGACGCATTACTGCCGCTCAGAAAAAGGTTGAAGAGCGAAACTTTGAGATCCGCAAGAATTTGCTCGAGTACGACGAAGTGATGGATCAACAGCGAAAGCGGATCTACTCGTACCGCCAACAGATCCTCGAAGGCGTGACTTGTCGACAGTTAGTACTCGAACAGATCACGCAACAAATTGAGCATTACGTTAAGACATACACGGATGCAATTTTCAACGCAGAAGCCTATACCAAGTGGGCCAGCGCGAAATTGGCTTGCCAATTGGAGCCTCGCGACTTTCGCGGCATTGATCCGGGCACCGCGGCAGTTTATGCACAGGATGCCGCCGAGCGTTCCGCCGAAACGCAAGTGCTGGACGCGATCGAAGAAAATCTACCCGAGAGCGAAGACGAGAGTGAATGGAATTGGGAAGCCCTCGCCAAGTGGGTTAACACTCGTTACGGCACAAACTACTCAACGAATGACCTCAAGAAGATTCCGCGTTCTAACATCGATGAAAAGATGATTGAACGCGTTTACGAACGATTGCACGCGGTCGACCTGAGTGAAGGTGAGGCGCTGCTGCATGATGATTACGGTCTGCAAATGCTGACTGGCTGGATGAAAAACAAGTTCAGTTTGGAAGTACGCATAGAAGAGCTGCGTGGCAAAGAGCCCGAGGAGATTCGCAAGAGACTAACGGCCTTGGCTGAGAGTGCCTATCGCCAAAAAGAATCTGAGTACCCCGTGCTAGTCGGCCTCACTCGGTTCGGACGTGCAGTCGGCAATAATCAATTTCAACTGGATCAAGAATCGCTCGCCAACTGGGCTTCATCCAGGTTCAATGCCACGATTTCAGGCAGCGAAGCTATCGGTAATACGCTGAATGATGTTCGCGAAGTGCTTGTTAAACACAGTATCTTGAGCCACCAAGTTGCCGATGCAACTGCTACTAAGGCTAAAGAGAAGGTGGATCAACTCTATCAAGGCCACGATGCCAAGTTGACCGTGAAGGAAGCTTCTGGTGGCAATGGAACGATCCGGTCGCTGGCGAACTGGTTTGATGAGAATCTGAAATTGAAGCTTGAGCCAGAGGCGCTCGCTAAATTTGACCAAGAAGCTCTCCAGCGACATGTGCAACAGGCAATCGATGATCGCTTCCATCCCGAGATTCGTCGCATGGAGCGCCAAGTTTTGCTGAGCATTGTGGACGCGGCGTGGAAGGATCACCTGTTGGCGATGGACCATTTGCGAAGCGCGATCAGCCTCAAGAGCTACGCACAGATGGATCCCAAAGTTGAATACAAACGCGAAGGTATGCGGATGTATGGCCAAATGTGGTTTGCGATTGGAGAACGCATGACGGATTTAATCTTCCGTATGGAGCATCTGGACGAGGATTTTGTAAACAGCACTTGGGTCGAAACCACTGCCCGCCACGACGCACCACCCTCGCCAATCATGCAGCAGCAGACAGAAGATTTAGCGGCGGCTGATCGCGCCGGTAAAACGGAACCGCAGCGGGTTGAACCGATTCGGAACGATGGTGTCAAAGTGGGACGCAATGATCCATGCCCCTGTGGTAGTGGCAAGAAATACAAGGCATGCCACGGTCGTAAGTAGCCCACGGGGCAATTCAGGACTTCAGTGAGCAGCCACAACGACCAACGATGGACAGCAGGAGGCTGATAGTCGATGCCGTGGTTGCTGAATTTGCTCTATGCGATGGCACTGCTCGCGGCGGCGCCATGGCTGTTATTCCGAGCCCTTAAGACAGGACGCTATCGCCAAGGGTGGTCGCAGAAGTTACTGGGGTACATTCCCCGATGCGTTGTTAAGGGAATTGGGAATCATCCCGTCGTGTGGTTGCACGGAGTCAGCGTCGGCGAAGTCCAGTTGATTAAACCCTTGCTTGAGCAATTGCGCAATAAGAACCCTGACTTGCGGTTTGTTGTTTCTTCGACAACACAATCCGGTATGCAACTGGCGAAAAGCCTATTTCCGAGCGATTTGCTGTTTTTCTTTCCATTCGATTTTAGCTGGTCGGTAAAGCGAGTCATGGCCACGTTGAAGCCGACACTGATTGTGTTAGTCGAATTGGAGTTGTGGCCGAACCTGATTAGCGCCGCGACGAGTCGTAAGATTCCCATCGCAGTGGTAAATGCAAGGTTGAGCGCGGGCAGCTTTCGAGGTTATCAGAGGCTGAGTTGGCTAACGCATGCGATGTTTGGCAAGCTGCGTTTGGTGGCCGCGCAAGATGCCACATATGCCGAGCGATTCTTAGCCTGCGGTGCGTTGAACAAGCGCGTGTGTGTGACGGGGGCGACGAAATTCGATAACGTAACTTTCGATCGACAGTGCGCTCAGGTTAAACAGTTGCGAACGCTCGTCGGACTGGACGCAGCCCACGTGGTTTGGGTCGTGGGCAGCACACAGTCACCAGAAGAAGTCGTTGCCGCTAAAGCGTTTTTAGCTCTGCGAGACACGCATCCCCTTCTACGCTTAATTATTGTGCCGCGACATCCGGATCGGTTTGAAGTGGTTTTTCGCGAGTTGCAAGCGGCGAGTGTCCAGCCCCTCCGCCGCAGTTTGATTGAAGGTTGTGTTTCGGCATGCGATTGGCAAGTCTTGTTGGTCGATACCGTAGGTGAACTGCGTTGGTGGTGGGGCCTGGCGGACGTTGCACTTGTAGGCGGCAGTTTTGGTTCGCGCGGTGGGCAGAATATGATCGAGCCAGCGGCGTATGGCGCGAATGTCGCGTTTGGTCCAAACACAGCAAATTTTCGAGACATCTGTGAGATCCTGTTGGCTGGAGGCGGCGCAACAAGGATTGACTCTCTGGAGCAGATCCTGCCCTGGATTCGCCAGCAACTCGAACCATCGGAGGCAGGCAATCACCGGGGTCAACGGGCACAGGAATTAGTGAAGAAACATCAAGGTGCGCTGACTAGGACGGTCGATCTATTGCAGGCAATTATCGATGAACGACAAAATGCCAACTAATGTTTCCCAAATTAAGAACTGGACATGCCCTTCGAAGTCTCAGAGACGTGCCACCCACTTCAATAGGTAAACGGCGTCGCGTGCTATCCACTTCGATAGACCGAGTTGAGCTACAATGAGAAAATGAAACTCAGAATCACCTATACGCCCTTTAAAGAAAATCATTTGATCGCGTGCAATGAATACCAAGAGGCTAGGAATGAGTAAGAAAACTTGGGTTGGGCTTGGTTGCGTGGGTTGCGTGGTGCTGTTGAGTTTGGTTGCGTTGGCGTTTCCAAAGGACCGTCCACCAGTACTCAAGCCGATCAAACTGGTCGCAACGCACGATCACGATGCAACCGCGTTCAGTCAAGGTCTGGTCATTCACGATGGAGAGATGTTTGAAGGAACCGGCCAGTACGGAAACTCTTGCTTGCGAAAAGTCGATGTGCAGACAGGCAAAGTCCTCGAAAACATTCCGCTGTCAAAAGAGTACTTCGGAGAAGGAATCACGTTGCTAAACGGCAACATCTATCAACTTACGTGGCGTGAGAAAATCTGCTTTGTTTACAACGCAGCGACGCTGAAACAAATCGGCACGTTTCGCTTCACTGGAAAAGGCTGGGATGCACAGCAAGAGGGCTGGGGACTGGCCAACGATGGCAAGTACCTTTACATGAGCGACGGAACGTCCAACATTCGCGTGATTGATCCCGAGAATTTCAATGTACTTAGGCAGATTCGCGTCCATGCGGGCCCGCGCAAAGTTGACAAGTTGAATGAGCTCGAATTTGTCAAAGGCGAATTACTGGCAAACGTCTGGTATTCTGACCATATCGCACGTATCTCTCCGAAGTCGGGTGAGGTTTTGGGGTGGCTAGATGCGAGCCAACTCTTCCCAGCGGCTCAGCGACCCAGTCGCGAGCATGTGTTGAATGGAATTGCATTCGACCAAGTAACCGGCAAGCTCTATTTGACCGGCAAGAATTGGCCGCAGTTGTTTGAAGTGCAATTGCCTGACTAAGTCACCCTCCGGTCAGACTCGTTGAAGCGTTTAAAACTGTCCAACTGGGTTGATGGAAAATGTAGAACGGTTGTCCTCAACCGTTCTGATGTCAACCAGGTTCGTCCGCTTAGGAATCAACTGAAAACACCGATTTACAGGTGTTTTATCAGCCATTGGGCGTTAGCCTCCGGTTCTATCCACAACCGGAGGCTAACACCTTCCGGCTGATTCAACCAAACCGCTGTAACAACTACTACCTGCTCAATCTCCTAAGCGGGACGCTCTCGTTAGCACCTCGATTCTCGATGCAAGGACCGGACACTAACGCGTTCCGGCTGATTAAACATACGCTGGCGAGAGCTTACTTTGTTTTCGGTGCGGTGGTTGTGCAATAATCGCGCGCCGTCAAGCGGGCGTGATACTCTTTGAACTTGCTTTGGGCTTTCTTTCGTTTTGAGCCGCCAATGCTAGCGTCATTCATGCGTCTGCGAGCGGTTTCCATGGTGCGGAACATTTGCAAAACCCTGTTGTAGTCAGACATTTCAGGGGAGATTTGCTTAGGCATGGAAAATCCTTCAGGAAAGTAGTTTTAATAGCTTGGAGGCCACTTGGCCCCACTGAAGCATAGAGATTAGTAGAAAACGTCGCCGAAGAACACGGGGCTTTATGGTCTTGTCGTCAAATGTTGAGCCAATTGGGCACCGCAATGCGTTTTCGTCAATCAAATCACGGGCTATTCGTGACATGTGCCGCGCAGTCGCTCCGGCAGATGCGATCCACCGGAATCGGCGTAGATGCTTACAAGGTCTGCATTTGCGCGACCGCCTCTGCTGCGATTGCGGAGTCGGTGGTGTCGACTAGAACAGAGCCGTCGCGGAGAACGATGTTACGATTGGCGTTGCGGGCGACAGCTAGATCGTGGGTCACAAGAATCACGGTTAAGTTGCGTTCGAGATTCAATCGGCGAAACAAATCGATGATTTCGCGAGCAGTACGGGTGTCCAAGTTGCCCGTGGGTTCGTCGCCCATCAAAATACTAGGCTCGGAGGCGAGAGCTCGCGCGATGGCGACCCGTTGCTGCTGGCCGCCGGATAGTTGGCCGGGGTGGTGGTCGTGACGATCGGCAAGTCCAACCAACTGCAGCATTTCGGCAGCTTTCTCGCGGCGTTTTCTTGGACTGAGTCCTTTGCCATAGAGCAGCGGAAGTTCAACATTCTCCATGGCCGAGGTTCGCGCGAGCAAGTTGAAATTCTGAAACACGAATCCGATTTCACGGTTGCGAATGCGTGCGCGTTGATCGCGTGTCATACCGGTGACCTCTTGGCCGTTCAGTTGATAACTCCCGCTGGTCGGGCGATCTAGGCAACCGAGCGTATTCATCAGAGTCGATTTGCCGGAGCCGCTGGGACCGATGAGCGCTGCGTACTCGCCTCGTTCCATGGTCAGCGTCACGTCACGCAGCGCATGCACATCGACTTCGCCCATCGTGTAGACTTTGCTGACATCTCTAAGTTCGATAAGCGACATATTTAACTTTGGAGTGGCACGTTTTGAGGCTTTGCGATACGCGTGCTAGGTTCGCAAGGAAGCGCACATTCATCGAAGACTTTGGGCGTGCCACCCTTATCCGATTCTGCTCTAAAACTTCTATATTGTAATCCCATGCTTTTGGGTCGATAGCTTGCTCCCGCCAATTTGGTCTTGAAGTAGCGTGAATTCATTAGCCTGCCGTGTGGGATCGCGCCCGGCAGGAGCGCCCGATCACTGTAGTAGCGGGCAAACGCTAAAGTGCTATCTTGTAGTCCTTCGAAATGGTTTGCCTTACCTTTGAATTTCAATAGAAATAACGAGCAATGAAAGTACTTGCCCTCAGCGAAGCTCCAGCTCAAATCTCCTGCTCGGCGTTGGTGGTATTGGCGTTTGATGGCCCGCATTTGGGTGGTTCTGCTTTGAGTTTAGATGCCGTATCCGGCGGAGCGCTCCAGCGACTCTTTGATCGAGGCGAAATTTCCGGCAAACTGGGAAGGACCAGTATCCTTCATGACTTGCCAGGCATAAAGGCAGATTCGGTGCTGGTGGTTGGGGCGGGGACGGAGATGAGTTTTGATGAAGGCGCGGCATTTCGCGTGGGTGGCGCCGCACTAAAGCGATTGGCCGATCGAACACGGACCCGAATTGCATTTGATCTCAACGGCATGACAAATGAAGTGGCCGCTGCGTGTGTGGCAGGAGCCATCAATGGTTGCGTTGGGCAAGATGCCTTTAGGGCTGAGAAGAATTTAAAAGCCATCGACGTATTCGTGTGTTGCCACACGACGGAAGCGGCTGTGATGCGTGGGGTGACCGTCGGCGAAGGGATGTTGCTGACCCGCGAACTGGTGAATTTACCTCCCAACTATATGTATCCCGAAGCGTTTGCCAAACGGGCGGCTGCGGTGGCGATTGAATGCGGTTTGGAGCTGGAAGTGTGGGACGAATTGCGCCTGCGCCGCGAAAATTGCAACGCGTTACTCGCAGTCAACGCGGGTTCCGCTCGGCCTCCGCGTTTGTTAATACTGCGCTATGCGGGAACAAAGAAAACGGCGCCGCTGGCGCTGGTCGGCAAGGGGGTAACGTTTGATAGCGGTGGGTTATCGCTCAAGCCGACCGAGGGAATGACGACGATGAAATGCGATATGGCCGGCGCTGCCACCGTGCTTGGCACAATGCAAACGATTTCACGTTTGAAACTCGCGACGCCGGTTGTCGGGTTGGTCGGCTTAGTGGAAAATATGGTCAGCGGCAGTTGCTTCAAGCTGGGCGATGTACTGACGGCGCGGAGCGGAAAGACGATTGAGATTCTGAACACGGATGCTGAAGGACGATTAGTTCTGGCAGATGTGCTCGACGTCGCCTTGCAAGAGAAGCCGCAAGCAATTATCGATTTAGCGACTTTGACGGGTGCCTGCGTCGTAGCGCTTGGTAATGATATCTGTGGCTTGATGACCAATAACGCCGCCTTGACGGAAAAAATTGAATCAGCCGCGAGTGCTGTCGGTGAGTTGGTTTGGCAATTGCCGATGCACGCGCATTTCCAGGAACAGATTCAAAGCCAGGTGGCAGACATTAAGAACATCGGTGACGGTCGCTGGGGAGGTGCTATCACGGCAGCGAAGTTCCTCGAAGAGTTCGTGGCCGACCAGCCTTGGACACATATCGATATTGCCGGTCCTGCTTTTGCCGATAAGTCAAAGAACTATATCGATGCCGGCGCATCGGGTTGCATGGTCCGTACGCTGACTAAATTGATTGAGTCGATATAGACCAAGGTCAAAATCTAATTTTAAAAAACAACTGAGGAAAAAAGCCAATGGTTCGTACCGCCAGCACCATGTTACCCCTGGGTACAACAGCACCTGATTTCAATTTACCCGATTACGATGGCAAGATCGTTTCACTACGCGATTTCCAAGGCCGCAAGGCATTGCTAGTCGTGTTCATGTGCAACCATTGTCCTTTTGTAAAACACGTCGCGCCGGAGTTGGCGAAAATGACCGATGCGTATCAGCAACTGGGGGTCGGCGTGGTTGGAATCAGCAGCAATGACATTGCCAATCACCCTGACGATGCGCCAGATAAGATGAAGGTCGAAGCTGCGCAGCAAGGATACCACTTCCCTTATCTTTACGATGCAGATCAAAGAGTCGCAACCGCTTACCGAGCAGCTTGTACTCCGGATTTTTATGTTTTCGATGCTGATTTTAAGTTAGTCTATCGAGGGCAAATGGATGATACGCGGCCCAAGCAAGGTACCGTGCCGACGGGCAGAGATTTGCGCGCAGCTCTCGATGCATTGTTGGCTGGAAAAGAAATCCCACAGCCTCAGCGACCAAGCATTGGCTGCAATATCAAGTGGAAAACGGGGGCTGAGCCGGGCTACTTTAATCCTGCGGGAGTGAGCTAATTGCACTAGCGCTAGGCTTTGTCTCAAAAGGGGTCTGACCCTTTGGAGGGCATGCAAAATCACTGACAAAAGAACATGCCCGGAGAGGGTCAGACCCCTTTTTAGACAAAGCCTAGATAAAACGATCGATGAAACGTGGATCAAGAGGAATATCATTGACCTCCAGTTCTCCGATCAGGTCCGTGAACAAAGCCGAATCTGGCTGCATGACCAGTCTACCAATTTCAGCCCAGGCGCGCTGCAGCTGCGGAGAATCACTACTACCTTTCAACCGCAATTGCGCCTCTAAGTCCAAAGCGCGGGCGACTTGAAGGTACTCACGGTGAGGTTCGTCCAAGGAAAGCGTGTAAACTAAAGAGGCTAGCGAGGCGCATAGTTGGTCAAAAATACCGCCTTCGTCTCCCAACAGAAAACTCTGATCAATGAAACTTTTTTGGTAGCGGGCTATGATCATCAGGATGCGCCTGCCAAGAACGCGATTGCGCCGCAAAGCACGCTGAACAACTTGTTTTTTCTCTGGGAAGAAGTTTGCGATGCCAGCACGGGAACCTACCCAAGGGTTCCAAGACCCGATAGTAGTTCTCGCTATGAACCAAGCAAATCTAGCTTTTGCCAGCCAACCAAACTTGCCGTTAACTTCGGCCAATCCAATGGGTTCCAGATACTGAGCGCGAATACTGCGCGTCATGGCATTGGGAGCACCTACATCGGCGAGCACAGGATTGGGGCCCTCATAGACGGTCGCAATAGTAAACTCATGCATATTCTCGCCAATGTAGTTCTCAATTAACGGGCCTGCCTCCTTTAGAGCTGCTTCACCTACGGCCCGAACCATTTGCCGCCTTTCGTCGGTATGTACGGATCGTCCGCCCTGAATTTGGTAGACATTGATGGCTGTCTGTAGCAGTGCCTTCGTGGCATAGACTTTGGCGACCATACCCAT
Organism: Planctomycetia bacterium; assembly: GCA_031367855.1. Lineage (GTDB taxonomy): Bacteria > Planctomycetota > Planctomycetia > Pirellulales > Pirellulaceae > Aureliella. Next base: position 27,054 of record JANLQO010000069.1, on the reverse strand, counting down.
CGTCTCATCGCGAATACCTCTAGCGGCCAATCGAAAGCACAGGTCGCCCAAGGTGCGACTCGCCAAGGCATGACAGGTGGCGCGACCGATCCATGTCTGAATGCGCGGCGCATCCCCGATAGGTTTGCCAAACGTGCTCCGAAAAGCTACCCAGCCACCTGGCTGATGGCGTTTGGTCAAACCACCGGAATCTTTCGCCGAGTTTGGATCGAGAATGATCTGTGCGAGCAAACGGAAGATCTTGGCAGCGCTATTCACACAAATGCCACCGCGTCCCTTGGCCAAAGAGCTAAATGCTTGGGCCAGGCCTTTCCCTGGAGGGCCCAGGAGCCGATCCGCTGGGACTTCGTAATTCGTCAAGCGAAAACGCGCATTCCAAAGATAGTCAAAAGCTGTCAGTCGATTGCGAATCATTCGAAAGCTCTCGCTGTCTGTCTTCGGCACTTCAAAAATCAACATGCCCGAATCGCGGCCGTTGGCCAGACCTGCCCCTTCCAGCTTCAAAACCAGGATGCATAGCCCTCCGTAGATAACATTGGTGATGGGCCACTTAACGCCTGAAATCAAGTACTTGTTACCCTCGCGACGCGCCGTGAGCGCAAGCTTACTCGGATCCGCGCCTACACCCGGCTCTGTCAAGGCAAATGAACCCAATAGTTCGCCGCTAGCCATCCTCGGAAGAAAGGCTTGTTTTTGAGCTTCTGTGCCGAAATCTAGCAGCGGCGTGACGGGTCCGAGAAAATTATGGACCTCGAACAACACCGCCAAGTCAGGATGCACCAGCGTCAGAGCTCGCAGTAGTGGTCCGAGGTCTCCTAACTGGGCCCCCTTACCGCCGTATTGTTTGGGGATAGTCAATCCGAAGAAGCCCAGTTTTGCCAATCCCGCAAGTGTTTCGGCATGAAACAACATTTTTTCATGATCAACCAAATTACCAACGCGTTTACGCTTCAGTAAGAACTCGAGGCTCTCGGCCATCGTGCTGGCAACTTCAGCTGACGGGCTGAAGCGACCGGCTACAAATTCGCTAGCTTTGACATTTCCGAATAGTGATGTAATCGTTGGTGCTTCGCCCGAGAATTGTTTCTCTGCACTACGATCTGCATCGTCCAGCGTCGCCAACGCCGCCACCTCATCGGCCGTCTTGCCCGCTTGTTTGAGGATCAACGAGATGGCATCCGTTCCGGGCGACGGTCCAATTCCGGAGTTCTTCGATGCCGGGCTCTGCGAAGTAACCTCGATGTCGGCTGGCATAGTACGTACCAATTGGGTCCGAAAAACTAGTTGATAGGCCACATCCTAGGATCATACCATTGCAGCGTTCGCAGACACACAAGGAATCCTGAAGTACGATCTCGCGATTCATTCCGAGACCATTGTAACCTTTCTCAAACTCGCGGCTCTACCCTTGCAACACGTTGAAGAAACGCTTTACTGGGATAATCATGAAAAAACAAGTTGCGGGCCGAGAAGTCGAAGTGAACGAAGAGGGCTATTTAATTGACCCAAGTCAATGGGACGAATCGATCGCCAGCGCCATCGCGCAGGAAGAGAGTGTGGGTCCGTTGACGGAAGCCCATATGAAGCTGATACGCTATTTGCGCGAGCAACAATCCAAAGGTGTTGCTTTGACCATCCGCGGCATTGGAAAGAGCGGAGTGACGACGATCAAAGAGTTCTACGAATTGTTCCCCGGGGGAGCTCTCAACAAGGCATCTAAAATCGCGGGAATTCCCAAGCCGGTTGGCTGCATCTAAGGCAGTGAACACACGCGTCAAGGAATGATTATTAACGCAGGGGAAAGAAAAAGCATGCATTCAGAAACTAGCACGCCTTTGAAGAAGGTTATGATCGTGGTTAGTCGCGGTTCACTGGACGCAATTTATCCAGGACTTATCCTCGCAAATGGCGCAAGAATGGAAGGCATTGAAGCCTCGATGTTCTTTACCTTTTTCGGCCTGAATAGCCTCGTCAAAAAGACCATGCATTCTTTGAAAGTCTCGACGGTAGGAAACTCGGCGCTTAATATGGCTATGCCTATGCTGGGTCTGCCGATGACGCTACCGTTTCCAACCTGGATGGGGGCAATTCCAGGTGTTTCTTGGTTCGCCACTTCGCTGATGAAGAAAAAAATGGAGAAACTCGATATCCCGCCCGTGGGAGAATTTCTCGAAATAATCTCCGATTCGGGTGGCAAGATCTACGGATGCAAACTCGCGATGGATATGTTTGACATCAAGCGCGAGGATCTTTGTGATCAGGTTGACGACATTCTGACTGTGGGTCAGTTCTATTCCATGGCTGGCGGCGAACGCACTCAAATTTTGTTTACGTGATGCACCGTAATGCAATAGCAGCGCTCGCAACTTGGCTCGTTTGGGCGGCGTCCAATTCGCCCAGCATCGGCATCATTGGACCTGTATTCGCAATATCAGCCAACTCTACAGCCCGATGTAACACACGGATCGGTTGAATGCTGTTGCGCAGATCCTCGAGCCCACAAAATTGTTGGCGAATTCGCTCGGCCGCCTCGAAGTCGCTTCTCTTAATCGCTGCCAGCAGGTCCATCGACCGCTGCGGATTAACACAGACGCAACCACTCGTAAAGCTGCCGATTTCGTAATCTCGCAAGTGGATGATAGCAGGTTGTTCGCCGATACCGCTGACCACAATTTCACTTGGAACTTGTTGCAGCACTTCGCGCAGATAGTTGTCGTTGATCGGCTCATCACGGACTACCGCGTACTTGATCCAACTGATAATTCCACTGCGATACATCTTGCCGACAAGTTCCGGTGACAACCAACGATCATGCTTGAGGTACAAGACAATCGGCTTGCCGTATGCATCTACAAAGCGCCGGATACCGGACGCAATGCCGTGCTCATCGGCGATCTCACGTTGCGGTAGTATCATGACAGTCGGAAATGCGAAATCCCGCAAAATCTCAGCTTGGTCCATCATCGTTCCGAACGCCGGACCGACCGAAGGGACCATGAGAGTGTTTTGCCCGGCGATCTCGGTCAGCATTTGCAGCAGCAGAGCGTACTCACTGAGCCGCGTGTGGTAGAGCACAGCATTTCCGCCGTAGAGCAACGTATTCACGCCCCCTTCCTCGATGTACCGCACTAATCGTTGATTCTCCGCGCGATCGATCGTCAGGCCAGCCTTGCGAGCCAATGGTGGAACCGCAATGACGCTTTCGGCCAAGCGTGCGGGAGTAATCGTACGCGTATCCATGAACTCTGCCTGTGGAATCTGAAATGGGGTTACGAAAGGCTGTATTTGACTTACCAATCGTAATTCCGACAAGCTCAACGCATACCCAGGGTCAAGTAAAAAACACCTTTTCAGCGGTCCCCCGCAATATCGCTTGTCGTTCACTGGCGGTTAAAAAGTCGAGTCGGTCACGTATCAGGGCAAGCGCTGGCTCGTAGGCGTGCGCGCCTTGAACTTGGTAGGGACAATCGCTGGCCCACATCAGCCGATCCGCACCGAAGGCATCGCGAACTTGACGAATCATCGGCCCGAGGTCGTCGTAAGGAGCCGCTTTTCTACCAAGTGCATAAAACGCGGATGTTTTTACATGCACCTTCTGAAATCTCGCCAGTCGACATAGCGCATCCAGCGGGTCGCGTTCCACGGAACCGCTTACCCCGATCCTTGCAAAGTGATCGATAACCACTTTTGTGGACGGAAATTTCTCGCACAGCTTATCCACGGCTCCAATGTCCGCTGGGTTGATCAGTGTACAGATTGCGATGTTCTCATCTGCCGCAATCTTCCACAGGCTTTCCATTTCCTTACCCGCCTTAACCACACTTTCCGAATAAATACGAAGTCCTCGCACGCCGGCTTTTCTAAGGTCTCGCACCTTGGCGACCACGTCGCTTGCCAGATGGTCAACGATCCCGACACCCGAGAACACTCCCGGATGTGCGGTCATCATGTCCAGCATGTAACCGTTGTCGAACTGATAAAAACTCATCTGGATCAACACCACGCGTTTCACGCCGACCGGTTTACAATGCGCGAACAGTTCTTCTGGCGTGAAACTCGGCGGTTGCATGTCAACAACTTTGTATTTGGCGGCTAGCGGATACTTCGCCGTATTCGGCGTCCACACGTGCACATGGGCATCGATCCAGTTGTCTTCGAGTTTCGCAGCATGCGTTGGGCGCCCAAGTGCAGCAGCCATTGCCGTCGCGCCTAGCGTTGCGAACGCGCGGCGCGAAATTCGCTGCAAAGTTTGAATTCCTGTTTCAGTTGGCATTATAAACCTCTCTACGGATGAATAACTTTCAAACTCGATAGAACATCGATGCTTCAGGCGCTTTGTATACGACAGACATCTCGGGTGTCTCGATCATCTTTCCAGCCGCCAGTGATTGCACGCCGGCAATCACCATCCCGGAGGTTAATAGAGTTCGTTCAATGGGATAAATCGTTGAACCGGAGATGATCATATCTTCAACATGACGAATCAAGGGCGTAAAAAAGTCAGCGGTTGTCGCACTGCTGCCTGGCATGGGCAAGTACATCTGGCAACCGATAATCTCGCCTGTATCCGCTCGCAGGCCCGCAAAGTTGAAATCGCGAATCGAGGTGAGAAATGCGCCTGTACGAAAACCATCGCGATGTTCAATCAAAAATCCGATCGTATCGGGCAGCGTCTTCTTGGCCCATTCAAAGGTTACCGGTGCTGTAGGGTAACCGGTATCGACAGGTAAATTGTGACTGCGACTAAGTGCGGAAACAAACAGTTCGCGCGTCGTCGAGCGCGCCGGATCGTCCAGCAGCGACCACAGTTTTTCACCCTTGGCGGCTTGCAAACTGCGTATGCCCACTTCGCCACCAAGCCGCCGCTCGGACATGCATTGCGCCGTTTCGTATGCATGGAAGTCATAACTGTCGACGCCACCGTAGGCCACACAAACACTCGCTTTCAGCGGAGTGTTCAGCGGCATTTCATAGCAAGGCAGTCGCCAGGTCACCGGTAGCGACGAGCCGGCATAGAAAGGAAACCTGAGCCGTTTTGAGTCAGCCACCATCTCGGCACACTCCGCCCAATCCGTCGACAAATGCTTGTCATTAAAAACGGGCACCGCACGTCCGCTAGCTTCGAAGACTTTGACAACTTTCTTGAACCACTCGTATCGCGGATACATTGTCTGGCCAAGATCGTTTTTCGGATACTGACCATGCTCGCCGATAATCACCACGCCATCGACCGCCAATTTGGAACCGCCCAACGTCAACGCTTCCTCAACGCTCGAGAATTGCTTCAGACCGTAGCGTTCGATGCGTTGCTTGCCGATGTCGTGGTCGTTGAACTGAGCGATATACACCGAGGCTAATTCCACACGCGGCTCATGCCACTTGCCGCCCATCGCATAACCCATCGCCAGCCGATCGAGAAAATGCTGTGAATGCGAGTGCTGGAATACGTCGGTGCCCAGAAACGCGATTTTTTTGCGCGGCGTTGCCGCGCGTGCGACAGCGCCGAGTGCGGTCAAACCAAACGCACCAGCCGCAATCGTTTGAGCGAATTCACGACGATCAAGCATGTTACCCCTCCCAAGAAATTCCGTCCCAACGAAGCATACGTTGTAGCAAACTCTGCACGTCTTCGCTGAATGCGGCAAATAAAGCTTCGCCTTTTTCCGCAGATGCCAAATGCGGCCAACCGATGTGGCCGGGCACGGTCCGATCCTTAGTAATCCACCCGCGAGACGCCGGAGAAAAGGGGTTGCCAGGCTCTACCACAGGCGCGTTTTTGTAAGCACCAACCAATTGCGGTGCGATCCTCAAAATCATAGATGTCTCCCATTCGCACGCATGCCCCATCTCACGTTGCTGAATGTCCGGTGCCGCCTTCCAGGGCTCAGTTCCCAATGACCAGTAGGTTGTGAACAGCAGAAGTAGGTCTTTGCGCTCTCGATAATCCTGCCGCACTTCAAAAATCGCTTGCTTGCCCGGCACGTCGTTGCCACCATGGCCGTTCAAGATCAACAAGCGTTTGAATCCATGAGTGATCAAGTTGTCGAGTAACCCGACCAGCAGATCCAAATAGACTCGCGGCGATGCCGAAAGCGTTCCCGCAAAATCCATGTGGTGATGCGAGTTTCCCAACCACATCAAAGGGGCGATCAGAATTTGGTTGCCCATGGATTGTTCAACACGTCGCACGATCTCACCGCACAACATACTGTCGGTGTAGATCGGTAAGTGATGTCCATGTTGTTCGACTGCCGCGATTGGAATCACAACTGGCATGTCTTTTGAAAGGTCAGCAATGGCTGGCCACGTCATTTCATGAAGCAACATTTTTCAAATCCCACTGTGGAGGTCGTTTACTGTACAGTTCCGTGAAAGTCAATTTGCACCCGCGCTGAACAAGATACCACAAACTTTTCGCGGTGCCGCACGTCTCACTTACTTCGATAGAACGAGGGATGACGCTCGCGGCGAAGTTTAGCGGGAATGCTTCGACTTGCTACGCGCAAACGACATCCAACTCCAGCCCGCATAGAACAGAATTCCAACTCCGAAGGTAATCAACATCGCATAGAATTCGGCTCGATGCGTTTCGTACGAGGCCGCTAGAATCGCCAGCGTAATGAGCACGTAGATACTCAACGCCAAGTTCTCCCACCATTGAAGCGGCTTGGCGTCGGGCAAGTGCTTTCGCACCCACCATAGTGATAGCACAGCTAGCGCTCCGCAAGCTGAAAGAGTAAGTCCGAGATACTTCATCAATTGCAACAGTTCGGCGGCGAACACTGCAACAATACTCAGCACAGCTTGAAAGACCGTTGCCAGTCGAGGAGTGGCACCATCGGCGTTGAAGAACTTGGGCATCACGCCGTCTTCAGCCATCTTTTGGTAAACACGCGGGCCCGCCAACAACATCGCAAAGACACTGGTCAACATCGCCAACGTTATCGTAAATCGCACCAGCCTTTCAAACGACGGGCCGCCTACGGCTCGACCGACGATCGCCGCGACCTCTTCTTGACCAGCAATCAGATCAGGAGCCGGTGCGTAAACAAACGCAGCATTGAGCAAGAGGTAGATCAACGTCACAACCAATGTGGCGCGCAACATCGCGCGCGGGACATTCTTCGCAGCGTCCTTGGCTTCGCCCGCTACATAGACCGCTGCATTAAACCCAGTGTAGCTGAGTGCGACCCATGACATCGAACCGAGCAAGACGGTCCAAGCTGAAAAACTCTCAGGTAACCAACCAGGATCGCGACCCGGCAGCACCGCTCCCTGCCAACCCGTGGCACTTGCGACAGTAAACGCGAACACAATGATCACTGCCAGCAACAACAATTTGATCGCCACAATCGCGTTCTGTATTCGTGCTCCAAAAGTCACGCCGAGCAAATACGCGATCGTTGCGAGGATAATCACACCGGCAGCGATGCATTGCTCAGTAAGCGGATCTTGCTTGCCCGCGCCGTAAATGGCAGCCCCTTTTGCGGCCAATGCGATGGGTGCCGTAAACCCAGCAATCAATGAAATCCAGCCCGCTAAAAACCCGATCGACGGATGGCAAAATCGGCTGAGAAACAGGTATTCGCCACCCGACATCGGCAACCGAGACACGAGCGCACCATAGGCGATCGCGCCGCAAATCGCCCATATGCCACACAACCACCACGCCAACATCACCCGCGCCGGATTGCCCAAAGCGGCTAACGAATAACCACTGGAAGTAAAAACTCCAGCCCCGATCATGTTTGCGACAACCAATGCCGCCAGCGTCCAGATGCCAAGTTGAGGAGGATTGTTTTGTGTGCTGTTCAAGAACGGCCTCAAAGTTAACAGACATTGTTCAACCGGACGATAACTAAAGCAACCGAACTTCGGTAAACTACAGGCTGTAAATGGTAATCCAATATTCGCGCCCATGTGCCTCCGGCGCAGCCAGTGTAACGAGGTTGTCCCTCCACAATACAAATTAGTTAGGCTTTGTCGCAAAAGGGGGCTGACCTCTCCGGATATGTTCTTTTGTCAGGGATTTTACCTGCCCTCCAAAGGGTCACAGACCTTTTGAAACCAAGCCTAACCTTACATGTTCACTCCCCTGAGCAGGAAGTCTTTCGCGTGATCAGTCTTTTCGATATGTTCAAAATTGGAATCGGACCCAGCAGCTCGCATACGGTTGGTCCGATGATCGCTGCAAATCGTTTTGTCCAGTTGCTGGAGCAAGCGCTAGATCCATTATCGGTCGCGCGCATTTCGGTGGAACTGTTCGGTTCGTTGTCACTGACCGGGCTGGGGCATCGTACCGATCGGGCAGTCATTATGGGCCTGTGTGGCGAATTGCCGCGAACAATCGATCCGCACACCATCGACGAGCGCTTTGCAACCATCGAGAGTAGTCAAACACTGGAGTGGCTGGGAAAGCACCAAGTTGCGTTTAACCTGAAGAGGGATTTGATTTTCAATCGCACCACGTTCCTCCCCCAGCATCCAAATGGACTGCGTTGCATTGCGTTTGATGCAAATGGCAACGAACTGCTCAATAGAGAGTACTTTTCCGTGGGCGGCGGCTTCGTCGCTGAGGCTCGTGAATTACAAGCGCCCGGGAATTTATCTCCCGCGCCAGACGCGGAAGTTCCCTACCCGTTCACGTCATGTGTGTCGTTGCTCGCACAATGCCACGCGCATCGCTTGTCGATCAGCCAGCTGGTGATGAACAACGAGTTGCAGCACCGCTCACAAAGTGAAATTGAAGCGGGCATTGACGAATTGTGGCATGCAATGAAGGAGAGTATCGAGGTTGGCTGTAGGACAGGTGGCATTCTGCCTGGCGGATTGAACATACAAAGGCGTGCACCAGAGATCTATCGTAAGCTGACCGCGCACCCAGAGTTGGCTGCCACCGCCGATCCGCTTGAGCGTATGGATTGGGTGACATTGTTCGCGCTGGCCGTCAATGAACAGAACGCTGCAGGTGGACGCGTCGTCACGGCGCCCACAAATGGCGCTGCTGGAGTGATCCCAGCCGTGATCGGTTACTACGAGAAATTTTATCCAGGCGCGAGTCTTGTGGGGATTCGCGATTTCCTGCTGACCGCCGCCGCAGTCGGCATGCTCTACAAACGCAACGCTTCGCTCTCAGCCGCTGAAATGGGCTGTCAGGGTGAAGTGGGAGTTGCTTGCTCGATGGCCGCCGCTGGACTGGCGGCTGTGATGGGTGGGACGCCCAACCAAATTGAGAATGCGGCCGAAATTGGCATGGAACATAACCTCGGTCTAACCTGCGATCCCATCGCCGGCTTAGTCCAAGTACCCTGCATTGAACGCAACACGATGGGCGCCGTGAAAGCCATCAACGCCGCCCGGCTAGCGGTGTTGTACGGAGATGGTACGCATCGTGTCCCGCTTGATCGAGTCATCGAAACGATGCGCCAAACCGGCGTCGACATGCAATCGAAGTACAAGGAAACCAGCCTTGGCGGATTGGCTGTAAATGTGATCAACTGTTGAGGTTTCGAAGTGCGTAGGTCTGCCAGTCTCCTTTTATAAAACTTAAAGTTGCTGAAATGAAAAAAACACACTTGTCAATCGCTATTTTTCTTTTCTTTTCGATAAATAACGCGCAAGCGCAATCTCACTTTTCAAAGATCACCACGATCGCTGGCTCGGGTAAAAGCGGCCCAGCCGAAAAACGGGGCGCGGCAACTGCGGTCGCGATCAGCAATCCGTTCGGCATCGAACCGGACTCACACGGCAACTTGATCATCGCTTCGTTCGATCAACATGTGATCTATCGGTTGAGTGCGGATCGAATACAGATCGAATGGATCGCTGGCAGCGGGGCCGAAGGCATGTCTGGAAAAACCGGCGAGGCAGCGACTGCCGTGGCCATGAGCCAGCCGCACGAAGTTCGCGTCGACACAAACGACAACATCTACATCGCTGACACTCGTAACAACCGCGTTGGCTTAGTGGACGCCAGCGGCAGGTGGAAAGCAATCGCCGGAACCGGCGAATCGGGCTACAGCGGTGATGCGGGACCGGCCGTCGATGCCAAGATGAATCAAGCCTACAGTATTGCTGTCGATGGTACGGAGCTGTTCGTGGCGGACTTGATGAATCACTGCATTCGCAGAGTCGATTTGACCAGTGGCAAGATTACGACGATTTGTGGCATTGGCAAAAAGGGCCGACCCAACGATGGGGCAGCCGCGATTGAGCAAACGCTCGAAGGACCGCGTTCGTTGGCGATCGATAAACAGAATTTGTGGATCGTACTTCGCGAGGGGAACAGTGTTTGGCGCATTGATCGAGCCACTGGCAAGATCCATCACGTTGCGGGCTCAGGGCAGAAGGGTTTTGCAGGCGACGATGGCGACGCCAAGCTCTGCAAGCTAAATGGACCGAAGGGTGCAGCCGTAAATCCCGGCATAGCATTGTATATTGCGGACACAGAGAATCACGCGATTCGTAGGGTCGATCTCAAGACAAACATCGTCAGCACGATCGCAGGTTCACCGAAAGGCGAACCCGGTTTTAATGGCGATGGTGACCAGCCGACAGCGCGATTGCTCAAGCGACCGCACGGTGTATGCTGGTTACCCAGCGGCGAGTTGCTCATTGGCGACTCGGAGAATCATCGCGTCCGTGTGTTGACACCCTAGAATTACCAATAGGGACGCCCTGAGGAGTGTCGCACCGTGGGTCGCATCTGCCGGATGCGACCATGAAGTACGTTGGCTCGAAAAGCCCGTGAATTCGGACACTCCTCGCTATAAGGCACCATCTCGATTCAAAAAGTTGGGAGAATATGTCGTTTAACCGCATGGGCATCGCCCCGCGATTTACCGACATCGCGGCCCTATGCGCACGCGGTTAAATGAAAGAAACTCGCTGACGAGGACTAAACCCCGCGATGACCGAGAGGTGCCAGATTGCGTTGACGAAAATGTTCACCTTGTTGGTACAATGCCCTAAATCAAACCAGGAGTCCCAGTGGCAGATGCATTCATTTGGCGAGTTCTAGATGTCAACGCAAATCGAGCAGCCGAAGGGTTGCGGACGATCGAAGACGTGGCGCGATTGATTCGAGAAGATTCCGTCGCATCGCTGTGGGCCAAATCGCTTCGGCATGAGTTGGCGGCTGCGATTGCGAAGCTCAATCGAGCGCAGCGGCTCGCGGCGCGCAGTACCGAAACCGACGCAGGTACAGGGCACACAACGGACACCGAGAGCGAGCGCGCGGACTGGCAAGCCATCATCAGTGCCGCTTGCGAGCGCGTCGGCCAATCGCTGCGATGTCTGGAAGAATTCTCGAAGTTGATCGACGTTGCAAGCGGGCTCGATTTTAAATCGCTGCGTTACAAAGCCTATGATATTTTGGCGCAGCTTGAATTGCGGCTTCGTAGGAACAATGTTGCAAGCGCTGCGAATCTTTATCTGCTGGTCGAATGTTCGCTGCCGATCGATGTTTTCGCTACCGCCGTGCGTCAGTTCGCCGAAGCCGGCGCGGATCTGCTGCAGTTGCGTGACAAAACCTGCGATGGTCGCCGCTTAGTCGCCTACGCCCGTGCGGCTGTCGAAGCGCTCGCCACCACCAATTCAAAACTCATCATTAACGACCGAGTCGACGTTGCGCTCGCCAGCGGCGCGGCCGGTGTGCATCTTGGCGAGGACGACATGGTCTACGCGGACGCTCGTCGTATCGCCGGACCCGACTTGTTGATCGGCCTATCGACGCATTCCATTGAACAAGCCGTGGCGGCCGAAAAAATTGGCGCGGACTACATCGGTTGCGGTCCGACGTTTCCTTCGGAAACAAAATTGTTTGACGCGTTCCCAGGCACGCAGTTCTTGCGTCAAGTTGCCAAGCAAATTACGATTCCTGCCTTCGCGATAGGCGGTATTGACGCCAGCAACTTGGACGAAGTGCTCCAAAGTGGATGCACGCGCGTTGCCCTGAGTTCAGCGATTCATCGTAGCGCTACTCCAACCTCAACCCTGCAACTCATTAAAGACCGACTACGTTGATCCGTGGTCTACGACGCTTTCAAAGCGGGCGGGAAGCCGCGCGATGTAAGAGGCTTTCGTTTTAGTGAGCCGTCGGCGTTAGCGGCGTTAGCCGCGGGTTTTGGAGCAGACAATTCAACCTGCTCGGTGATTTGAAAATGCACAAATTGCGCTGGAGAATTAGTTAGTGAATCGAGCGTCCAGATGTTAAACTAAGCATGCCCGTCCCGCCCCGAAAAAAACCTTCCTTCCATAGCCACCCCGCAGACGGAGTTTACTTGATGCTCGTTCGCCCCCTTGCGCACCTTTGCTGGTTAATTGCACTCGCGATAATTTCCACAACCGGTTTCGCTCAGCAAAAAGAAGACCAACCCGATGGGCCCGCGCTCGCGCCAGCTGAATCGCTGAAACAGTTTGTTACCAGCTCCGGGCTACAAATTACAGAGCTATTGGCTGAACCGACAGTACGTCAGCCGCTGTTTGCGACCTTCGATGTTGATGGACGCTTGTGGGTTGTGCAGTATCTGCAGTATCCGGAACCGGCGGGCATCAAGCAGCTGAGTCGCGATAACTTCTGGCGTATCGTTTATGATCGAATGCCCAAACCGCCAGGGCAAGATGTGCCTGGAGCCGATCGAATAACACTGTTTGAAACTCATGGCGACGCAGGCGAATACAAAGAGGTTGGCGATTTTGTCTCGGGATTGAATATCGCCACATCGGTTGTTCCGACATCGCGCGGAGCTTGGATCCTGCAACCGCCGTACCTTCTGTTTTATCCCGATTCCAACGGCGATTTGAAGGCGGACGGGCCACCGGAAGTTCATTTGCAGGGATTCGGTTTGGAGGACACGCATTCTGTCGTCAATAGTTTGTGTATGGGGCCTGACGGTTGGTTGTATGCGGCTCAAGGGAGCACGGTTTCGGCAGCTGTTTCGAATTACGGATCGAGCGCCCCGCCACATAAGAGTATGGGACAATTGATCTGGCGCTATCATCCCGATTTAAGAAAGTACGAGATCTTTGCCGAAGGAGGCGGCAACTCGTTTGGTGTAGCGTTTGATGATTTAGGGCGAGTATTCTCCGGGCACAATGGCGGAGACACTCGAGGTTTTCATTACGTTCAGGGCGGCTACTTTCGTAAAGGATTTTCCAAGCATGGTAACTTGTCAAACCCCTATTCGTTCGGCTATTTAATGCCGATGGAACACGCTCCGATCCAGCGATTTACACATACGATGCTGGCGGCGAAAGGAACCAATCTCGAAGCGCAAATGCCCGACTCGCTGCTGTGCGTGGATCCGCTGCACGGTACTTTGGTCAATACAAAGTTAATTCCGCGCGGGTCGACATATCGAACCGAAGACGTTGAATTGGCGCTAAAGACCTCGGACAAGTGGTTTCGTCCGGTTGCGATTACCGACGGTCCGGATGGAGCCGCATATGTGTGCGATTGGTATGACTTTCAAGTGGCGCATCTCTACGCACATGTCGGCAAGCTTGATAAGGAACATGGAAGGATCTATCGTATCGCGGGAGCGTCGCCAGGTGCTGTTTGGGAACCGCAGAAAGCGCGCGGCCAAGACGCGGAGTCACTCGCTTGGTTGCTCGAGCGACTTAAGCATCCTTATCGTTGGCAGCGAGCCCACTCGCGACAGTTGATTGCTGAGCATCCACTGCGAGGTACCGCGCGAGATTCGCTGAACAAATTATTGCATGCGACAGGGCAAACGGCGCTCGAAGCACTGTGGACAATGCACTTGTGCGGCTGGATCGCTGATACGATCCCGCAGCGCTCAACGAATGAGCAGGCTGCAATTAAGGCGGCTGCACTCACCCAGCATGTTTCTGCGGATGTACGAGCTTGGGCGGTACGTTTGGTTTGCGACGACGAACTGGTGGAACCGCAAACTCTGATAGCTTTGTTGGCATTGGCCGCTCGCGAGCAAGATCCGCAAGTGTTAAGCCAAATTGCCTGCTCAGCCAGACGTTTGCCAGCGGAGATGGCAATTGCGTTAGCCGCGGCGCTGCTGGACCGTGACCTACCGCGCGATGATTTGCATCTCCCGCACCTGATTTGGTGGTTGGTAGAAAAGCATGCCGACGATTACCAGGTTGTCGAGCGGAATCTGCTAAAGGTTGATTCGCTATGGGATCGAGAGTTGTATGTTTCGCAGATTGCGCCGAAATTGGTCAAACGCTGGGCACTCAAAGGTGGCGCCGCGTCGATGGCGAATCTCGCGGGTTTGTTGCGGAGTGTTAAAAAATTGTCTACGGAACGAAGGGCGCGCGCAGTAACACCGCTTAGTGTCGGCTTTGAAGAAGCGTTTGAAGGTCGCACCTTGGCTTCAGTTCCAGATGCGGTGCTCGATAGTTTGATAGAACTTGGACAACCATCATTGGCTTTGCGCTTGCGGCGCGGTGATCAAGCGGCTTTCGACCAAGCCATCAAAGTGGTGGGCGACAGCGGGCATCCACAACCGGAACGCGTGCAATTGCTTCAGATCTTGGGTCAAGTGCAGCCTTCAGATAAAAAAACGTCACAGCAATTAACAGCTGCGCTTTTGCGTTTGGTCGCTGACGACAAACTTCAAGCTATCAAGTCGTCAGCTGTCGCAGCACTGGCAATAGGTCGTGACGCAATTGCGGAACCACTGCTGTCGCAGTGGAGCACAATGTCGACGGACACGCGATTGGCTGTTGGGGCATTGCTTGCTTCGCGGCCTGAATGGACCGCGGATTGGATTGCCGCTGTAGAAAAGCAGCGAGTTGGTGCGGCTGATGTCCCATTGGAAGTTGTGAGGAGTATGCGTCTCCATAACGACAATGCCTTGCTTGAACGTCTAGAAAAAATCTATCCAGTGAGCGGGACGATGGATTTACCGAAAGCGAAATTGCTTGTCAATAAAATTGCCACGCTGATCGAGAGTGGCAACGGCGACCCGTACGTTGGCAAGAAACTCTACATGCAATCCTGCGGAAGGTGTCACACATTATTCGACGGTGGCGGCCAAATCGGACCAAGCCTCACCGGTTATCAGCGCGACCAACTGGCAACCTTGACGTTGAACATTGTCGGTCCCAGTCTCGAAGTGCGCGAGGGCTATCAAAGCTACGCGCTGCTCAACGATTCTGGACAACTACTCACTGGATTCATCGAGCAAGATTCGCCGGATCAAGTAACGTTGCGGGCAGTCGATGGACTATCGTATACGATCGAGCGTGATCGAATTGAATCGATGAAGCCACAACCCCAATCGTTGATGCCCGAGGGTTTGCTGGACAATTTAAGTGAGCAACAGATTCGCGATCTCTTCGCGTATCTCCGCAGTTCGCAACCGCTCAGCGATGGGAGCTAACTAAAGTGGGGTAAGCTTCCTGCTTGCCAGGATATCATCGCCGCATCCCTAAGTGCTCAGCAGAGCCCGCAAGCTGGAAGCTTACGCCATATCTTCCTTAAAAAGTCAAACCATGAAATCAAAGCTATTACCAACTGGATGGGTCGCCTGTGTTGTATTGTGCTGTGCAGGCGTTGGCTCGTCGTTGAACGCACAAGAGGTCAAGCAAATGCGACTGGGTATGATTGGGCTCGACACGTCACATGTACCTGCTTTTGCAAAGCTTATTAATGATCCGGATGGAAAGGGTAGGCTGGCGGAGATGCAAGTTGTGGCGGCGTTTCCTGGCGGGAGTGATGACTTGCCTACCAGTCGGGACCGCGTGGCGGGTTACACCCAGCAATTGAAGGACATGGGAATCGAGGTCGTTGATTCGATCGATTCGCTTTTGACAAAAGTGGATGCAGTGTTGCTCGAAAGTGTAGATGGTCGCAAGCATCTCGAGCAGGTCTTGCCAGTCTTTCGCGCGGGTATGCCGGTTTTTATCGACAAGCCGCTGGCTGGGAATCTGGCGGATGCATTGGCGATTGATCTGCTGGCAAAGAAATACAAGGCCAAGTGGTTCAGCAGTTCTTCATTACGTTTTAGTGCCGGCACGATTCGCTGGCGCGAAGATCCGGAATTAAAGGGGCAGGTTGTTGGCGCAGCGAGCTGGGGCCCGTGTTCGTTGGAGCCTACCCATACGGATCTTTATTGGTACGGTGTCCATGGCGTCGAGTCGCTGTACACGGCCATGGGAACGGGTTGTAAATCAGTGACACGGATACACACGGAGGGGACTGACTTCGTGGCTGGCCAGTGGGGCGATGGTCGCGTTGGAACATTTCGGGGTATTCGGGATGGGAAAGCCGACTATGGCCTAGTCGTTTTTGGTTCGAAGGCGATCGACGTAGGCGGGAAGTACGACGGTTACGCGCCGCTGGTGATGCGAATTCTCGATTTCTTTGCGGGTGGCGCAGCTCCTGTCCCAACTGATGAGACGATCGAAATGTTTACCTTCATGGAAGCCGCTGACGTCAGCCTGGACCGTGGTGGCGCGCCGGTGACGCTGGAATCGGTTCGGGCAGCAGCGTTGACTGAAGCCAACAAGATCGTGGCTAAGTTGGACCCAAATTGATCAATTTATTGATTGTAATGGAATCGGATTGTAGGGTGGGTCGAGGTACGAGACCAACCGCTAAACACCCGCTCTAGGGTCATGGTGGGTTTCGTTCCCCAACCCACCCTACAACTATAATTTCCAACGCGTCTATTTGTCCGAAGTTTGTTTGAGGGTCGACTTCAGTTGCTCACGCAGTTCCTTTATCTCGGCGCGTAGTGATTCGACTTGGGACTTTAGCTCTTTTACTTCCACTGGCATCGCCGCTGCGGCTTGCGCCCATTTCGAGGACTGTTCCGCACGTGCCGCGAGTTCTTTCGCCATTGACCTGACCTTTTCAGCCATCTCTTTGTCCAAGACCCCTCCCAGCTCAACGTTTCCAGTGGGCCCGATCAAGGCGATTCGCTCCCTTATCTCCGCTAGTCGATCTTTGACTTGCTTGCCATCCTCGTTCACCTTCGCATCCTTATCAGCACCAAGTTTGAATCCTTCGACCTTGATTTTTCCTTTTTTCTCTAGCATTTCTGTGACCATCTTGCGAATGTCTTCGGGCATGTCTTCCATTTTGTCGCTGGAATATTCCTTCGACTCGCCATCGCGAACGACCGTGACCTTTGCTGGGCCTTCGCCTTCGCGATTGATGCTGATCTCAAGGTTCTTGCCGTCTACCGACTTGTGAATCTCCATTTTTATGGTGGCTTTTGCATCGCCAGGTACTTTGGCTGGCGTTCCGAAACGAAGGATGCGCACATCCGAGTTCGCACCATGCAGTTTCTCAATCATCTTTTCGATCTCTTCAGGCGACTTATTGTTCAAGTCGAATGTGAGCCCCTGTACCCCTTTGACATCGTCGGTGAGCAACTCGTGCGGAAATCCCTCGGTATTGACAGTAATTTTCATTATCTCGGGCGGACGGACGACTGGCGTCAAATCGATCGCTTTTGATTCTCCCTTGCGCAGCACTTTCAGTCTCATAGTTGGCGCTCGGCCATCCTCGGCAGTTTTCACCTTCAACATTTGCGTCAGTAATGACTTCGGATCCGTCAGCTTCTCTTCTCCAACGGCGACAATAATGTCACCCTGCTCTAATCCCGCTTTGCTAGCTGGACTATCGGGATATACGGAATCAACCAATACGCCATCGCTCGAACCAATGTATTTTGCCAGGTCTCCTTCAACCGGTTTGAGCGAGATACCTAACCAGAACTTCGGTGCATCCGTGTGTTCAATTTTCTGTTCCGTATCCTCCTCGTCGCTAACAACGACGAATGCGAACTCGCGCTCTTGCGTGTTTGTCTCCGCCTGCATCGCTTGCAAGCGATTCCCAAAACTACAGACTGCTGCCCACATCGCGCCAGCGATTACCCAAAATTTAATAAACCTTACACGCATTTCCATCTCCTCTGAATCTAACGTTGAATTTCCGCCGTAATTATGAACTCGAGCGGCACCTAACTGTTGCCGGTCTGCAATGCATGTAGCGGTACTTTTTCAGTACGACTCAACCGTACCGCGACTTAATATCAGTTGTTGAACTGGAATAAATGCCGACGAGCCGTCCTCGAGTGTCGTCGGCACCATCATTTCGTATGACTTGACACTTATTCTTCCATTGCGTTCCAATTCGCGAATCGACCGAGGAATGCCGCTATCAAAGGCTCCAGGGCGATCAACGACAAATTGTGGTTCCAATTTGGGACTTAGCGTGGGCGACGTTGTTGTTGGGACCTGCACAGCGGAACTTGTTCCCGAATCAATGAGCGCTGTTCGCTGGCGTTCCGCTATGACCTCCGACCCCAACCAACCAACCGTGAAGCTGACGAGCAACAGAGCCGCCGTCGATAATATTCTTGTAAAACCGCTGGCCGATGGATGCGACGATGTCGATAGAAGCGTGATCTTATTGTCAAGTTGCCACGGTTTCGCCACAACGGAAGCGACGCTCTCAAGGGACGATTCTGTAGACCAATTGATCGTGCCCTGAGCCAACGCATGCAACTCACTTCGCAAGGCTTGCTCCTCAAGAAATGCCAACGCACAGTCTCGCCACTTGGCTGGCTCTGCCTCTAAAGCAAGTAACGCAGCCCTATACCGCTCGCCTGTCAACTGACCTGAAACCAGATCATCAATTAAGTGTTCACCAATGTTCGACTGACTATTTTTCATCACAACCTCTACAAACAATTGCGATTATTCCGTACCTAATAACCTCTCGCGCAGCAACGCACGCGCTCGGTGCAATCGCGATTGCACCGAACTCGCAGTTACTCCAATCCGTTGAGCGATTTCTCCGTAGGACAACCCGTCCACATATTTCAACATCAACAATTGGCGATCGCGTTCCGACATTTGGCTCATCGCCGATTGAACTTCCTTTTGTCGCTCCAAACTAATCAACCATTCCAGCGGTTCGCGCGTGCGACTGTGTGAATCCGTCTCCGGCGAGAGTCTTGCGGCGTTTTCGATCAGCCGCTTGCGCCGACCCGCTTTTCGCCGGAAAAGCATCATTTGTCGAAGGGCGACGCGGTACAACCAGGGCGCCACCCGCTCGACCGGCTGCTGTTTAGCCGACTGAGTCGCCGCCGCAATCGCCACTTCTTGCATGACCTCCTCGACTTCGTGCGCGCACCCCAACCGCGCTTGTAGCGTCGTGCGCAGCCAAGCTTGGTGCTCGGGAAAGGCTTCTAACGGATCGCACACTTTTGCGGCTGTCATGTTGGTCGATTAAGTGCGTTTGGTTGCGTCCGAATAATGTTGCTCAAGGCGTAGAGTTGTTGCTCGATTTTACATTGCTCTCAGAGCACCATTATGGAAAACGCTACTTTGGGTAGAGCTGAAACCCAATGGGTGCTACTTGTGTGTGGGCCAACGTCCGCTTGGCGAACGGTTAAAACTGGCCACAATGCTTTCTTAGCTCAATTTCAACTGCGCATCTACAGCGCCCCCAAGCGTTCACGGAAAGTCCTTAATGAACCTACATCGATCTGATTTTGGCAAGACTCCCGAAGGCCAATCAATTTCCCTTTTCACGCTGACCAATCGCTTTGGCAATAGCATTTCTGTGACTGACTACGGTGCCATTCTGGTCAGTGTCAATGTGCCTGATCGCAACGGACAGCTCGCAAATGTTAACTTGGGTTATCCGACGCTGGATGGTTATCTTGCGCGCCATCCCTATTTCGGTTCGACAGTGGGTCGTTTTTGCAACAGGATCGCACAGGGCCAATTCCAATTGGACGGACGAACGTATACGCTTGCACTGAATAACGGTCCCAATCATCTGCATGGTGGCATCGTTGGCTTCGACAAGTTGGCTTGGTGTGGCGCCGAAATCATGACTGACAACGCGAGCGGCCTGCGTTTTCATCTCCAAAGTCCCGATGGCCAAGAAGGCTATCCCGGCACCCTCGACGTGTTTGCCGATTATCTCTGGAATGATGCCAACGAACTGACGTTTGCGTATCGAGCCACCACGGACGCGCCGACCGTCGTGAACTTGACCAACCACGCCTATTGGAATCTCTCTGGTGCGAAGGCTGGAAACGTGCTCGATCATCAGTTGCAGTTAAATTGCGGCCGTTTCCTGGCAGTTGATGATACTCTGATTCCAACGGGGCAGCTGACGGACGTCGCCGCAACGCCGCTCGATTTTCGCCAACCAAGAGCTATTGGCGAACGCATTACGCAGTTATCGTCGACCAAGGGTTACGATCATTGCTATGTTGTCGATGGGCCAGCCGGCAAATTGCGATTGGCCGGTCGAGCAACAGATCCTAAGAGCGGTCGAACGATGGAAGTGCTCACAACTCAACCTGGAATGCAGTTGTACACAGGCAATCACCTGGGTGGCGAGTTTGTTCAGCACGCTGGATTTTGCTTAGAGACTCAGCACTATCCTGACGCTCCGAATCAGCCCGCATTTCCAACCACACGGCTCAATCCCGGCGAGCAGTTTGAACAGACGACCGTGCATCGCTTTGGGATGGCGTAAGCTTCCAGCTTGCGTTCGTTGTCATCCGCCGGTGCTAGTTTTGATGTTGCGCATTTTCGATTTGTGTTCAAATAGACTTTGGTGTAGCGGTTTGTCTTGTATCTGGACAAACAATTGAACCGCAGGCGCTAGCCGCAGTCTGCCGAAGGAGTCGTCCGCAATTGCAGCTCGGTCCATCTTTAAGCAGTCATTACCTTGTGCACGTCGGTACAACTCGCACGATTCACTCTGCAAACTTCGATTGGATTCGGTTTAGTTTATGCACTAATCCCCTAGTGCGTCTTTATCCGCTCCAGACTGCGGCTAGCGCCTAGGGTTCAAATGGAATCGCTTCGCGATAAACTAAAAATAGCGCAACATCAAAATAGCGCCAACGGCGCATTGTGAATTGAGCTACTATGCTGCGGCAGGAAGCCACGGTAATTAACCCACCGCTGTACCACTTGAAGCTGGCGCGTACTGCTGTTCCATCTTGTCCAAACAGCGCGCAATTTGACGAACCGCTTGCCTCAGACGGTTTTCATTCTCGACGAGCGCCATTCGCAAGTAGCCTTCACCGGCTGGACCGAAGCCTGTTCCCGGACTGACCGCCACATCTCCATGCTCGAGCAACATCATCGCAAAATCCAACGTATTCATGCGCTTCTGCCATTTTTCGGGGACTTTGCCCCAAACGAACATGCCTGCCTTCGGCGTTGACGCTTCCCAACCGATGCGATGCAGTCCATCGACCAAAACATCCCGTCGGCCTTGATAGATCAGCGACTGATTCTCGACGGCAGCTTCTGTATCGCGGAGCGCCACGATGGCGGCAATCTGAATGGCTTGGAACATTCCATAATCGTAATAGCCTTTAATGGTCGCCAAGCCACGAATCATGTCCGCGTTGCCCGTGCAGAAGCCGACGCGCCAGCCGGCCATGTTGTAACCTTTGCTCATCGTCGTGAACTCAACGCCGACGTCCTTTGCTCCTTGGCTCGCTAAGAAACTAGGGGGCTGATATCCGTCGAACGCCACATCGGAATAAGCAAAATCACTGATGACCATAAAGCCATATCGCTTCGACAGTTTCACTACTTCGTCGAAGAAACTCTGCTCCACTGTCACCGTCGATGGATTGTGCGGATAGTTGATGATCAGCAATTTTGGCTTTGGATAGAAATGCTGGCACGTGTAAGCGATGTTTGCCAAAAACTTTTCACTGTCGGCAACCTCCAGTGCAACGACATTGCCTGCGGCAAGAATCACCCCGTACATGTGAACCGGAAAATAAGGAGCAGGAATCATGGCTGTGTCGCCTGGGCCCATCAACGACAGGCACATATGACTGAAACCCTCTTTGCTCCCCAAACACACGATGGCTTCCGTTTCCGGATCGAGCCGCACGCCATACTTTCGAAAATACTTGCTTGTTAGCTCGCGGCGCAAATTCAGCAGGCCGTTCGATTTGCTGTAGCCATGATTGCGTTCATCGTACGCGGCCTCGCACAATTTTTCCATGATGATCCGCTCCGGTGGATCGGATGGATTGCCCATTCCCAGATCGATCACATCGTTCCCCGCCCGCCGTTTCTGGTACAGCGTATTGTTGATCCGCCCAAAAAGGTAGGGTGGCAATCGATGTACGCGCGGCGCGTATTCAACGCGAAAGGGTTGACCAGCGTTATCGTTTGGAACCGATGCAGCACCGTTTTGTTCGTTCATAGCAGTTGGTAATAAGTTGTGCAAAAAGAAGCGAGTGTGGATCCTTCAGCCGCTTATTGTCACCTTCCGGGGGATTTTTCGCCAGCGGGTTTAGATTTCCCCGCGCATCCGCCCTGGCTACTCTGAATCATAAATTTTCCCGGAAAACTTGACTTTGAAAAACAAGTACGTTAGCCTGTCACCCTCAATTTAGACCCCGAAGGGGTGAAAATCGCCCCGCTAGGAATTGTTTGAGGTAACTTATGTCGCTTTCTCTCGCTCGTCGTAACCTTCGTCGTGTCGCTAGTCGTCGTTGGCTGCAGTTCGAATCGATGGAAGAACGCAATCTGATGGCCATCTATGTGGTGCAAGCGGGAGCAACGGGCGGTGCAACCGGCGATGGGAGCCCACAGAATCCATTTTCAACGATTACACAGGCCGTTAACGCAGCGAATTTGAATCCCGGCGCTGATGAAATTCAGGTTGATTCGGGCGACTATGACCAGTTGTAATTCAAAATGGTGGCTCTTTGAGGCTTTTCAATTCAATTGTCGCGGGCAATGGCACTGATTCATTGGCCTTTTCCAATTCATCGCTTGCAATATCGAACGGCTTCAATTTACTTTCGGGAACGTCAGTCGGATTTACAGGAATTGCTTCGGACATCGTCGGCGATATCAACAATCGTATCGATCCACTGCTCGCACCATTGGCTAACAATGGCGGTCCAACGCTAACGCACATGCCTCTTGCTGGTAGTCCAGCTTTGGAGGGTTCTCGCATGTCTACGGCGCGACCTGGCCGAGAATAATCGTCGTTAGTGTAAGGGATGATGATGGAGCAAGTTCGCCGTCGCTTTCGCTAGTAATCAACACCACACCGACGATCACGCTCGATTCGAATGGTGTCACTGGTGATGAAGGAAGCCAGCTAAGACTGACAGGTCGAGTCAATGATCTTGAGGGAAATCTGTCGAGATTTACGGCCTCTCAAGGCACGATTCAATTGAATACTGACGGTACGTTTCTTTGGACGCTCAACGGTGTTGACGACCTACTTACCAGCGTTTTTCTTATCGCCACGGATGTCTTCGGAGAGAGTTCATCGACATCTTTTACAGCTGAAGTCAAAAACGTTGCTCCAGTACTTGGTGCGGTCACCGTAACTGCTGACTGGACGACACGCATCATCACACTTCACGCAAGTGTGACCGACGCTGGCCTAGCGGACACGCATCGGTTTAACATTGAGTGGGACGACCTAAGGACAACTTCGGTCGCTGCGGCTGCCGACCGAACTCTGACAACGTCACAACAATATTTCAGCGGTTCGGGGCCAGTCACGATAACCGTTCAAGCCGTTGATGACGACCGCGGGCTAAGCCAAATCGTCACGGTAGCCGCCAATGTCTTACCGACGATTCAACTTGACGCTCCGAGTGTCTCTGGCAATGAAGGAAGTCAACTGACATTGACAGGTCGCGCTACCGACGCTGACGGCAATTTGGTGAGCTTGACGACGACACTTGGATCAGTGCAACTGAATGCCGATGGTACGTTCGTATGGACACTCACCCCGACGGACAATTTCGACGCCACCGCCAGCTTGACCGCCAAGGACGCGTTAGGCGCGTCGGTGGATGCTTCATTCGCGGTATCGGTTGCAAACGTCGCGCCCACAGTTGGCCCAACCACTTTGACTCTTAACGGGACGTCCGCCACGATAGTCTCGCGAGTTATTGATCCTGGTCTCGCCGACACACATCACTATGGGTTTCAGTGGATTGATGGCTTCGAACTATTTGCACAAGTTGCATTAAATGGAACTATATCGCAAACCATCGACTTCGGTCTCGCTGGCCTGGTTTCACTGAAAGTCCGAGCAATCGATGACGATGGTGCAAGTTCAGCGACTCAGACATTCGTGGTCAACTCAGCGCCTTCACTTCAACTAGGTGCAACCTCTGTCTCCGGCAACGAAGGAAGCCAACTGACGCTCAGCGGTAGCGCCTTGGACTCCGAAAATAACATAGTCGGCCTGACTTCATCAATAGGTTCAGTCCAGTTGAACGCCGACGGTACATTCTTGTGGAGCTACCTGGGCGTCGATGACCTTAACTCTACAGTTACAGTCACGGCGACGGATGCATTTGGGGCCGCCTCGACATCTTCTTTCAGCGTAATCGTGAGCAACGTCGCTCCAACTCTTGGCGGGCGAAGTATCGCTGTCGATGAAAGTATTAACTAGTTAACTGGGTTAGTCGCGGATGAGTACACTGTAGTATAAGCCGTTCCGGCTTTCGGGGGATTTGGAACCCACTGCCTTGCAGGCTCCGCCTGAAGGAAATGTTGAGGCGGAGCCTCTAAAGGCTGCGCGTTCCCAGGCTGAGCCTGGCCTGTGCGACAAATCGCAGTTGCTCTATTTTGTTTTGATGCGTGTTTTGTTCCGTTCGCACATTTCTTAAGCCTGAAAGGCTGGCATATCCTCTGCCGGTGGTGTAACCACCGGTTGCGATCGATCAAGATTGAAGCCCGAAGGGCTGACACACCTATGGGCTCCTAAGGATAGCTCAAACGGAAAATGGATGTGTCGGCCTTTCAGGCCTTTGCCCCTCAATTAGATGCTCACCTGGACCGTCGACACTAACCGTGCGCCACCCACTGCACAAGTTGTTTGAACGAAGGTGCTTTCCCTTGCATCAAGATCCCAATCCGGAAGATGCGGCCACCTACCCAAACGCAAAACACTGTGAATGCTATGACACCAATCGTCGAAACAACCTGCTCCCATGGCCGCACGTTCGCCTCCATCGCCTGACGTAGGAGCATCATCATCGGTGTCGTGGGCGGGAAGAGCGAAACACCGCGAGCAATCATTCCGTCAGGATTCTTAATGATGAGACCTACAAGCATCATCGGCAAGATAATCGGCATCATCACTGGCAACATCAACGCTTGAGGCTCCTTCATGTCACTGCACGCTGCGCCGATCGCGCTGAACAGCGAACCATACATGATCACCGCCAACACCAAATAGAACAAAAACCACAATAACAACGAAGGCGGGATGTACTCGCCAAACCCATAGTAGTTGACAGCAAACAATGTACCCGCCACGTAAACGACCGACAACGACAATGCAACGCCAATCATGCCAGTCAACTTACCCATCATCAGTTGAAACGGCTGAACCGAACCAAGCAGCACTTCCGAGATTTTCTGCATTTTTTCCTCCAGCACACTCTGGAGTAATGGCGTCGATCCGACCATGACCATCATGAACATCAGCATCATCATCCCTAAACCAACCGCCAAGTGGGCCGCGGTCTTGAGGTTGCCTTCGTCATCGATCGCTTTTCCTGACTCTCCGTCACGCGTTGTCAAACCCAACATTACCACAGGTGGCTTTTGATCAAAGATCGCCTTCTGCGTCTTCTCGTCAACGTTAGTGAGTCCGAACCTCGTGATCAATGTGACTTGAATCAATGACCAACGATAGAAATCTACAGCCCCCGAATTCGTCGGAACTGTTTGGAATCGGCATAGTGCAGGATCGTCACCGTCATTGGCCTTTTCTTCTTTTGCTCCAACTTTCGGTTTGCCGATCGCACCCAAAATTGCTGTTAAGGTAGTCCGCTGATTGTTCGCTTCAGGGCCGATTTCCAAGAACCCGATGATCTCATGATCTTTTACTCGCTTCGAAAGTTCAACGCGTTGTGCCTCCACAGCCTCTAAATCAGCACTACTTGGCGGAACGACCTCCAATTTGAACTCAGGCGAATGTCGCTCACCTGTTTTCCTATTCACCGAGTCTTCCGCGTTCCGTTTTTCAACAGCAGTCTGCAATATCGGAGCGATCTTCCCACCCGGCGTGCGGTCGACAATCGCGATTCTTTGCGAGCTTCGATCTTCTAATTTCTCTGTAATGATCGACACCACGACGCTTCCGCACATTAACACCGGCATTAACACGATGCCAACCAAAAAAGCCTTCGTCCGCACGGTTGCGTTAAATTCACGCCAAGCAATCACCCAAGTCTTACGCATAGCTTTGATTCGATCTCATTCATCATGTAGTTAAAGGTATTTCAATTTTATTTCATCACCCGCAGCGTAAGCGAGGGACTTCGTAGCCCGACACTTAAGCGTTTATCTTTGCCCAAAAATCTTTGCACTGGCATGGTGGTTTCCGTAACATTTGAACCACAGGCGCTAGCCGCAGTAGTACCTTCAGCCCTTACGACCAATTGCACCTAACTCTCGGCCCGATGGGCTGGCCTATGTAAAATGCTGGACCTTTGGTCCGTAAACCCATAAATAGCGCAAACATCAAAACATCAAAACTAGCGCCTGCGGTTCAACTTAAAACTTATGGGTAGAGGCAAGCGTCTAAGCTAGGTAACTCGACGCGTCGGATACGAAAGCTCCCCAAAA
The DNA here is from genome assembly GCA_031367855.1 of Planctomycetia bacterium. GTDB lineage: Bacteria > Planctomycetota > Planctomycetia > Pirellulales > Pirellulaceae > Aureliella. The sequence goes on along the minus strand of JANLQO010000069.1, from coordinate 447 downwards.
ATTCATAGCGTTGCCCGAAGAGGCCCGACATCCATTCTGTCCGTTTCTTCTGAAGCAGGATTGGCGATACGCACAAAAATATCATGCAAACTCGGGCGACTGATTTCGAAATGAACGACGCGTCCCATATCGCACAGCCGCTGCAATATCTCTTGTGTGTCCACGCCACCGGCGACTCGCAACTCTTTAAAATGTCCGAGATCCTTCGCGCCCGAAACTCCACGAATCCGTTCTAGTTCTCTTACGCCAATCGCGTTTCCTTCAACACGCACACGAATCACGTCCGTGCCGTACTGGTTCTGGATCGACTCCAGAGTCCCGTCGAGCACCTTGTCGCCGCGATAAATCATAAAGATATAGTCGCACATCACTTCCGCAGTCTGCATGTCGTGGGTCGAAAAGATAATTGTCGTTCCTCCTCGATGCAACTCAATCACCGCTTTGCGA
>JANLQO010000068.1:0-50659 GCA_031367855.1 Planctomycetia bacterium | reverse complement strand
CTAAACAATCCCTTCGTGGTTGAAGTCTCAAAACGCGCGGCCCAGCGCATACTTGACCAGCCACTCCCCGACGATCGTTCGCGGGTTCGTTTTGCCTATGCATACGCGCTTTGTCGCTATCCCACTGAGGCTGAGACAGCGCGGGCATTGGAGTTCTTGAGTGATGATTCTGATCGTCAAAGTAATTGGGCGACGTTTATTCAAGCGTTATACTCCGCGGCTGAGTTTCGTTACCTTCCTTGATTTGAAATTGAACTCATGAAAACTTGCAATAACACGTTCACGCCGCTGACACGCCGCGGGATGTTGCAGCACACAGCGGCTGGGTTCGGTTGGATGGCGTTTGCTGCGATGAATGCGCAACTTGCAATCGCAGACCAACAATACACCTCGCCGCTCGCGCCGAAACAACCGCACTTTTCAGGCAAGGCAAAACGCGTCATCTTCTTGTTCATGCAAGGTGGACCCAGTCATCTTGATACCTTCGACTGGAAGCCTGAATTGCTGAGATCCGGTGGCAAGACGGCAACGCTGTCTAAGAACGACAAAAGCAAAGAAGGTAAGTTGCTCGCGCCGCAGTTCAAGTTCGCTCAGCACGGGCAAAGCGGATTGCATATTAGCGAGTTGTTTCCGGAGCTGAGCCAACACGCGGACGATTTGTGCTTGCTTAACGGCATGCATACCTCCAACGCGGCGCATCCGCAGGCGACCATCGCGCTGCATACCGGCAGTGTGAATTTCGTTCGACCGTCGATGGGTTCGTGGGTTACTTACGGACTTGGTTCCGAAAGCGAAAATCTGCCTGGCTTTGTGACGATCAATCCGGTCGGTGGTGGTGGCGCGCAAAACTATGGTTCATCATTCCTGCCCGCTTCGTTTCAAGGGACTCGGGTCGATCTTGAAGCCGGTGGCATCATGGATATTCGCAACAAGCACCTGACCAAGCAGCGTCAGCGTTCGCAGATCGACTTGATTCAAGACATGAATCGCGATCTGCTTGAAAAACATCCAGGACAACGCGAACTCGATGGCGTTATTCAGTCATTCGAATTGGCTTATCGGATGCAATCCTCGGTACCAGCCGTACTGAACCTCACTGCGGAGAAATCGAGTACGCTGGATCGCTACGGCATCAATGACAATTCCACACAAGATTTTGGAACGCAGTGTCTGATGGCGCGTCGGCTCGCCGAGTCGGGCGTGCGATTCATTCAGGTCAGCAAAGGTGGTTGGGACCAACATCGAGATTTGAAATCCAAATTGAAAGAGAACTGCGCCGCAATCGATCGACCCATCGCCGGCTTGCTGCAAGATTTAAAGGACCGCGACATGCTCAATGATACGCTAGTGCTCTGGGGTGGCGAATTTGGTCGCAGTCCACAGGACCAAGCCAACAGCGGCGACGGTCGTCGTCACAACAACACTGGCTACAGCATGTGGATGGCTGGCGGTGGCGTGAAAGGTGGCTTGCGCTACGGAGCCACGGACGAAATGGGTGGAACTTCGGTACTTGGTAAACTGGGCACACACGATCTACACGCCACCATGCTACATTTACTCGGTTTCGACCATACCAAACTCACCTACCGCTACGCTGGCCGCGATTTTCGACTGACGGATGTTTACGGAGAGGTTGCTACGGAGATCCTGGGCTAACATTGTAGGTTGGCCGTGATTCCAATCATTAGGGCGTTTGAATCGGTGAATGCAAGAACGCCAGCAAGTCGGCGGCATCTTGTTGAGATAGTGACAGTTCCAAGCCTTCGGGCATAAACGAGACATTTGAGTTCTGCAATCGTTCGATCTCATCGCGTGAGACGGTGCGAGTCACACCGCTGGCTTGCTTGATCGTCAGACTGTTGGCGGTCTCGTTAAAGAGCAGCCCTGAGAGTATCTCGCCGCTATCAAGTAGTACCGTGTAGGCCTGGTAACCAGGTTGGATGTCGGCATTAGGGTCGAAGATGTTGGTGAGGAGTTTTTCATGGCTATGCTCGATGACGGTTGCGAGGTTGGGGCCGACGTCTTGACCCAGGCTGCCGCGTCGATGGCAGTTGGCACAGGACTTCACATAAACAAGCTGCCCCTTCGTGGCTTCTCCGGCTAACTTGGTTGTCGCAAGATATTGCTCAACGATCTTTTTGCGAGATGATTGGCCGGCTACTTCAAGAATCGACTTGGCACGCTGTGCAAGTGACTTCACAGGGTATTGCAACAATCTTGCTCGCTGCGTCAAGTCGAGACTCCTTACCGAGATGCGGTTTGATTCTAATCGGTCAAGCAAATCGCTCGTCCAAGCTTCCCTGGAAAGCCACGCATCGAGAGCTCGTCCGCGCAGTTCTGGACTGAGTTGGGCCCACGCGGCAGACAAAGCCGTTGGGACTTTATCGATACCGCTCTGAGCCATCGCCTCGATGGCTTGAGTCTGCAATTGCGGATCGGTCTGCGGTTGCAACCACTGCGATAACAGCTCGACTCCCGTTTCGCGATACTTGGCTGGTCGGCAGAGAACCTTCGCAGCCGCGATTCGATCCGCTGCGGAGCGGTTGGTGTCCATGGACGTTGTTTTTGCTGCGACGAGCAATCCATCAAGCTGATTTACCTCTGCGGTTAAACTACCGGTGTTGAGGCCTGCTAGTTGATGCAAGTCGGTTCCGACGCGTTGCAAGGCTAGAAGAAGTTCGTCGAGCGATTCGAGTTGAGTTGCTTCGCTGCTGTGCATCACACTTCGCATCAGCACCGCGATGGTTGCGTCGTCCCGAGCTCCAATTGACTGACGCAAGAGCGGGACGCGAAACGCCGCCAGCGTTTTCGCGTCTGCGGCCACTAATGCTTTCACGAATTCCTGACTATGCGGCAACGCGGAACTCATGATTGCCGACAAAAAGAAGGGTTCATTTGCAAAGCGAACCGCCAGGTCGGCCAATGTGCGCGCAGCCAGCGGTGATTTCCATTCACCCAGCGACAACGCAAGTTGCAAACATACTTTCGCATCCAAATCCTGTGCCAGTCTGCAAGCCTCTTCAACAACTTCCGGAGACTCATGACGCTCGGCCAAGCGGATAGCATTCTCGCGCACGCGCGGATGCGTATCCTGCAACGCGGTGACAATGCTTGCATCTGTCAATGCATTTAGGCCGTCCAGGACGCACAGCGCTTGCAAACGGGTCTGCGGAAATTGGCTTGCGATCGCAGCCTTCTCAAGCATAGGAATTGCCGCGCGATCACCCTGCCAGAGCAGCATTTGGTGAGCTTTGTCGCGCTGCCAATCATTCGCTGAATCGAGTGCGGCGACCAATTGTGAAGTGCCTACTTGCTCCAAGGTCACCGTCCTCGCAAGGCTGGCGGCCACGGGGAGCACACGATAGATTCGACCTCGATCATCGCCTAGTCGGTAGTGTGGCAACAATTCCGATTTACCTTCGGGCGGCAACCAATCGGGGTGCTCGATCATGTAGCGATACATGTCCGCGACCCACAACCCACCGTCTGGACCGGTTCGAACCATCACCGGTCGGCACCAGCGATCCTCGCTGGCAAAAAAATCGGTTAGCCCTTCACCCACTGGGCGCCGGGCTTGGAAACTCACACCTTCGTCGAAGAGAACGTTGTGTTGAACCAGGTTGTGAAACGGCTCGCAAGTAAACGCGTGGGTTAGTGAGTTGCGACCGAAAAGCAATTCATCATTATAGATCATCCCGCTACAAGCCGAAGTGAATCGACCCGACTGCTCAAAACTGTGAAAACGCTTTTCTAGTTGGCTGGCGGGATAGACAACTGGACTGCCTGGGCCAACGATATGTTTGATGGGACTGGGTGTGGGGACATGCGGATTGCGAGCCAAATAGCGATCCGAGAGTACATACTGCCAAAGTGGATTGGCGTTCTGGGTCCCAAACCAGTGCCCCCAAGCATCGCGATTGCGTCCATACTGCGAGGGCCCGGATTCTAGCTGAAGGTCTCCCGTATCGGGCTGAAAGCGAAAGTCACGGCTGCCAAGTTGGAAAGATTCTCCTTTGCGATGGGAAGTAACTTTCGTGTCCAAACCGTGGTTAGCATGATGACCACCATTAGCGCAGTAAACCCAGTTGTCGAGTCCCCAGCGCAAGTGATTCATGCGCAGTTGTTGATTGCCTTCATTGAAACCGCTGAAAAGAACTTCGCGTTGATCTGCTACGCTGTCGCCATCGGTGTCACGCAAAAACAGAATTTCCGGCGCCGCAGTCACCAGCACGCCATCGCGCCACGTCAAAATACCATTCGGAAACCTAAGGCCATCGGCAAACACTCGGCTAGTTTCATAGCGTCCATCGTGATCCAGATCCTCAAGCACACGCACTCGTCCACCAGCCTTGCCTTGGCCATCCATTCCTAGCGGGTAATCCGACATTTCTACAACCCACAAACGGCCAGCAGCATCCCAGTCGAAGGCAACCGGGTCGATCGTTTCTGGCTCCGCTGCAACCACTTCGACGCGATAGCCCCGCGGGACATGAATCTTGGCGAGGGATTCTTGGGCGGAAAGCGGCTGGCTATCTGGGGAGGCGATGTCACGCGTAGCCTCAGCCTCGTTGCCGGCAGTCGGGCCGGCAGGATTCTGCAGCGCGGCGGTATGGAGGAGTATTGCTTCCTCGCTAGTGAGCCCGCGATTGAACAACCCAATCTGGGCCAAGCTACCTTGCAATGGAGCAAAGTTGTCATTGCGGGCGCCAAAGAAAAACTCTTGACTGCCCGCAGTCGTGACCTCGACTTCGGCATCGATTTCCGGCTTTGAATCACCGTTGAGAAACACCTGGATGTGGGCGCCTTTGCGAATCATCGCGACATGATTCCATGTTTGGGGCGCGATCGATGTGCGGCCGCCGACGACTTGATTGCTCGAATTACCGTTAAAGAAAATCAATTTTCCGGTCAGATTAGCTTGATAAGTTCCACCGATGCCCAAATGATCACCGGGCGCTGCCGCATCGCCGTTCGGACCTCGCGAGAATAAATAGGCTGTCACCGGTCGCGTGTTCACGGTGAGTTCGTTGCGGAACCATAGCGAAACACTGTACGCGTCCCCCAGTTCGCTCGCGCGCCCGCTCATGCGAGCACCGTTTAGAGTCGCGAAGTTGTTTGGCTGGAAAGCAGTGTTGCCAGACACCTCGACGTCGACGGGGCGTGCATCGAGCGAGCTAAACAAAACGGGCTTAAGAGCCGCGACAGTGGTGGGATAGCTTGCAGGGAAAACGATCGGTTTTACGTGCGAGGCTGATTTAAGGGCTGCGTGCTTCCGCCGGCTTTCCTCGCGCATGAGTTGCTCGGAAATTTTGGATAGGTTCCAGAAGTGAGCGATTTCAGTCGACTTTAACGCACGGTTAAAAACCGCGATTTCGTCGAGCTTGCCTTGCAACCCTGCGCCGAATCGCAGCCGAGCCGATGGACGCGTGGCATCCACAGAAGTCACTAAGGCAGGTTCGGTCTCGCCGTTTATATGGACCGTGAGCTTGGCCTTTTCACGAATTACGACTGCGAAGTTCCAGTCATCAGCTCGCCACTTACCTGAAGACGTGACGTCACCGACTTGAAGTCGCACGAGATGATCGGCTGCCTGAGTTGCAATCACGCTGTCACCGCCGGGTCCACTGCAAAGCTGGCCGCTGCGTTCGCTCGCTCCGCTCGCTTCGCCTAGCCAAAACCAAAATGCGAACGAATAGTTTTCGCCTAAGCCAGCGGCATCGGCGGACAGTTCGCCGCCCGCAAAGTGAACTGCGCGGTTAATCTGCGTCGGCCCAGAAAACTCAGATGCAATGAGTTGTTCGCTGGCTCCCGCTCCGGTCCCACTGCCGACGCCGGGTAGGTACAGAGCGTAGCCGGGGCTGAGCTGGGCGGGTTTACCAGTGAAAACAGCATTGCGAAGGCTGTCACCCTCTTCGTCATCCATACGCCAATAGGAAGTCGGTTTCGCAGCGAGAATGGCATCCGCATAGGGCCCGTGTACGTCGAGCATCTTTCTCCGCGTTTTACTGGAAACTTGTTCGAGCGCCCCGACCAACGTTTCAACGATTTGCTTTTCGGCTTGTACTTCCAAGCCTGCCGTTCGCGCGGGCCATGTAGTGTAGCCGCCGAGGGTATGTTGTTCAGGCGGTGGGATATAGCCTTCGGCCCCATTCGCCAGCTCGATATTGAAGTGACTGCTGGCCGGACTACGACCACGCAGCTTGAGACCGGTCAGTGCATAGACTTCATTGGGAAGCGTGGCGATGGTGAGGTCGCCGATGCGAATCGCTTGCAACTTAACATTCGCTCGTTGCCGCTCATGCAGAATTAACGCTTCCATGGCATAGACTTCCGGCAAACTCTTCGGCAAGTCGTCTTCGATCTTTGAGGCGATAGGGCGCGCCCACTCGAGTCGCTTCTGGTCAGGGACGCGATAATTGAGCGTGATATTTTTCTCGGCGATATCGATAGGAACTGCGTCATGATATTCGACTTTCGCTAAAGCCAATTCAGCATACTTGGCAACTTCTTCGGCGTAACGCTCGATCGTGATTGACTTGGCAGGCGAACCGTAGTCCATCCACATGAGATCGCCGCTTGTGCCTTGTGAGATGGCTGCTACGAAGGGGCCGTTGCCATCTCCCGCTTCGCCAACTAGTTGAGCGACATGCCTGCAGAACAGACCGTAGTAATCCGAGGATAGAGCTGCAGCGCCGAAGTAGTGCTGCGAATAGTTTGCCAGGACCGCTAGAGGTTTTCCCGCGCGAGTTTGCAATGAGATCACCGAGAGCGTTGGATCCACCGGACCTGATGGCCCGATGACTGATGGGCTGAGGTAACCGGGGTGCATGTGCGCCAGTCCGGTAGCAGCTCCAAATGGATCGACAATCTTGCTATCCGGTTTGCGAATCCAACGCCGATTGTGGGTGTGTTCCCAATCATCGATGGATGCCCAGCCAATTCTGGCAGGTTGCAACTTATCGTGCGCGCTGGTAATTGTTTCGGCAATTTTCCCGGGCAACCAGGCTGCGTAAGCTTTATCTTGCCGAGTTCCTAAGCAGGCCATCGCAGCCGGGGCAGAATGCGTATGAGTCGCGGAGACCATGATGTGGTCCACGGGAACGCCTGTGGAAACGCTAGCTGCTTGCTTGGCTTCGTCGATTAATGACTGCGTCATCATGCAAGTATCGACGACAACCATCGCAACCTTCGTAGCACCATCATCAATGATGATGGCACGCGCGAAAAGTCGATCGTTAAGCTGATTGGCTTGGCCTTCGAGAAAACCTCCTGCAACTCGAACCGGAAAGCTAGTCGGAGAGATGTCTACCGTGGCGGCACCCGCTTGTAAGCCGCCAGCCTTTGCGATCTTGGTACCTTGCTGAGCAAGCAAATGGGAGTTGATAAAGAGCGGCACGAGCAAATGCAAAGCGAGCAAGCGCACAGCGATGTGAAATTGGTTCATGGCGATTTCTCAATTAAACCTAAAAGCAGTTCATCCAGAGCGATGCACCGCTCTTTGACAACCGGACGCTCATCGGCGTGTGTGGTCGTTAGAAAGAGTGTAAAGAGCGTGAGGGTGGTAAGGCGGCTGAGTTTCATGGGATCAACCAGAGAAAAAGTGCGAGGGCACGAGAGAAGCGTAGGAGCACGCGCTACCCGATAGCCGCTCATTCTAATTCGCTTCGTCTTTACCTGACAATTCGAAGACTGGTTCGAAAGCCGTCGCAAATTCGTAAACGTCATCAAAGTCTTCGCGGCGGTCTGATTCCGATTTTTTCATGTGCTTGATACGGATCAAGTTGTAGACGATCTCACCAAAGTCGCCTGTACGATGCACGCCCCAATTGTTCAGAACGGTAAGGGCCATATAGCCGTACTGCTCGACCGCATATTGGCGAATAGCCTCACAGAGCTGTTGGCCGGTGATGTGATGCTCTCCCTCAGCTCCTTGGGCTGGCATCTTGAGGGTTTCTTGAGCGTAGGCGAGCGCTTCGCGAACGAATTGATAAGCTTCGATGTGATAGCGCACGTCTTGTTGAAGCAATTCGATAATCGGATGAATTTTGTCGCTCATGGCGAGAAACCTTTTTTCAAATCACGCAGCGCGAAAATCGGCATACGTGGTTAACTAATCAGGGCGATCTTCAGTAAGGTCATCTTCGTTCGGGTCAGGCTGATTACCGCGACGTATGACGGAGATCACATCCTGGGCATGCAATAGGATTCGTCGGTTGTCTTCCATCTGAACTAGCAATTGTTGCGACAAGAGTTCCTGTCCCAACACTCTGCCCCGGCCTTCGGCGGTGACGATGTCGGCGCCAACGCGCGGCATCTTCTTGCGGTTCTCTTCGTAAATATCGTATTCATATCGCAGGCAGCACTTCAGTCTACCGCACCGACCGGAGATTTTATTCGGGTCGAGCGTAGCTTTCTGCAACTTGGCCATTTTCATCGATACCGGTGGCATCTTCATCAAGAAGCTGTTGCAGCAGACAGGTTTACCACAATCACCATAATCGGCCAACAACTTCGCTTCATCGCGCACGCCGATTTGTCGCATTTCAACGCGCGTCTGAAACTCATTCGCAAGCCGCTTCACCAACTCGCGAAAATCAACTCGATCTTCCGACAGGTAGTAAATGACCATTCGTTCGCCGCCAAACACGCGCTCTAGATCCACGAGATCCATCGGTAAATCCAGTTCCCGAATGATCTTGAAGCAAGTATCTGCTTCTTCAACGCTCTTGGTCAGCAGGTGCGCATACTCGTTCTCGTCCTCGGCAGTCATTTCACGCTGGATATTGCCCCCTGGCGGATCAACCATCGCGGCCAGTGCTCGCGGATCGGCGTCGCACAGCACCTCGCCGGTTTCTAGCCCCCGAGCGGTTCGCGCTATGACCCGCATGCCACGCCTATATTCGTCACGCGACTGCATCACATGCAGTGTACGCATGGTTCCGCAGCGGACGACGTAACTGGGCATAGGCATTTTCGAAAAGAACGTAGGAAGAGCAAACTAATTCCAACCGCAGTTTAACTACTTCTAGTTCCCCTGGGTAGCCACCGGGCACAGCAAGATAGCTGCCGCATTTCCGACAAATGATCGATTATCGAGCACAAACGCGATTGGGCCGGTTCTTGGGCCGCATTTAGGGGCGGGGTCAAGCGGAACTCTTATCGATTCCGAACCAGCGCGCGAAGCATCCATTCGGGTTGGAGATCGCGTGACACAGTCCAGAGTCGGACCAAACCGGTACACGCGACGGTTTCCCGAAAAAGTTAACTACATGGAGTATACTGTTGCAGTGAGCAGACTGGGTTTTGGCGTAAGTGGGTTTTGGCGTAAGTGGGTTTTAGCGTAAGTGGGTTTTAGCGTAAGTGGGTTTTAGGGTAAGTGAGGTGCTGGCTGGCAAGTCCTGAGTCTACGAAGGGCGTGCATGTGCTGGCAATCAGCGAGAAGTGTCCGATATGGATGGTGATTTTAATCGGTTTGGAGGGGCGCAGCCGCCTGTTCAAACACAGCCTAACTAACTCGTTGTCATAATTTGCAGCCATGCAGTTTGATCAGAGCGCACATCCGTCATTGACTACTGAGCAATGGAACTTGTTAGCCCAGGCCGCTCAGGACAAGGCACAGTTGGCGGACCTGTTCAACCAACACCGTGATCGGTTGAAGCGTATTGTCAGTTCGTGCTTGGATCAGCGCGTGCAAGGTCGACTAGATGCATCCGATGTGTTGCAGGAGACATTTATTGAGGCGTACGGGCGAGTTCACGAATACTTAGCAGAGCCCAAAGTTTCTTTGTTTGTGTGGTTGAGGTTTCTAGCAAAACAGCGGCTGGCGATGATGCATCGTCAGCATTTAAGTGTCCAGGCGCGCGACGTGCGGCGAGACCGTCCATTGCTGCGGGATGACGAAAATCGTCGTTCCTCAGTCCTGTTGGCAACTCAATTGGCAGCGAGGCTGACGACGGCCAGCGCCACGTTATCACGCAAAGAGTTGAGATTGCAGATACAGGATGCGCTCAATAAACTGGACGAGAAGAGCCGCGAAGTTTTGTTATTGCGTCATTTTGAACAGCTCTCGAATGTGGAGACTGCAGAAGTATTGGCGATAAGTTCAACGGCGGCATGCAATCGTTACGTTCGCGCGCTGGAGCGACTGAAGCATTTACTCAAAGCCCCGGAGGCTTCGGATCCATGCTAGGCGTCAAGTCAGATTCGGATTCCGGCTTCGATGTTGCAGACGTGATCGGAGTATTGGCGGAAGATTTTATCCAACAGTATCGCTTGGGTTCCAAACCGGACATCGAGGCATATTGTAGCCAACATCCGGAATGCGCCGATCGAATTCGCGATTTATTTCCTATGTTACTGCTGGTGGAAGACTGCGGTGTTGCCGTCAATAGCCAGCCATCCGAACCAAGGATCCCTTCCAGCGCAAGTTTGCCAGAACGCATCGGCGATTTCAAGATCATCCGCGAGATTGGTCGTGGTGGAATGGGGATCGTTTACGAAGCCGAGCAACAATCGCTGCGACGACGCGTGGCCCTGAAGGTCCTACCGCCATCGGCCACGCTTTCCCCATCTACGATTGAACGCTTCCGACGTGAGTCGCGCGCGGCAGCTCGGCTTCACCATTCGAATATTGTTCCAGTCTTTGGTGTAGGTGAGGATGATGGACTGCACTACTACGTGATGCAGTTCATTCAGGGCGTGGGCTTAGATCAAGTACTTTTGGAATTGGCGGAATCGAGGCGCGCGCAGTTACTGGGAAAAACGGAACTTCCCGACGACAGTTCCTCGGGTACCACGCTTCCCAAAAGCAACCATGCTACTGGTTCGGAGGATCGACTTTACTGGCATCGGGTTGCGATCATCGGTTTGCAGCTAGCGAATGCGTTGCATTTCGCCCACACGCAAGGCGTATTGCATCGCGACGTCAAGCCAGCCAATGTTTTGCTCGATAGCGGTGGACTAATTTGGTTGACCGATTTCGGTTTGGCACACGCTAGTGAAGATGCGAACTTGACGCGGAGTGGCGACATCGTCGGGACGTTGCGTTACCTGGCGCCAGAACGACTTCACGGTGACGGGAACCAACAGAGCGACGTGTACGGTCTGGGCGCGACCCTGTACGAATTGTTGGCTCTTGTGCCAGCGTTTCCCGAATCGGATCGTGTTTCACTCATTCGACAAATTGCTCACCAAGAGCCAAGGCGACTAAGGTCAATTGACCCCAACATTCCTCGCGATCTTGAGACGATCGTGTTGAAAGCGATCGAAAAAGAAGCTTCGCGAAGGTACACGACGGCGGCAGAACTTGCGGAGGATTTGTCGCGTTACCTAAGTGACCGGCCCATACTTGCGCGACGGGTGGTTAAGCTTGAGCAGCTCTGGCGATGGTGTCGGCGCAATCCGACCGTGGCTGCGTTGAGTTCTACAGTTTGCCTGTTGATGCTGGGTATGACTATTGCCTGGGGTATGTTCAGTTGGGTTCAAAGCGACCGCGACCGCGCTCGGGAGGCAGAGCGCATTGCCAACCGCTCGCAGCGTGCAGCGAAACTGGCCGAAGAATTCGCGATGGCCCGCTCGCACCTAGCGCTCGCGATCGGCTATCGCTACAGTCGTGAACCGGAACACAAGTCGAAATGCCTCGGGGAAATTGAGACTGCGCTGTCTTACAACCCTCCGGAACATACGAAGGCTGAACTGCGCGACGTAACGATTGCTGCGTTAGCGCAAACGGACGTAAAACTAGGCCAACAATGGCACATCTGGCAGAATGATTCCAAAAGCGTCACCTACGATCGCCTTTTGTCTCGATTCGCGCGATTGAATTCTGCGGGCGTAATTTCAATTCACAATTCCAAGGATTTAGCTGAAGTCAGCCGTATTGTTCTACCTACAGAAGATGTTCGCAGGTTAACACTGAGTGACCAAGGTGGATTCCTGGCAACGTATAACGACTCTGGCGTTGGCTCGTTTGAAGTTTGGAATGTTGATCGCTCAGTCAGGGTCATCGGTCCCCTGCTGGGAAACTGGGAATGTGATTTTGATGATATGCAAACTAAGATTGTTGTCTGGCAAGCGGATCGGGCCATCCATGTCTACAGTTTGGAGACCGGGTCCGAAATTCAAAAGTATCCGCTGACATCTACGCCAACATCAGCCGCGCTTAGCCCCGACGGACAGCAAGTGGCTTGCGTTCTGCAGGACCGGCTATCCACCGTGCAAATACTCGATTTGGAGTCGGCCCGTATGGTTAACGAATTGAACTTGGATGGCAACGTAAATCTTTGTGGTTGGCATCCGGAAGGGAGGCGGATTGCATGTGCGCTGGTGCTGCCAAGCAATCTTGAAATTTGGGACTTACCGACCAAGAAAAAAATCTCGACGATGGTTGGACATACGCAGCTGGTCGGAATGCCTTGCTTCACCAAGAACGGAGATTTCGTTTCGACGGGATCGTGGGATGGGACACTCCGAGTCTGGGAAGCCAATACGGGCCGGGAAGTGGCTGTCTTAACCGATGGGGCAATAGCGCACCAAGGCAACGAAAATGTGGTCGCAATGAGAACCGAGAATGGCGTCGTTTCTTCCCTTGAGCTCGATCTACCTAGTGGCTTTGCGAGGTACTCAAATGGTAACTCGAGCAGCACATCCCGTTTTGTGGGTGGCGACGCCAGTCCTGACGGGCGCTGGTTGATGGCTGGAACCAACGAAGGCCTAGAAATTTGGGATCTGATACAAGGAAACAGGACAGCGACCCGTTCCGGCAGTCTAACTCGTTCGTTGCAAGTTGATTGGAAGGAACGAAGATTCCAAACGGTTACAGAAGGCGTTGGTTTTCAAAGCTGGCCAATTGAATTGGTGGATGGTGGCTGGCGCATCGGACTACCGCAGTTGCTCGACATCGGCAGTACCAGTGTAGTGTATAGCAGCTTTACGCCTGACGGTTCTCGTTGTGCAATCGTGAACGATAGCGGTGAGGTTCGAGTTTTGACTGCCGCAGGTAAACTTGTTCGCCAGATAGCAGTTCCGGAGGGCCATCAGATAGTCAATCTCAGTCCGAACGGAAAGTTGCTCGCCAGCTTCGGTTGGCATGTGCCGACCTCTTGTGTTTGGGACGTGGATGAAGGGAAGCTACTCCACACCCTGAGCGGCTCGCAGACGTTTCACAGTTTTTCGCCGGATTCAAAGCAGATGATCACCAGTCGTGCGACAGACTATACACTGCGCAATGTTGACGATTGGCAGGTCCTTCGCTGCATTGAACGAAAAGATTGCGTTTACCCAAGTTATGTAGCGTATTCGCCTGACAATTCCCTGGTCGCGATGGAGCTGAGTTGGGGGGTCATGCACCTGTTGCGTACAGATAACTTTGATACTGTCGCTATGCTTGAAAGTCCCACGCGCGGCCGAGCTTCGCTTTTTACCTTTTCTGGAAAAGGTAACACGTTGTTCGCGTTCCATCATTTAACCGGCGAGGTTCATCGCTGGGATATTGATGGCTTGCGGCAGCGTCTCCAGTCGATGCACTTGGACTGGGAGAATGGAGAACAAGGTGAGCATCGCGATTCCGCGAGTGCGACAGGATTGATTGTCAATCTTGTCACACCTGCCACTCCCGCGCGGATTGCGTTTGAACAATCAGATGCGGAAAAAGTGGACGAAAGGGAGCCAGGGCGGCAAAGGCTTATGGATGCGGAGAAAAGGTTTGCTAGTCAGCCCGACTCGCCTCTGGCCGCCAATCAACTCGCCTGGTGTCTATTGACAGGGCCGAGTGAATTGCAGGATGTTGAGCGGGCGATTGCGCTAATGGAAAAGTTGCAAAAATCTACGGACTTGGATGTAAATAGTCGCAATACGCTGGCGGTGACGTTTTACCGTAGTGGCAAGTATTCTGAAGCGATGGACTTGCTGCGAATTAACATCGCCGTCCAAGAGGACACGTATTTAAGCTATGACCTCTACTTCTTAGCCATGTGCTATTGGAGATTGGGCGACCACGACAAGGCTCGTGAGACGTTCGAATGGTCGGAGCGAATGTTGAGGTTGAAGCCTCCCTTGGATGTTGAATCGCGCGGCGAACTGGAACTATTTCGCGTTGAAGCAAAAAACCTCATCCAGTAATCGACTTCAATCAAATCCTTGAACCGGTTGCCTGCGGACGCAGCCCTTTCGTTAAACGACCGATTGCCAGACGATCGATTAGCAGGCTCCGCCCGCTAAGCTAACGGTGAAAATTCTGTGGATGAACGGTCCGCCTGCACAGTAAAGAGGTAGACCCTGGCGCTCACTTTGCCAGGTCGCATCACGTTCGGAGAACGGCTGTACCTAAAATAACAGTCCGTTCGGGGGCGATGGATCGGCGCGAACACATACTTTACCAGGCCAAATTCGATGAAAAAGCTGCTTCGCTCACGGCTGAATTCCCAAGCGCAGCGGGCGCGATTGAATAATCGGCTTCGCAAATTCGCGTTCGAAACATTTGAGCAACGCATCTTGCTCGATGGAGGCTTGGCAAATTCCGTAGTATCGGAAGTCGAGCGTCAGGAAATTCTCGCGGGTCTTGCGCAGGTCGCTAGCTGGTCCGATTCACTCAGTTCGACAGGGAGATTGAGCCAGCGAATTGCACTGATAAATCAGTCAATTGGCGAGTCGGTAGGTTTCCGAACGCTGTTGGAAACGCAACTGATCGCCCCTGTCAGCGCGGCAACCGCTGGGGGGGTGGGAACAACCTCGGATGCGATTGTCGCCGCTTTAAAGAGCTTGACGTTTAACTCTGCGAGTGTGCGAGTTACCGTCGACCCATTGAGTGTGGCTGGCGGACGATTGACCGATGTTAGCGGTGATGAGTTTCAATTCTCCATGGCATTTGATGCAGTTCGAACCATTTCGACAGGTTTGAATCTGGGGCAACAAGTGGCCGATGCGGGTGTATCGCTTGACCCGGCGGCCCGCGTATCGCTCGACGCATCGTTGCGATTCATCTTTACATTCGGTGTCAACCTCACCCCTGGACTGCCAACTAACCAGCGCTTCTTTATCCGTCCGCAAACGATTTTATTGGGCGAAATGGTCCATGAGGCTTCGTTCACGGCTCCTGCCAAGGTGGGGCTACTGGCAACGTCCATTACCAGTGGAACGATTGATCTGTCAGCGGCTGTTTTCGTCACACTGATCAATCCCGACGCAGATGGCAAAGGAAACATCACACTTGGTGAGCTCCAATCAAGTTCATCGGCGTCGATTGCCAGCATTACGACAAACGCCAATACGCTGGCCGCATCGCTACCGATGAGCGCGACACTAGGTACACAGTCGCTCAACGCAGCGCTGTTGGGTGGTGTCCCAACCGCGTCGCTATTGACGACAAATGTTTTTGCCGGAGTCGATGAAGTTTTTCTTGGAACCAACTCTCCGTTTCGTGAACTTCAGTATTTTCGAGATGTGACGTCGAGCGGATTGCTGGCGACCTTAAATCGACTTGGGCAAGGTCTACAAGATGTTGCACCGAGTTTGGATCTAAATACCGCTCTTAACGGATTGCCCTATGTGGCAGCGCAGCCAAGTGAGATGGCTAATTTTCAGGATTTGGCCAACCGCATTGGTCGCGATGTCTACGATCCCATTATCACGGCGTCCCGTCCCACAAGTACTCGTACCGGTTATTCCCTCAGCAACAACGCAGTGTTTTCGATCCAGCTAAACGATGACACACCGATTCAAGTCACGATCTTCCAAACCAATCAATCCTTTCAAGAGCCCCTTAGTAATTTTATTAATCGTTCCCTGCCTGTCTCGCTTATTGGAAAGATTGTTGCGTCAGGAACTCAAAGGCTATCTCTCAAAGCGATCGATCCCAATATAACGCGGTTCACGATTCAAATTAGTGATCGTAGTAATTCAGCCGCAGCCGACATGGGATTCGACCCTGGTCAGTTTAGCTTGCAGTTAGCCAAATTTGATTCGGTACAAGCTTTTGCCTCTGCTATCGCACCGAAAATGGGTTTAACCGACGCTCAGGTTGATCCTCGCTATGATGTGGCCACGCACTCGCTGGCGTTTGAAGTCCGCCTGCAAGGCAAGTCCTATACCAAAACAGTACCGCTCGATTTCAGTTCCGGACTTGGTCCAGCAACATTCTTGTCCAATGTATCCGCACCGATGGTGGTGACACCGACCGCCAGTGGTCGAGTCAGCCTGCGATTGGACGCACTGCGAACAGTGTTCACGGCATCGGCTGATGCGCCGTTTAATGGGCAAGTATCAGTCGATGGCCGATTCACTATCAAATTGGACGGAGGCCTAGCTGTCACGATTCGTGTGCCTCGCGACTTAACGAATGCATCGCTCGATGACTTGGTTGCGGATATCAACAATGAGTTGACTTTTTCGAGCCTCAGAGGCAAGGTCACAGCGGGACGCGCGGCGAATCGATTGACGCTTACCGCACCGACGGGAAAAAGCTTGGAAGTCGACGCGCAGGCGACCGATCCCGCGGCGACCCAATTGCATCTCATTGGCGTTGGCTTCGGCGCTCAATACGGCCAACAAGTATCGCTCGGTGCCGGAACCGAGATCCGAGTTGCAAGTGTGGTTACAGCTGCGAATGTTAACGGTGCAGGGGCAATCGGCATCTTGCCAGCGACGTTGAGTAGTCCGTCAATCACAGTCACCGCGAATGCTTCGGCGACATTGTCCGCCACTCGCGCCGTAGGATCGCTGGCTGATTCCTCCGCCACCGTGCTTGTCATTGCCACACCCCAAGTTTCGCTAGCGGGGACGGTAACTGTTGCCGTTGACTCCGCGCTTGGCGTACCAGTTGGCAGCCCGGCTGCTTTTGTGCTCGCACTGGCTCGACCGAACGAAATCAGCACGACGATGATTGCGAGTGCGGCCGCACCGGCCAATGGTCAATTGACGGCGCCAGCTACTTTTCAGCTTTCCGTCGGCAGCGGATCACCCGTGACGGTAACGGTGCCGATGGACGCGACCAACAATTCCATCGACGATCTTGTCGCCGATATCAACTTTGCAATCGCCTCCACTCGCTTAGGCGGCAACGTAATTGCTGGCCGCCGTACAAACCTATTGACACTGTCGTCGCGGGGATTTGAATCCCTTGCCGTTGTTTCAGCAGCCAGCGATGCGACCAAAACGTTACTGCGATTCAACGATGCAACCATTGCGGCGGCAATCACGTCGACGACGAACGCGACGTTCACGCAGCAGCTAGCGCCCGTGCGAGCGTTCGCAGTTGAGGATTTCCTGGAGAGTGTCCGCGGGCTTCAGAAACTCTTGGTGGATGGGCGACTCTCGCATCTGACGACGGCCATACCACTTGTTGGTCAAAGTCTCGATGATGTGCTGGGATTGAGTCAGAAGTTCAACAATACCGTGTTGTCGCTGGAGGGTAAGACCGGTACACCGCTAAAGCTGGCGGTTCAAGGGATCGTTGAGAATCTGCGCGCCGCGATTCGTAGTCTGCCCATCACGTTGACCGCCGGTTCGATCGATGACCTCAACTCTTTGTTTGACAAGCTTCGAACCGCCGCCCAGAATGCGGGCCGGATTGACATTGCAACTCCAATAAACTTGGCGAGTGTGATTGTAGCATCGATCACGCCGATGACCGCAGCGATTGCTCGGGTTAATCAGGCCGGCGTAGACCTTACTCCGCTCAACAATGTGCTTACTTCCTTGCGCGCCGTAACTCCATCACTACTGCAGCTGTCGAACGTCTTTGGAACGGGAATCGGAGTTGGCACAACGACAAGTCAATTCGCCAGCGCCAATCCGGCTACGATTGAGCAATCACTCATCGTGAGAACATCGTGGGTACCTTTCATCGTCCAAGCTATGCCATTGGGTTCGATCAATTTACCTAACGGTCTGGGACCACTCAAGTTTGCGTCAGGCAGTACCGTGAACATGAATGTCGGAGGAGACTTTCGATTCGATTTCGGCTACAACATGGCGACTCGGACTGCGTTCTTGCTCGATAGTAGCAGGTTTAATGCTACGGCTTCTATTGCTGCGCCAGCGCAGACTTTCGCGGCGACGATTGGTGGCGTGACGGTGACGTTGGGCAACCCTTCAGCCCCCAATGCTATGGCAATCACCACTGCGGCGGGAGCGGTTCCCGCATTGTTGGCCGTATCCCTTACTCCAACAGTTCCAGCCAACGATATCGGTGCGATTGCTTTTGCAGATGTCCCAGCGAGCTTGATTTACACCGGTGTGAACGGAAAGTTCACTTCAACGCTGCCGATCTATCTGACTGGAGTTCCACAAGGCAACATCACCGTTGCTTGGACGTTTCCCGGAGGCAGCGCGGCGGTGGTACCTACAGTGACAGCGCCGTCGACATTGGGCAATGCGCTGCAGAGCATTCCCTATAACTTTGCGATTCTTACTGATGGAATCCGCGATTGGAACACTCGGCTCAAGGAACTATTGCGAACCGAGATTTTGGGAAAATTCCCATTGATTAGTCCTGAAATCAAGGTCGACAGTGGTTTCCTAGCCACCATGCAGAATCAGTTCCTGTCGGCGGTTCAGTCAGCGATCACGGCGGCCGGAGGAGTCGATTCATCGAACTTTAGAACTACGCTTTTCAATTCAACTCAATCAGCCCTCGGTACGCTGCTCTTTCCGAATTCGTTGCAAGTCACTCAGTCAAATTCGCCGGAGATTCGGTTTCGGCTAGTCGGTACGGACCTCTATCACAGCCCGTTTCGACTGAGCCTACCCGGCCTAGGATGGGAGACGTACGACCCAGGTGATGTAAAAGTAGATGTCAATTATGACCTGCGACTGGGTTTTGGAATCAGTAAGACAGAGGGTTTTTATTTCATTGTCGATCGAGCGGCCGCAGATCCGAATGGGCCGCAGTTTACGTTCAGGGTCAGTGCGGGGTTGATGCCGAACATTCAAATTGCGGCCAAACTATTCGGCTTGCCGGTCGTGGCTGCCACCAATACGAGCGCCGGCGCAAGCTTGACAGTGGTACCTCCGGCAGATTTGAAAATAAAGCTGCGAGATACGGATAATCATCTAACGGCTGACCAGCTGGATAAGCGCACGTTCGCAAACGAATTCCAAATTCTAGTTGGGGTCGGTGGTATCAATGCTAAAGTCGATTTGCATCTAGTTGCGAACTCGTTTGATGCCGTTCGCGGCGACGTCGACCTGCCCGGTATCGTAACCGATTTGCGTGTTGATCAGTCCATCGCCGCTTCAGCGACATTGGATGATCCGAGTGCAATTCCACTGGTGAAGCTCGACAATATCGGTCTAAGCCTTGGTTCGGCGCTCAGTAAAATCGTCGAGCCGATTGTGCGACAAGTGGATCAGTACCTTGGTCCGTTGAAGCCCGTTATTACCGCTTTGGAAAGCGAGGTCCCAGTACTTTCTCAATTGTCCAAGAAAGCGGGCAAAGGCAAGCTAACTTGGATTGACGCGGTCGCGCGCTATTCGGATGATCCCGATATTCAAGCGACGGTGGCTGCGATGCACAAAGTTGCTGACGTTGTGCGCACTTTGACCACTTTGACTTCTCGAGCGCGGGCACTGGCTCAATCGGCAACCGCTGCCATTGTTTTCGGCGACTTCCGGTTTGCTCCAACCTACGATCTTCGTATTGCAAGGCCCGGCGGAGTTAATCCGGTCGAAGCCGGAGTTTTTGTTCCGCGGCCTGGGTTCACACCGACCAGCAATGGACGCATCTCGCCCTATGTTAAAAGCAGTGACGCTGGAATCGGGAATTTCCTCGACAGCGATTTGTACGATGATGGAGTGAGGTTTCCGATCTTTGAGGATCCTGCAACCATCATTCCCTTGTTGTTTGGACAGGATGTGACGATCGTCAGTTGGCACTTACCCCAGTTCAAGGCCAAGATCAAATCTCCCGACATTTTCTTAGGTATCATTCCTGTCGGGCCAGTGCCTGTGACTCTCAGCGCCGGGATGGACTTTACCATCGGCGTGAATCTCGGTTTGGGTTTTGACACTCGCGGCTTTAGGGCAGAGCATAGTTTTGCCGATGGTTTCTTCTTCCAAGACGAAGGGCATGGCGCTCCCGCTGTCGTTTCGTTTGGAGTGGGTGTCCGTATTTCTGCATCTGTCAGCGCGATTGTCGCGAGCGTGGGCATTGAAGGACGCTTGGGTGCTGACCTCGCTGGGTTCTGGCACAACAACGATCACGATGACAAGGTCCATTTGGATGAACTGCTGGACAACCTGGCGCAGGGCCCAGAATGCGTACTCGATCTCTCAGGGCAAATCACAGCTCAATTGTCATTCTTTATCTCGACACTAGTCTTCTCGGTGACCATTCCAATAGTACCTGAAATCACGCTCGTTGATTTCTCTGTATTCTCATGCTCACCTTTGCCACCTCCCGAATTGGCACACGTAGCCAATCCAAGCGTTACTCCAGAGAAGACGTTTGAAAATGTAACGATCGGTGCGGACACGTTAATTCTGCATGTAGGTCCATTCTCGTCACTGAGGGATCCGGGTCGCAGCAAGGATACTGACGAACGTATGCAGGTGTTTCAATTCGAGCCGGGCGTGATCACGGTAACGGGATTTGGCCAGCGCAAACAATACGGGTCCACCGCCAATCCCATTACAGCGATCTATGCAGACGCGGGACTGGGAGATAATACGATTCTGGTCGATGCGTCCGTGGTGATTCCCACGACGCTGGTAGGCGGGCCAGGCAAGGACAAACTGCGCGGTGGATCAGGTCGCAATCGACTGGTGGGTCGCGGCGGCGATGACGTGCTTGTCGGGGGTATCGATGCGGACGTTATCGAGGCTGGCGTAGGCAATGCCACGCTCTACGGCGGCCCAGGCGATGATCGCTTGACCGCG
Organism: Planctomycetia bacterium; assembly: GCA_031367855.1. Classification (GTDB taxonomy): domain Bacteria; phylum Planctomycetota; class Planctomycetia; order Pirellulales; family Pirellulaceae; genus Aureliella. The sequence continues at coordinate 29,788 of JANLQO010000068.1, read as the reverse complement.
CAAGGAGGTTTAAACTTCCTTGATGGCGATGATGGTAACGATATTATTCAAGGAGGATTGGACGCCGATACCATCGACGCTGGTAATGGCAACGATCAGATTTTCGGCGGTGGCGGTGCTGATATTCTTTTCGGTGGCGACGGTAACGACACCATCACTGGTGAAGGTACTCATGGCGTTTACATCGAAGGTGGCCGTGGCAACAATTCAATCTACGGTAGTAACGGTCCAGACGAAATTTATGCCGTGTTCCCAGATGCGCCGGCGGGCGCTGCAGGGAATAATCTTGTCTTTGCCAACGGCGGCAACGATAAGGTTTATGGCGGAATCGATGGTCCCAATGAGATCCACGGTGGCCCCGATGATGACTTGCTTTATGGCGGAAACCTCGCTGACTTGATTCACGCCGATTCGGGAACTGATATCGCCTATGGATATGAGGGTGATGACACGCTATACGCGGACTCTGGTTTCAATAAATTGTATGGCGGACTGGGCAATGACACGATCTATGGTAGCAGTGGTTTAACGCGTCCAGTGAATTGGCCGTCCCAAACGCCTCCTGGGTATGATGGGACTTACGCCGGAACAGGGACCGACAATCTCTTTGGCGAATCCGGGGTCGACACCATTTATGCTGGGGTTGGAAGTGCACTCGTTGACGGCGGCCCGATGAGCGACTGGATTTATGGTGGTACGGGTACACAGACCCTGCGAGGCGGCAACGGCGATGACTTCCTACGCGCGGGCGATGGAGTTGAGTCCATCTATGGCGAAGCGGGCGATGATTTGCTGGAGCAAACCGTGGCCGCGAATCAAACACTGACCGATACAACGCTGCTAGGACGCGGAACCCACACATTCACCAGTGTTGAACGGATTCGTCTCGTCGATAGCTCGTTGACAGGCGGATTCGCGTTCGATGTGAGTAATTACACCGGTCCGGCAACTCTCGTTGGATCATCGGCTGGTAATGATGCCATTAAAGTAGTCGTCGATGCAGACGTGACGCTCGCCAATGGAAACTTGAAAACCACGCTCGGCGGAAGCTTCGCTCTGGAGAACATTACTCGCGCGATTATCGCTGGAATTAGCTTGGACAATTCGTTTGACGTGTCGCTATGGACGGGGACGGCGACGCTATCTGGCGGTACTGGCCTGGACCGCGTCCAAAGTGTAAACGATACGAACTTTGTGTTGTCTGATACAAGTCTTACTAAGGCAAGTGGCGGTAGTTTTGCGCTCAATCAAATTCAACGCGTAACGCTAGCGGGAGGTGCAAAGGCGAACACATTCAACGCGACTGCGTATAGCGGCAATGTGTGGATCTACGGCGGTAGTGGAAACGATACGCTCAATGGTGGCTCGGGTGACGACTACTTGGATGGTGGACCTGGTACGGATGCATTCAACGGTGGCAGCGGCAATGACGTCATCGTAGCCACAGCATCAGCACGAGCCACCATAGTAGGCGGCGCGGGAGATGATTTAATCTATGGCAGCGATGGTGCCGATGCCATCGATGGCGGCGCAGATCGCGATCGCATCTACGCCCGAGGCGGTATCGACAACGTCGTGGGTGGCAGTGGCGACGACATCATCGATGGCGGAGCGAGCAATGATATTCTCTCGGGTGATGCGGGCGCTGATATCATCGTCGGTGGTGCTGGTAGCGACACGATCTATGCTTTCAACTTGGCGGGCGTGGGGGATGATTCGGCAGTGAATTTCCTCTACGGTGACTTTGGTACACTCGGAAGTGAACCAGGCGCAGGCAGTGATGCCATAGTGGGCGGGCTAGGCAATGATCAGATGTTCGGCGAGGCAGGCGCGAACACGTTGACCGGTGGTGGCGCCGGGGCATTAAAAAACAATACGCCTGCGATTGGACTGCGACCATCTGCAGTGCCAGCCGAGCCGCTGATTGCACAGCCGCAGAATTGGCCGCCCGTCTTGCAGGGGCTTAACGCAACTCTGCCGAACAATGCTGACGAGGGACCAGCCACAGCGGGTCGCGGTCGCTGGAGCGAGTACTCCGGTTCCGCCTCGGGTGGTGGAGTCAGCAACTCGCCTGGCGCGGCGAGCGATCCGGTGATCGCTGTTGGTTCTGCAGGTCGTTTCGTGGCTTGGATTGATGCGCGCACGGGAACTCCGCAAGTCTTCGTCGCGCTGAACAACTCTGTGGGTTGGCAGGAGCTTGCAGGCTCAGCCTCAGCTTCTGGAATCAGTGGGATGCTCGTGCCCACAGGAGGTGCCGCCAGTCGCCCTTCAATCACGCTGGACGCAGGCGGCTTGCCAATCGTTAGTTGGACGCAGTCGGTCGGCGCCAATACTGACGTCTTTGTTGCACGCTACGATTCACTTGCCAATGCCGGCACTGGGGCTTGGGTGGCCTTGGACACTTCACTGGGGACAGGTGGTATCAGCGCCACAGGCCTCGCTTCATCAGCCAAAATCGCGATGACTTCGACTGGTCCAGTCGTGGCATGGTTGGATGCGACGGGTGGCGTGATCAATGTCTATGCGAAACGCTTTGAAAGCGGTGCGTGGGTTCCATTGGGAACGGGTGCAAGCAGCGCTACGGGCGTCTCGTTGTCGGCAACCAGCGTTCGTGAGTTATCCATCGCAAGCGATGGCACTCGCGTTGCCGTGGGTTGGACTCAAACTATCAGCGCTCGCACGCAGATCTATGCGAGGGAATTTTCTGGAGCGGCATGGGCGGCAATCGGAGGATCGACGACAGGTAATGGACTTAGCAACACGACTGGATCGGCATCCGCCGTTTCACTCGCCTACTCGAATGGCTCGTTAAATGCGGCATGGCAAGATAACACAAGCGGGCGCAATGAAATCTACGCAGTCAAAGTGGTTGCTAATCAGTGGGTGGCTGCAGGAACGAATTCGCGCAGCGGAGGCGGCGTCTCGGCGACGAGTGGCAGCGCGACTTCGCCCCAGTTGGCAGAGGGTGGATCGAAGCTGCTGCTCATATGGCTCGACGATCGCGCGGCCGCTCGGGTTGGCAACTCGACAGCTATCTATAGCAAGGTTTGGAATGGTACGGAATTCGTCGAAGAATTGCCGGGCGACGCAAGCGGCAGGGGGCTCGGCAGCGAAATTCTCATCCCTCGCTCGCCAGCCAGTTCTCTGGATTCAGCAGGGCATCCATTTGTTGTGTGGGCTGATTTGGCTTCTGGAAAGTTTGAAGTTTATTTGCGAGGCAACACATTCGATGTTGCTACGATACACTACATCAACGACGCAGACCTTGATCGAAGTGCAGTGGCAGCCAACACTCTCGTGGCGGCACCTGGGAACGACGCTCGCGATGGGCTGACTCGCAATAGTCCCAAACGCTCCCTGAGGGGCGTGCTTGAAGATCCCGCGCGACCATTGAATCCGGGCGATGTGATTTTCGTTGAAGCGGGCTCGTATGATGGCGGGCAGCTTGGCGGCTTGGCTGCAAGCGGTGTGCTTGTGCTTGGTTCGGCTGGTGAGCCGGCCACGATCAACGGGTCGCTTTACGTTAACTCCACCAACAACCTCACGCTTACTCGTCTAACACTAGCCGGCGGAGTTCGTGTCGGTCAAGCGGTTACTACGACGATCGTGAGTAATGATATTTTGGGGGATGGTGTTACTCTCGCCGGTGGTTCGGCAGGGCTCGTATCGCGAAACAAGATTTTTCCTAACGCCACAGGAATTGCCCTCGTCGGCAATACAACAGCGCCCGTAATTCGAGCGAATACGATTCGAGGTGGCCAGCGAGGTATCGCTGTGATCGGAAATAACACTGCTGCAACAGCGACATCAGCGGCGGTCATTCGTTCAAATCGCATCTTCGGAGCGACGCAGGGACTATCGATCGAAGCGGTTGGCGACGGCCGAATAAGCAATAACCGGGTAAACCAAGCTTTTGTTGGAATCAACTTGATTGCCAATTTTTCGGGACTGATTACGGGCAACGAGGTGGCTAGTGCGAACACCGGCGTGTACTACGGAGTTCCAGCATTGCTGGATAACAACCGCATCCATGATGGCACGGTCGGAATTGTCACCATCGTCAATTCGACCAGCGGCGGCTTGGGCTATTTTGGCTCAACGCTGTCCAATCAGATAGATCGCAATGCCACTGGCGTGGAGTTGCGCGCCGCGGTGATCCAAAATCAACGCATTTTTGCCAACACATCCGGTATCATCGGGACTGGTTCGGTTTCCCCACTCAATTACGACCATGCCAACTTGATCGCTCGCAATGCGGTGGGCGTCGATATTGTCGGCCCAGTGACATTCAATCGAATCAGTCGCAATGCTGTTGGCACCAAGCCACGTTCTGGCCAACTGGTTGCCCACAATGTGTTTGATGACAACGCAGTTGGCGCGAGCATCGCCAATTTGTCGGATGTGCGACTAATAAACAACACCTTCGTCACCATCGCAGGAGATAACGTTCGCGTCACGGCTGGCTCGCGCGAGATTGAATTGAGAAGTAATGTCCTTTCAACCGATGCAGGCTATGACATCTATGTCGACAACGCCAGCACGAAGGGATTTGCGAGCGATTACAATACGTTGAATTCCAGCGGGACAGGCAAGCTGGTCTATTGGACACGGGATTTTGCTGACATCCTTGATTGGCAAGAGGATGTTTACGCGTTCGACCTAAATTCCATCGGTACCACCGTGGTAGATCCACTAGCAGCGCGTCCCAGTTTTGTCAGCCGTTCGTTAGGCGACTTCCGTGTCTTTGATTTAACGGCAAGGCAACGACGGACCAGTCCTAGCGTGGATGCTGGAGATCTCCGCACCGATCAAGGTCTCCCGGTCGGCACGGTAAATCTGCTTTCGAATCCGAGCTTTGAAGCTGGCTTGAACGGCTGGTCAGTTTCGCCGAGTGGTACGACCAAGACCGCTAGCCCTGGCCCTTTTGATGGAGCGAATTATTTTGCCGCGGATTCAAACCCAACAACGACGCTGACGCAAACAGTAGACTTAATCGCCGCCGGGTATTTGCCTGCTGCCATCGACGCTCGTGCGTATCGAACGACGTTCGGAGTGCGTGCTCGCTCCGCTGCTGAAGCACCAGTGGATCGCGGAGCGTTGACGGTGACGATTCTTAATGATGCAAGTGTAGCGATCGGTAGCCCGATAGTTATCCAAGCATCGAACATGATTGAGCGCTGGGAACTGATAGGCGAAAGCATAGCATTGCCTGCAGGAGCTAGACGAATCGTGTTCCGCTATGATGCTATTCGCCAAAGCGGCACGTCGAATGACGTATATCTTGACAACGCATTCCTGGAACTTGCTCCGCTAGCAAGCGGTGTTGACGTCGGAGATCGCGGCAACACAGCCGCCGAAAGCGACATGCCAGCCCACTTGCGTCTGGTTTCGCCGGATCTGTACCGTGATTGGGAGCGTAACAAATCGATCGATATTCGCTGGGACAGCTTTGGCAATACCGTGAACTCGCTGGTCGCGATCGACCTGATGCAAGACACTCCCGCTGGCCCCGTGTTGGTAACCAGCATCACCACAGGCACGCCTGACAACGGCGCGTACACGTGGATCGCGGGCAATAGTGGAGTTGACTTTGGGACCAAGGGACTGCGAATTCAAATCTCGCTAGCCACTAATCGAACTGTTTTTGATCGCAGCAGCGAAACATTTGCAACACCTGAAAACACCAATACATTTTTTGTCAACGACGCATTCGTTGTAGGTGATCAGTTTACCTCTGCGATCGGTAACAATCGAAACACGGGCAAGCTTGCGACTGCGCCAAAGCCCTATCCCAACAACGTGACGCGAATCTACTCGCTAGGCGCCAATCAAACGCTATCGATCGATACAGGAGACTACGCCTTGCTGAATCCCTTGTTGATCTCAAACATATTGGGAACTGGCGATGATGAGGGCTTCGTCATGCAAGGCAGCACTACCGGCTCGACAACTCTGCGGCATGCCAATCCGTTTACCGTCGCGCCCATTGTCGATTTGAACAACGCGGACTTTATGACGCTACGCAACATGACGCTCACCGGTGGGACATTAGGGTTGTTTGTGCATAACCAAAGCACAAACCTTTCAGCCAGCTATGTAAGCGCCGTCGCAAATTCTAGTGGCGGTTTTCGCATCGATACCGGTTCAACGGCGCTTGGCTTGGACCACCTGCGCTCCGATCAAAACTCTGGCGTGGGAATCTACATTAACGGTTTAGTTGCTAGTTTGACGGACAGTGTTGCGTCAAACAATCTTGGTCACGGGCTGCAATTGGTGGATACGGGTGCGACCGCCATCGAAGGCAACAGCGTCTTCAATAACTCAGGCAATGGTAGCTTTGGCGTCTTTGCATCGAATACTCTGGGAGGTTCGCCGCTGGTCATTGGCAATGCGACCATTTCTTTGGGACGCGGCAACGTGATCCATGACAATTCTCCCCAAGGCATTTATGCCAGTGGAAATGTGAGTGTCGCTGGCAATACGGTCTATAACCACGGCATTGGAATCTACTTAGTCAACGGAGCAACAGGTTCAAGGAACGTAGTGTTTGACAACTCGCAGGGTGTCTATAGCATTGGCGGTGCGTTGACTGAAAACCGTATTTATCACAATTCCGATGCGGGAATTGCGGCAGATGGAGATGTGAGCATCACCCACAACGTCATCTACTCGAATGGGACGGGAGTGCGCGGGAACTTTGCATTCAATGGTACGCTGACCGACAATATTATTTACGCGAATTCACTATTTGGATTTTACGTTAGTACAGCTAGCTATTATGGCGGCGCGACAACGTTGGTCAACAATACTTTTGTTCAACCCACAGGTGATGCGATTCGAGCGTTGTCGAATTCCAAGAATCTCCGCTTGAGAAACAACCTGCTGTGGGTTTCATCCGGCTATGGCCTCTACGTTGCACCGGACTCGCAGACCGGTTTCCAAAGCGACTACAACGATTTTTACGTGACCGGAAACGGACAAGTCGCACTCTGGCAAAACGTTTCGCGTCCAACGCTCGCGGCTTGGCGTACTACCGCGTTTACCGATGCTAACAGTTTAAGTGTAGATCCTCGTTTCGTCGATTTGGATGGGGCTGATAACCTGCTCGGTTACGTCTCTCGTACTGTTGATGGGCGTGATGATGACTTCCACCTACTTAGCCAGTATGGCAGCTACCATGGCGTGGCCCTTGCACCGGTTACAGCAGGCAGCGGAACCGGTGCGCCAATGGAGTTGGCTTTCGCAGGCAATCCGACGATCGATGCAATGACATCGCCGCTGATTGATCGGGGGGACGCTAACGATTCATTCGCGTTAGAACCGCTGCCAAACGGAGGTTTCATCAACATCGGAGCCTACGGTGGCACCCTACAAGCTTCCATTAGCCCAGCCCGATATGTGACGGTTATCACTCCGGATGGTGGCGAAGTCTGGCCACAGGGACAGACGTTTTCGATCCGCTGGCGAAGCAAGTACGACACCGTTGTCGGCGGCACATTCACGATCGAACTCGTGGGCAGTGACACCCTCACGCCGATACTAACCATTGCAACTGCTGCGTCGGCCACCGGCAACTTCAACTGGACAGTCCCGGCGGATTTAATACCGGGAGAGTATCGCATACGCATAACCCGCAACGATTTTCCGACAGTATTCGACCTGAGCGGTTCGTCGTTCCAAGTTACCGCGCCGATCAATTCCTACTACGTCAACGATGGAGCGTTCCAAGCTGGTGATCTTACGACAGCGATCGGTAACGATTCCACCAACAGCGGGCTAACGGCGAGTAGCCCTAAAGCTTCAATCAGCGGAGTGCTAAATAGTTATGTGTTGAAACCCGGAGATACGATTTATGTTGATGCAGGGACCTATAATCTCTCGACCACTCTGATATTGAACTCCGCCGCGAATGGAATTCGAATTGTGGGATACAGTAGTCCGGCTTTCCCTGACCGCGCGGCGGTAATTGACCGAGGCAATCTGAATCAAAATGCAATTGAATTGCAAAACGCGGACGGCGTGACGTTGGATCACTTAACGATTCGAGGTGGATACATCGGAGTCAATGCAAACACGACTTCGGACAGCGACAATCTCACGATCAGCAACAGTTTGATTGTAGGCAACCAGCATTTTGGAGTATACCTCGACACGTCGAATGACTTCGCACGTTTGCAAAGTAATTCTTTCGATAGCACGACAACTAACTACGGGATGTGGCTGTTTGGAACAGACGCCATCATTAGCACTAATCGCTTCACCGGCGGATTCTACGAATCGGGTACGATTCGTGGAGCCCGTTCATCGGTAAGCGACAACATATTCACCAATGTGCGGACCGGCATCAATGTCAATAATTTTTCAGCGGCTCCGGCCGATCGTATCACGGTGCGAAACAATAACTACACCAATGTTAGAGAAGTAGCCATTGGCGTTTCTAGTAACACGTTGGTGTTCGGCAATCAGATTACGGGCGCCGGTACGGGACTTTCGGGAGGCGGAGAATTTCGCAACAACACCGTCCGTGATGGGGCGACAGGGATCAGCGCGGGCTATTCCGCCGTGGTTGAAGATAATCGCGTGTTCCATAACACCGGAGTAGGCCTATATTTGTCAGCCAATGCAACTAATCGAAACAATCGCATCTACGACAATTTGATCGGAGTTCAGACCGATCTGGGCTACACAGGCACGGTTAATAACAACCTTATCTATGACAATTCTGGCTATGGCGTGTTGGTTAGTGGCACAGGATATTATGGTGGTACGCCGACAATTACCAACAACACCATCATTCAGAAGACAGGCAATGCCGTTCAAGTCAGCGATAGTCGCGCTCAGAATGTGCTGGTTAAGAACAACATTCTGCAGGTCGCTGGTGAATTCGCAGGCTATGCGATTGCGGTAAATTCCGACTCGGGGCGTGGTTTCCGCAGCGATTACAACGTGATCTACAAGACGGGCAGTGGCAAAATCGGGTTATGGGAGAATCGTGAGTTTACCGACAATGCTGACTGGTTCTACGAAGTTGGATTGGACGAGCATAGCCGTTTTGGAGATCCTCAGTTCGTGGGATTAGCGGGCGCCGATGGACGTTTGGGATACGACCGCGGAATCGGCCTGCCAGCGACTTTCTACAACACCAGTGACCTTACCGGGCCGGTAGCACAGCGAAGGCTCGATCCGACAATTAACTTTCTTTGGAGCAGCGGTGCTCCGATTGCAGGCGTCAACGCGGACAACTTCAGCATTCGCTGGGACGGTTTCGTGTATGTGCCCGCAGCCGGCTCTTACACGTTCTATACGCAGGCGGACGACGGAGTGCGGTTGTACCTGGATAATGGCGCTACACCGGTGATCGACCAATGGAATTACGTAGGTTTTGGTGAACGATCTTACACGACGACCTTCGCTGCCGCTGGCATGCATGCAATCAAAGTAGAGATGCACGAGACGACGGGAGACGCTGGCATCAAGTTGAGTTGGAGCAGTGCAGCCATCACCAAGCAAATCATCCCGAGTGACTATTTGGATGCCTCCAACACGTTTACACTTAACGATTTTGGAGACGACGACAACTTCGCTTCGCAGGTGACTTCGAACACGATTGATGGCGGCGACCCGAACGACGCCTACTTCCGCGAGCCAACCCCCAATGGCGGCCGCATCAACATCGGCGCCTATGGCAACACTTCGCTAGCCAATACCAGCCTATCGCAGTTGGTACAAATTCTGTCGCCGAATGGTCTAGAGAAATTCGAGCGAGGCCAAGCCGTATCGATCAATTTCCGCAGTAGTGGAATCAAGACAGCGCAACCAGTCATGCTTCTGAACGCCGGAAGTCCGACGGTCGATGCGTGGCAATCGGCGAGTCCCTATTTGACGGTTGGAAGTCCCTATCAGTTCACCAACTCGGTGTCGCTGGCTGGCCTGGTCGATCCCGCGCCGCAATCGGTTTATCAATCCTATTTCTATGGCAGCGGGGCAGCGAATGCACCGCTTTCATTGAGATTGCCGCTAGTGGATGGGACCTATGCATTGCGACTACACTTTGTGGAGATGGACTACAACGCTGCGAATCAACGCAAGTTCGATATCAATCTGGGCGGTACTACAGTTAGAAGCAACTACGATGTTTTTGCCGCGTCAGGTGGACGCTACATCGCCAAGACCGAGGAGTTTAGCGATGTCACGGTCAGCGGTGGTGGCGGACTATCTGTGGATCTGATTAACAAACTCGGTGGCGGAGCAGTAATTTCGGCCATCGAAGTCTTCGTAAATACTCCCCAAGGAATCACTGATCCGCAAGTCTCGCTGGATATTTCAAGCGATGGTGTCTCATGGTTGGGCATGTCTGGAGCCAGCAATGTTCCTGTTGATCGCTGGGGAAAAGGCAGCTTTAGCTGGACAATCCCGGAGAATTTTGCTTTGGGAAACAATTATCAGATTCGCGCTCGAAGCACGGGATCTACGGGACTGATTACAGATCGCTCGGATAGTCCATTCTTAGTAACAAACTCTGGTCGCGATTTTTTTCTAAACGATAACTCGGCAGTCGACGACGTCTTCACTACCGCCCTGGGCAACAATACCAACAGTGGCAAGAGTGCAGACCAACCGATCGCATCGCTCCAAGCGCTGTTGGCTGCCTACTCCTTTAGTTCCGGCGACGTGATTCACGTCGACTCGGGCAATTACCGGTTGATCAAGACCGCAGTGCTCACCTCGCGGCATGCCGGAGTCCGCATCGAAGGCCCGACGCCGGCATTAAATTCGCCTCCGCAGGTAACGCTCGATCGCAACAACTTAGCCTTTAACGTGATCGATTTACAGAACGCTGACGGCGTTACATTGGACGGGTTGACGATTCGGGGCGGATATAACGGCGTTAGTGCAGGCACCACTTCGGACAGCGACAACCTTACCATCAGCCATAGCCTGATTGCTGGCAACCAGCAGTTTGGAGTCTTTCTCGATTCGTCCAACGATTCATCCAGTTTTCTTGGGAATACCTTCGATAGCACGTCGAGTAACTATGGAATGGGGCTATTTGGCACCGACGCCGTCATCAGCACCAATCGCTTTACGGGCGGATTCTACGAATCGGGCACAGTCCGCGGTGCCCGGTCCTCGATTACGAACAACATCTTTATCAATGTTCGCAATGGTCTCGGTGTGAACAACTATTCATCGATATTCGCTGATCGCACCACAGTTCAGAACAATATCTACACTAATGTGCGCGAGACAGCCATCTCGGCGAGCGTGAATACGCTGGTTACCGGTAACCAAATCTCAGGTGCTGGCACAGGCTTGGCAGGCAGCGGCGAATTTCGAAACAACGTAGTGCGCGACGGAACGACAGGCATTAGTGCGAGTTACCTTGCGGTCGTCGAGGACAACCGCGTCTTCCATAACACCGGCGTGGGACTGTATCTGTCATCCAACGCCACCAACCGTAACAATCGGATTTACGACAATGGCATTGGAGTCCAGACCGACTTGGGATATTCGGGTGTGGTCAGCAACAACATCCTGTATAACAACTCGACTTATGGCGTGCTGGTTAGCGGGACAGGTTACTACGGCGGCATTCCGACGATCGTCAATAACACGATTATTCAAAAAACGGGCAATGCTATTCAGCTCAATGATGGTCGCTCGCAGAACGTATTGGTTAAAAACAATATCTTGCAGGTCAGTGGTGACTACGCAGGCTACGCGATTTCAATTTCTCCTGATGCTGGTCGCGGGTTTCGCAGTGACTACAACACGATCTATACAACAGGCAATGGCAAGATCGCACTGTGGGAGAATCACGACTTCACGGACCGTTCAGATTGGTTCTACGAAGTTGGCATGGACGAACATAGCAGCTTTGGCGATCCTAAATTCGCAGGACTGAGCGGCGCGGACGGTCGCCTAGGCTTCGGTCGCGGTGGCGGGTTGCCTGCCAGCTACTACAACACCGCCGATCTCACTGGTCCAGCTGCGCTGACAAGACTGGATGAGGCCATTAACTTTAATTGGAACAGTGGATCTCCCGGGGTGGGACTCAATAGCGACAATTTCAGCGTACGCTGGAATGGTTACCTCTATGTTCCGTCTGCAGGCACCTACTCGTTCTATACACAAGCCGACGATGGCGTGCGACTTTACTTTGACGATAGCACGACGCCCGTCATCGACCAATGGTCTTATGTAGGCTTCGCTGAACGGACTTATACGACGACGTTTGCAACCCCAGGTATGCACGCTATCAAAGTCGAAATGCGTGAGACAACTGGAACGGCAGGAGTGCGGCTGAGTTGGAGCAGTGCAGCGATCACCAAACAGATCATCCCAAGTGACTATTTGGGAGCAACCAACACCTTTGTGCTTGAAGATTTCGGTGCGGACGATAACTTCGCCTTACAGTTGAATTCTCCGACTCTTGACGCAGGTGACCCAAACGACCTTTACTTTCTTGAACCCATGCCTAATGGGGCGCGCGTTAACGTCGGCGCCTACGGCAATTCAACGCTGGCTAGCGTCAGTCTCTCGCAGCTTGTTCAGATTCTCTCGCCGCACGGATTAGAGAAGGTGGAACAAGGTCAGAAGATTCCGATCACGTTTCATTCAGCCGGGCAAAGAACTTCGCAGCCGATCGCATTGCTCAACGGCGGCCCAGCCTCTGGCTTGTGGGCAGCAGCGTCTCCCTATCTAAGTATGGGTTACGTGGATAGCAACGTTTACGAAATGCGTGGATTGACAATCGATCGATCGGCTGTGATTAACCCAATTCCAGAGGAGCTCTATCACAGCTATGCCTATGCAAACGGCGGCGTCGGCAGCAAACTGGCTCTCTCGGTCCAAGTCCCAGATGGAAATTACAGCGTTCGACTTCACTTCGTAGAGCCGTCAGCCTCAATAAATCAGCGAGTCTTCGATATTCGCGTCAACGGAGCAACCGTTCGAGCGGGGTATGACATTCGATTGGCGGCTGGCGATGTTCGTAAGGCAATTGCAGAAACATTCTCTGGCCTGAGTGCATCTGGTGGTACCGGCCTATCGATAGAACTTGCGAATGTTGGCGGTTTGAGCGCGCTGCTGTCGGCGATCGAGATTTTTGCAAATACGCCGCAGGGCACTAGTTTGCCCAGAGTTGCGCTCGACGTATCTGGCGATGACGGCACAAGCTGGAGCCCCATCACAACCGACTTGGCAGTAGACCGCTGGGGCAATGGTAGTTTTGACTGGCTAGTACCCGCGACTACACCCATCGGCAACAACTACCGAGTTCGGGCACGCAGTACAAGCTTTAGCAGCTTGTTCGCGACGAGCGATGCGACTTTCTCGATTGCCGGAAGTGGCCCAAACTATTATGTCAGCCCGAGCGGTGATAACCACAACTCAGGAAAGCTATCCAGCGAGCCAATGCGATCGATCTCTGGATTGATCAATGCATACGATCTCGATCCAGGCGATATCGTTAATCTGGCTGCGGGAACCTATCGAACCTACCGCAACATTGTGATTACGGCCCAGGATAACGGCGTGACGCTGCAAGGGTTGACCAATACGCCAAGTATTATTGATCGGGGTAATACCTACCCTGCCAACTACTCGATCGAGCTTCAGAATGCCGATGGGGTCGTCATCGACGCATTGCGAATAAGCGGAGGCGAGGTTGGATTATTTGCAGGTGAAAACTCTGATGCCGATGGCCTGACAGTTCGCAATAGTCAACTGTATGGCAACTCCTATTCAGGCCTATGGATCGGCAGCGGCAATGATTCGTGGACCTTGGAAAATAATAAGATCTACGGGCTACCGGGCGGCTCGACCGCAGACGACCAATCGTTTGGTATCTTCTTCAATTATAGCACGATAAGTGTTGGGTATCAAATCTTAAACAACGAGATCTACGATCATGTTAGCTACGGAATTTTTGGTCCAAGATCACAGACGCTCATAAGCGGCAACGACATTCACGGTAATCGCTATGGCATCTCAGCATCCTTTGGCCTAGTGGCAGGCTCACAACCGCTGCTAATCCGTGATAACAGAATTCACGACAATACCGAATATGGGCTTTATGCCGATAGTGGCAATAGCTCCGCGGGTTCGATCATAGTGAACAATAATCGGATTTTTGGACAAGTGGGTGATAACGATGTTGGGTTCTATGCGTACAACGGCACGCAAGCGTTCGGCAATGAAGTATATGGCAACTTTAAAGGAATCGTCACGACATCCTCCAATTCCGTACTGCCATCAAGCATCCATACCAACCGGCTGTTTGGTAATCGCAATGCCGCCGTCACCGCAGATGGAAACGCTCAAGTTTTTGGGAATTACATCTACTCCAATTCAATTGGCGTGCAAGCGATTTCATCGTTTAATGGAACCGTGGCAAGTAACCTTGTTTACTCCAACGCGAACCGCGGATTGTTGATCCAAAACTCAAGCAATGGTCTAGCGGCCCAGTATCTCAATAATACTGTCTATCAACCGGTCGGCGATGGTATTCGGGTTGAGGGCTCGGCTCGCAACAATCGCATCCTCAACAACATTGTGTGGGTGCTGGCAGGATATGGACTGTACGTCGACAACAACAGCCAAGTTGGCCTAACCAGCGACTACAATAATTTCTTTCAAGGAGCAGATCCTAACGCCTATGTAGGTTACTGGAATGGCGCGCCGCGAAATTTGCTGGCTGATTGGAAGGCGGCATCTGCGGTCGATTTGAATAGCGTCGAGGGCAATCCAAGTTTTGTCGACATCGATGGGGCGGACAATGTGCTCGGCTTCGTGGCAAATGCCAACGGTGGCATCGACGGTGGGCTTGATGATAACTTCTATCGCAACAAGAACTCGCTATCGACTGATCGTGGACACTCTTGGGACGCGGCCGTCATTGACATCGAAGGCTTCAACCGACTCGATGATCCAGCCACAGTGAACTTTGGTGGACCTCGCTACACATTAGGAAACGCTGCTAGTCTCAACCTGACGGGTGGCGTCGCACAAAACTGGAAGTCAGATGACAACTTTTGGACCTGGACATTACCGTTTGCCTTCTCGCTGTATGGCACAAGTTATGCAACGGCCTATGTATCTTCGAACGGCTTCATTCAGTTCGGCAACAACGTTCTCGCCTACGAAGGCGCCAATAGCACCGAGAAGTTGGCAGCATATCCGCGAGTTGCGCCACTCTGGGACGATCTCACCACCACCGGCGCGACCGACAACATTTACATCGACACAAGCACCATCGGTCAAGCGACCGTTCGTTGGGATGCCACTAACAAAGCCAATAGCGGTAAAGCTAGCTTCTCCGCAACGCTGTTTGCAGATGGTAGAGTCCAGTTCGACTATGGCGACTCCAACCTTGGGCTGACACCCACGGTGGGAATCTCGCGTGGCAATACTCGTCAATATGAATTGGTCAGCGGCTATGACGGCGCTGTATCGCTTGCGAGTGCGCCCCCTACGCAGTTCAGCACAATACCGGGTATCACCGATATGGGTGCCTACGAGTTTCGCGGCGATAGCGGCGATGCAATACCACCGCAGGTAGTCTCTTCAAATCCAACATCCATTCAAGCGAACGGAGTCGTCGCCGCGCCTGTCGGCGAAATTCGGCTGATATTCAGCGAAGAGATCAACCCAATCGATGCTCGTTCACCTGCAGCCTATGAATTGCGAGGAGCTGGAGCCAACGGACTATTTAACGATTCGGACGATATTCTGTATGTACTTCAACCAAGCTACTCAGCGGGGCAGAATACCGTTGTGCTAACCGCCGCGGCAGCAACGGGCCCGCTACCAGGAGGTTCCCTACCCGTAGGCGCGTACCGTGTCACGGTATTCGCAGGTGTTGATGCGGCGATTCATGATCTTTCTGGTAATCGGCTCGATGGAGCAAGTGTAGGCGTAGCAGGTGGCAACTATGTGCGTACGTTCAATGTCATAGCCAATGTCGCTCCAACCCTGCTGGGCGCCAACCCGCTGACATCGATATTGCAGAACGAACCCGATGCTTCCAACCCGGGCACCTTGATATCACAATTGTTGCAAGGTCAGGTGACTGATCCTGACGGCCCATCGCAAGGTATCGCAGTTCGACAAGCCACATCCTCAGCGGGTACCTGGCAATACGCACTCGATGGTGTGAATTTCTTAGCGGTAGTTCCCAAACTGACGGCAGGCAAACTGTTATTGCTAGCCGCCGACAGTAATACACGCGTTCGCTTTCAACCCAACACAGGGTACTTCGGTACGGCAAACGATCTCGTCTTTAGCGCTTGGGACACCGCCGACGAGTTGCTCGAAGGGACGGACATTTTGCCATCACTGCTTGCTGCGCGATCGCTGAGCGCGACGTCTGCAAATGCATCCATCGCCGTGATCAAGCGAGTCAACCTAAGACCTGTGATCGGTGCTTTCGATACGGCCATCACGTACACGGAAAATGGAAGCGCCCTTCGGCTGGATACCAATGCCACAGTTTCAGACGTCGATTCACCGAATTTTGACACAGGCAAGCTAACGATCACTCTGACTGCGAATCGTCAGGTTACCGATGTTATTTCGATAGTCACTGGAGGAGTGGGGGCCACTAGTGTTTCGACCACTGGTTCTCAAGTGGCTGTCGGAGGCGTCCTGATGGGAACATTTGCCGGTGGAACCAACAATGCCGCGTTGGTTGTCACGTTGAACGATGCTGCAACGCCGCTTCGGACTCAGACGCTGTTGAGAGCCATCGCCTTTAGAAGTACCTCTGAAAATCCGTCCCAACTGCCACGCACCGTGCGTGTCATTCTAACCGACGGTGATGGTGGAACGAGCATCGCGGTATCGAAAACAGTGAACGTTGTAGCGGTAATTGACATTCCCATAATTAGAGCATTCGACACGGCGATTACTTACACTGAGAACGGTATCCCATTGTTGCTGGACATCGACGCGACTATTGCGGATGTCGATTCTGCCAACTTCGATACGGGCCAATTGACCGTGCAGCTCGCAGCCAACGGTCAAGCGACGGATATCATCTCGATCAAGCCTCGTGGAATTGGGGCTAATGCGGTAGCGATCAACGCGAATCAAGTGTCGGTAGGAGGCACGGTGATAGGGTCATTCTCCGGCGGCACGAATAATGCCCCGTTGGTGGTATTGCTCAACGTATCGGCGACTCCCGGCCTCGTCCAGACACTCCTTCGCGCAATCGCCTTCAGCAGTTCATCGGAGAATCCGTCAGTTTTGCCGCGAACAGTGCAGGTCACCCTGAATGATGGCGACGGTGGAACAAGTGCTCCAGTCACTAAAACAGTGAACGTCCTAGCCGTCAACGATGCGCCGGTAGTGGGAGCGTTTGACACTGCCATCAGTTACACGCGAGGCGGCATCCCACTACTACTGGATATCGACGCCACGGTCTCGGACGTAGACGCTACGAATTTCAATGCTGGAAAATTGACCGTGTCAGTATCGGTCAATAGACAGCTCAGCGACGTGATCTCCATTCTTGCAGGCGGCAGTGGTGCCTTCCAAGTCTCAATCAGTGGACAAACTGTGTTAGTGGGAGGCGTTGCGATCGGTACCTATGCGGGCGGTTCTAATGGATCGGCGCTAGTTGTCAGCTTGAACACGGCAGCAACGGCCGATCGAGTTCAATCGCTCTTGCGCGCCATTGCCTTCAGCAATACTTCCAGTCAATCCGTATTGGCTAGGACAGTTCGCGTGACGTTGACCGACGGCGTAGGCGGGACCAGCTTACCGGTTAACAAAACGGTGAACATCCTCTGAACTGAATCAAGTTCGCAGCGATTCACATAAACCTGAAAGCAGTGTTGCGGCGCGCGGGCCTGTAGCACTTAGGCTCGCAAGCCGAGATTGCTCAGTGGAAGATTCAACCGGTTCGAGTTGTATTTGAAGTCGGTCGGTGGGGAGACATTCAGGAAACTTTTCAGCCCACTCGACGAATATTAACGCCGACTGTTCGAGCAATTCATCGATACCTAAATCCCAAACTTGGGCGGCTGATTCGAGCCGATAAAAATCGAAATGATAGATTAGGTGCCGACCAATGTAACGCTGCAAAAGAACATATGTTGGACTGGTAACCTCCTCGGCGGCGACCCCCAGCGATTGTGCGACGAATCGAACTAATTGAGTCTTGCCGGCACCCAGCGTACCACTCAGCGCTACTACCATTGGCAATTCTACTGCGGCGGCTAAAGCGCGAGCAAATCGTTGAGTTTCAGATAGGCTGTTAAGTTGAATTTCACGCATCGAGCTGGCTCGGATCACATGCTCCAGCCGTACGATCGGAACATGAGATCTTCGACGGTGCCGGTAATGTCGCGGAGTGTGAAGGGCTTTGAAAGCAGCGAATGCGTTTGTAGCTCAGCGGCTCGTTGCTTGATGCGATCGTCCAAGTTGGCGGTCATGATGATGCAAGGCAGCGTGCCTTCAACCAGCCTGCGAATCTGCTCGAGCGCATCCAAACCAGACAGGCGTGGCATATGCACGTCTAGCAGAACTAAATGCAATTCCGATTGTTGCCGAACGATTTCGATCGCTTCGCAGCCATCGGAGGCTAAGTGCGTGCAAAATCCCCGTCGTTGAAACAATTCACTCAACGATTCTCGAAAATCTCGATCGTCATCTGCTATTAGCAAATGCGGCGCTGTCCATTGCACTGGAAACACCCTCCGAACATTCACTGCTTACGTCGCAAGCAAATTGCCTGCCAAATCGTCAGCAATCTGACGGGGAAGACTCGCCTGCATTATGCGTTCCGGATTGCGACAACGGAAGAGAGATTGGGCAAGTTATGTATTCTTGGGACGACAGCAGCCATTCATCTGGTGCGTTCGTGGGTCGCTTCTGCCGGGTGCGATCATGGCAGCGGCACGCGCTCTCAGGGCGTGCAGTGGTCGCACCCTGCAGGAGCGACCCACGGCGCGGCTGCCTCATCCAAGTTAGACCTCGGTTTACCGCATTACGGGCGGTGAAGCGGCATTCGTTGGCTTGGCGACCGTGGAGGGGGGTACTGGCGCAGCGGGCGAAGGCGGCGTAGTCGCGGGTGCCGGGGACGCTGCGGGCACATTCCCAGCTTGCGCTATTTGTGTTTCACCCTCTGGCTTGGTCGGTTTGTCGCGGCTTTCAACAGCTGCGGCAAACAATTTTGTACCACGAAACTCCTCGTAGCTCGGACCGCGAGGCATAACGCGGTTTTGCGGCATCCCCCAAATTCGCGAGGTTCGATCGCCTGCGAACCTAGTTCCATCGTAAATCGTGCCTGCCTGCCAGGGTCCGATACCCAAGAACCAAGTATCGCGGGACGTACTAGTGGACCTAGCAATCCCCGACTGCCAGTAGGGTTCGTGGCTTTTTTTCACGTAAGCGAAAACAGCCACTTTGGCAGCACCCAGTTTTGCTTCCCGCCGACCAATCGACATTTCCGGAAGCGCGGGAATGCTTGCACCGGCAAGCGCTCCAGCCCCCGAAAGCGCACTGCTCGCAGGAACACCATAGGTGACATTGTGCCCGTCGAGCCCCATGGTGCCTACACGCGCCTCGGCAATTAAATCAGCCTCGTCTTTTGTGTCCACCAGCAGAACATTTTCGGCCGTCATCCCCTGCCGAATTGAAGAGATTACATAATCGGTGTCGAGCAAGTTATTCGGCGCTTTCAACATCTTAGTGTAGGAGGTGTCGAGGAAAACCTTCTTGCCAGCTAGTGGACTGAAATCGATCTTTGAAACCGTCGCGTCGACTGCGTCACTCATGAGCAACTGGTCTGTAGCCGTAAAGCTTCGCGTCGTACCGCAACCACTAGTCGCAATAAAAAACACTCCGCAGGCGAGCCATGAAAAGTCCACCACGCGCAGGCTTATCTGACTGCGTTTTTTTAGAGATGCTCGGGCTTCAATTCCAGGCGGGTGGCGTAGCATGGCAGCCGTGTAAGGAGACAGGTAGGAAGACGATCTGGTGCTTCTATACACAAGTTGACGCAATCCGAAAATAGCGACCACCCAAGCTAGCATTCAAAGC
This sequence comes from Planctomycetia bacterium, assembly GCA_031367855.1. Taxonomy (GTDB): domain Bacteria; phylum Planctomycetota; class Planctomycetia; order Pirellulales; family Pirellulaceae; genus Aureliella. The sequence goes on along the minus strand of JANLQO010000068.1, from coordinate 9,742 downwards.
CAGCATTCGAAGACACGAATCTGTACACGGTTGTCCAGTAAATCGATGTCGTGTTCCGCCGACTGCCAGCCAGCTTCCCGAATCCACTTCGAAAATCGATCTCCGGTGTGCCGATGTGGTTCGCTCAAGTACATCCGCCCGCCGTCGGCCAAATGCTTGCGAGCACACGCGTCGAGCAAGGCAAATAATTTCGGATCGTAAACCAAGTCCGAGCCAATAATCACCGGGAACGGAGCTTGATTAAGCCGATCGAGGTTCCAACGAAGCCGTTGAAAGTGAATTCGATCTTGCAGCGACCAGGCGTTCAGCCGCGCGACCATCAATGCCAATCCAACGGCATCAGTCATTGTTACTTGCGCCTGCTGTGCGGCCGCTCCCACACCGGCTTGCCCCGAACCGCATCCCAACTCCAGCACGCGAACATCGCGCAGATTCAGCGATTGCAACCACCTGTCGAGCCCCATCGCCGCTCTCCAAGTCGCTGCCCAGAAAGGGTCGAGATCTTCGGCCGGCCGCTCGTCATTGTTCGCCGCCTTTTGCAACAACACATCCGGATTGGCGACGCGATACCAATCAAAATGTCGGCCACCAAGTTCCAACGGTTCGGTTACGAGTGTTACAGTTCGCTCGATGCGAGCTTTCAATCGCCCGTGCGCCGCCAAGCTTGCTACCCCGGGATTTTCTATTTCCGTAGCCGCGATCATAAAAAAATATCTCCTTGCGGCTACCTCAATTGGTACCTAAGCAAAAGCTAAATTGCAATCAATGCTAATAATGCAACGATCATGAAGTTCGACTGTGAAAATTCCGTCCGTAACGAAGTTATGCGAACAATCGACGTACTTGCCTGCAGGGCTGAGCTTCAGCCATTGGATCTTCTTGGCCATTGGGTCGGCGATGAGGTAGTGCTCTACCTCGTAACTCTCGTATAGTTCTCGCTTCACAGTTTGGTCCTTGTCCGAAGTCGACTCGCTGAGCACCTCAACAATTAAAGTGGGCGAGTGTTCCAGATGCAACTCCGGTTGAACTCCACAGACCAGCATCAAATCCGGTCGAACCACGGTGTCATGTTGCACGATCCAATCAAGTCCCGTGTAGACCTTGCAGTCCTTACACTGTGGTAACTGCGACTTGACCGAGGACTGTATTTGAAAACTGATTTCGCTGACGGCTCGTTCATGCGGACCGAAGGGCGAAGGGGCCATTGCGACTGCAGTCCCAAACCATAGCTCCCAATGCCCTTCCCACTGTTGATAGTCAGCGACGAGATAATGCGGTCGGTACTTTCTTGCGGTAGACATTTTGGCACGCAGCGACAGTTAGGTTCATGTGGCAAGTTGCAGCGGACTACTACGAGGCGACTCATTATACACTTTGTAGAATTGCATCAACAAACAATCAAGCGTCGCGCAAGCAGTGCATATTCGCAATCGAAATACCGCTGACGATCGCCCCGATGATGCCTACAAAACCTTGATCGGTACCGCACAGGAAAAGATTCTTCAGATGCGTCGTACCATCGAGCTGCTTATCAGGAGCGCCGTACACCGCACCGTTGTCATGCGAAGTAAACCGCCGAATCGTCTTCGGTGTGAACACATCGGTATCAATCACATGCCGTCGGAAGTCGGGAATGAACCGCACGGCGGAAGCAACACTACGGTCGTACCACCACATTTTTTGTTTCGCGTACTCGGTTTCATTCAGCGCTTGCCAGCGATCAAAATCAGCGATCGTCGTCAGTCGCACGATGCCGTCTTCCAAGTTGCCAACTTCGGCTGGATACAGGTAGTTGTTCGGACTGCAAATCACACCGGTGCGAACATCGCACAGGTCGTTCGCGGGCCGTCGCCAATCGAATTTCTCGCTGTCGTTGAAGAAAACAATGGTTTCGCCAAAACCAACTTCTTTAGGTTGTTTGTCGAGTACTGAAATCGACTCGATGAACGTCAACTGCCCCGCTCTCTGCGGGATCACTTCCGTAACGTCCTCACACAATCGCTGTGTCTCGATAATCCCCGCGCTGGAAAGGATTCGCTTGGCTTCGAGTTGTTCACCGTTGTCGAGTGTCACACCGACTGCGCGATCACCGTCGACACGAATGCTGGCCACGCCACTCCGCAGTTTTAGTTCGCCTCCCAGCGATCGAAAACGACGCACGAGATGCTTGAGAATTAGACGCACACCTTTGTAAGGTCTCGCAAAACCTTCCAAGAAGATACTGCGGAACATGATGCAGAACTGACCGAAGTCCATGTCATTTTCGCGAGCGTTGCCATACCACATCAGCGGACAGAGCAACATTTCGATCAGCAGCGGTTCGCTGATCGTTTCCGCCAGGAACTTGCGCGCCGACCCGCCAAAGTTTTCTTGTGTTAGGTCATCGTAATCGGTCAGTTGCCCAAGCAGTTTTTCAAAATTGTCGCGCTGGCTGGGAAACGCCGCTGCAATTTCACTGCGAAGCAAATCGATATTGTTGTTGAACCGCAGTCGCATGCCGGGAAACGCAATTGCACTGCCAACTTGTGGCGACAGTTCAAAATCCTCCCAGCGAAAACGTAACTGCCTGAGCAATCTCGCGAGCGGCCCCTTCTTCGTTCCGGGGGGCGTGTAATTGGTGACCGCATGTAGACCGACGTCGTAGTTGCGACCACCCAGTCGGTAGAACCCGTTGAGACCGCCGATCGTGTAGTGGCGTTCGAGGATGCAAACTTTTTGGTCATAGTGGGCTAGCCGAATTCCAGCCGCCAGACCGGACATTCCTCCGCCAATGATCAACGTGTCATACACGGATTTCACCTGACACGGAATTTACCTGAGGGGAGGGGTTAAAGGTCGCGCATTTTGGGTTCGAGATAGTTAACGGTACTGTCCATACTGGCCAAATTACCATACTCGTCCTCGGGAATCTGCACGCGATGACGCTTTCGGAGCTCCATGACGATGTCCAGGAAATCCATGCTATCCAGCTCCATCTGCTCGCGAAACGAAACGTCATCCTTGAGGTTGCTGAGGTCCTCGTCGGGTGCGATCTCACTCAGGATGTCGAGAATCTCGCCGCGAATTTCCGCTTTTTCCACTGATCTCTCCTCAAATATTCTGCTCTTTGGCAAGCGAACTGCGGTTGCTGTTTAGGTTTCAGCCCACAATCGTTCAGCCAGCCAAATGGACCTGAAAGCTTACTCGCGATTCCCGTTTTGGGCTAGGGTCCGGGAGCGGGCGGTAAGATTTAGCATGAAGCGACGCTTTGCAGATTGAAATCTCAAATCTGAAATCTGAAATCTGAAATCCAAGATCAAAACCCCCACCGAAGACAACAAAAGCTCGTTATACAGATGGTTTCTATCGTCGGGAAGGAATCCCAAAAAGATTCGCAATGTCAAAGACTATCTCTCGAAACATTGGTCCCAGCCACGAAAAAAAAAACCAGCCAGGAGGCGAGAACCTCGACGGCGGTGAGTCGCGGCATGCAGGTCTCGTTGCGAATTCGAGCGTTTCACGGTATCTTCGACCCCCAAAGAAAACGGATGGCACACTACGAAAACGTATGAAAAGAGAACTTATGAGCCCAGTCGTTGGTAGCATCGAAAAGTTGGCGATCGACACTATCCGCACCCTCAGCATGGATGGCGTGCAAGCCGCCAACAGTGGACATCCGGGCACTCCGATGGCCCTGGCGCCGGTCGCTTTCCAAATCTGGACTGGCTCAATGCGCTACAACCCAGAAAACCCGCTGTGGCCCAATCGCGACCGATTCGTGCTCAGTTGCGGGCACGCGTCGATGCTTATTTACTCGATGATCCACTTGTCGGGCATTAAAGCCACTGACCACCACGGCAAAGTGCTGGCGCGCCCATCTCTTACTCTCGACAACCTTAAAAATTTCCGCCAATTACATAGTCCCTGCGCTGGACACCCTGAATTCGGCGAAGCGGCAGGTATTGAAACAACCACCGGTCCGCTGGGCCAAGGTGTCGGCAACAGCGTTGGGATGGCGATCGCTTCAAAATGGTTGGCCGCTAATTACAATCGCCCCGGCTTCGAGCTATTCGACTTCAACACCTACGCACTTTGCGGTGACGGCGACATGATGGAAGGTGTTTCCTACGAAGCTGCCTCACTCGCCGGTCATCTCAAGCTATCGAATCTCTGCTGGCTCTACGATGACAATGGCATCACCATTGAAGGTCACACCGATCTCGCGTTCAGCGAAAACGTCGCACGTCGCTTCGAAGGCTTGGGTTGGAATACAGTCCGAGTCGCAGATGCCAACGACACCGATGCGCTGGCCAAAGCACTTGCTAACTTCGAAGCTTGCCACGACAAACCGACGTTAATCATCGTCCGTAGCGTCATTGGCTACGGTGCGCCGAACAAAGCCAACACGCACGGTGCGCACGGTGCACCGCTGGGCGAGGAAGAAATCAAACTTGCAAAAAAATCTTACGGCTGGCCTGAGAACGAAAAGTTTTTAGTACCCAGTGAAGTTCCCGAGTACTTTGCCGACACGATGGGGAAACGCGGCGAAGAATGCGAGACAGCCTGGAACGCGTTGTTCGCCAAGTACAAATCGCAGTTCGCCAGGGAGGCTGCTGAGCTTGAAGCGCTGTTCGCCCGCAAGTTGCCTAAAGGTTGGGATAGCGCTCTGAAGCCGTTCCCCGCTGACGAAAAGGGTTTGGCTACACGCGTCAGCGGCGGCAAAGTGCTCAACATGCTCGCGCCTAATCTGCCGTGGCTCGTCGGCGGTTCTGCCGACCTCGCTCCGAGCACCATGACCCTGCTTGATGGACAAAAAGACTATGAAGCCAACCAGTACTCTGGTCGCAATATGCACTTTGGAATTCGCGAACACGGCATGGCGGCTGCGTTGAACGGCATGTCGCTCAGCGGTCTGCGAGCTTTCGGTGCGACCTTCTTTGTGTTCACCGACTACATGCGACCTTCGATGCGGCTGAGCAGCATCATGCATCAGCCAGTGCTTTATGTTTTGACACATGATTCGATCGGCGTAGGTGAAGATGGGCCGACGCATCAACCGGTCGAACATCTGGCCGCTTGCCGCGCGATCCCTGGCTTGTATGTTTTCCGACCGGGCGATGCCAACGAAGTGCTTGAGAGCTATCGAACCATCATGCAACTCGACAATCATCCGGTCGCTTTGGTGCTTTCGCGCCAGAACATCCCCACTTTTGATCGCACGAACTTGGGTGCCGCGACTGGAGTTGCCAAAGGTGGCTATATCCTCAGCGACTGCGAAGGCGAACCTTCAGTGATTCTGATTGGTACAGGTACCGAACTGTATCTGTGCATGAACGCTCAGAAGACTCTTCAAGCCGATGGTATCGCAACGCGCGTCGTCAGCATGCCGTGCCAAGAGTTGTTTGATGACCAGTTGCCCGAATATCGCGCCAGTGTGCTGCCTGAAAAGTGCGGTATTCGTATCGCGTGCGAAGCCGGCATTCGGCAAGGCTGGGACAAGTACATCGGCGCTGGTGGTCACTTTGTTGGCATGAATGGTTTCGGGGCTTCGGGTCCCGCTCCGAAGCTTTATAGCCACTTCAAGATCACTGCCGACCAGATCGTCAGCTATGCGCAAGTTGCTGTTCGTGGCCTGAATGGCTAGTCGCGGTATTTGCAGATAAAACTCTGATTCAATTGCAAGATAGGTGCCGAATATCGCCATTCCACTTCGCCCGCACGATCGTGATGTAGTGTTGCAGCTGCAACCCATTATTGACGACTGCTACCGCGACGGACGATATCACACGATCGATTATCACCGACCCTTGAACCCACCTTTTTCTATAGAAGAGCAGCAGTGGTTTGATGGGCTGCTAACGAATAGGGGCTAGGCGATCAACCAAACTGTTTTTTGTAAATGGCTTGAATGAGGCTTTCGGTGTCTTTGAACTTTGCTCCGCTCGCGAGAGCTTGTTCGATCAAGCGGCGCGCGTCGGACTCGACGTGACCGAGGGCGACTAAGGCGCGGTAAGTGTCCTCGACCACTCCTTCAACCTGCTCTTTGCCAGCCGGCGTTTCGCGGCGGACAAGCAGGGCGAATTTGGGCATCTTGCGGCGCAGTTTGGCAATGATGCGTTCGGCGGTGGCTGGTCCCACGCCCGGTAAGCCGGAGAGCGCCTTGGCGTCTTGCTGTTCAATCATGATCGCTGTGTCCTGAACGGGCTGCGTCATGGCTCGGAGGGCTTTCTTGACGCCCACTCCATCTACCGAACAGAAAAGTTCGAAGAAATCGCGCTCGGGAGTGCTGAGAAAGCCGACTAGCCGCGGCGTCAATCGTCCGCCTGTAGATGCGTTGCCATCGATGTAATGAATGGTGTGCAGGCTGACTTCTTTGCCGAGCGAACTCTGCAAGTGTCGGCGAGCATACTCGGCGATGAGAACTTCATATTCCATCGGGGGAATCAACAGCGTGGCGACTTCGTCTTCGAGGCCCACCAGTTTGCCGCTAATTTTTGTGATCATATTTGTAGTTTATTCTTTGAGGTGACTAGCCACGGGTATCGAAGTTGTGGTCGTTGGCTGTTTGTGGCTCATCCAGTGCTTATTCGCTGGCCGCGAATCGTTTGGCATGTGGCAGTCACCGAGCAGGTCGAGTCGTCTATTTCGAAACCCGCGGTTAACGCCGACGGCACATTAATATACAGCCCCTCTCTTCACGCGCTGCCGAGCAGTCGAGCTGGTCCTTGGGTACTGTGGTAATGACAAATGGCGATGGCGAGGGCGTCGGCGACGTCGGCGGGTTCGGGCAACTGCGGCAAGTTGAGTTGATGCTGTACAGCGAATTGCATCTGAGACTTTGAAGCCCGACCGTTGCTGGTCAATGTCTTTTTCACTTTGGTCGACGCATACGAACTGACTTGTAAACCGGCTTGGGCGGCGGCCAAGAGAATGACGCCGCGCGCGTGCCCCATCAGAATGGCTGTGGTCGGACGATCGTAGTGCGAGTAAACTTCTTCGATTGCCAAACAATCAGGTTTGTGTTCAGCGATGATTTCAACCATGCCACGATGCAATTCATCGAGCCGGCGCTCCAGCGTATCGTTGCGGCTACAGCGCACAAAGCCAGCGTCAACCAGCTTCACCGAATTGACTGAACATCGCACAACTCCATAGCCAGTCGTACCCAGCGCGGGGTCGACGCCGAGTACAAGCGTTTCGTTGGTCATCGCATTCCATCCTTGATAAATCATGCTTTTCGAAGACTAAGCGGAGTGCCACCCGACCCCGAAAATCTAATCTGGACGAAGCACTAGGTTCCGAGATCACCGAACAGAGGCGTCGACAAGTAACGTTCACCCAGGCTGCACATGATAGTTACGATGCGTTTACCTTTGAATTCTGGGCGAGCAGCAACCTGCGCGGCAGCCCACATGTTGGCACCGCTGCTAATGCCGGCCACGATCCCTTCGTGCTTAGCCAATCGCCTGCCCCACTCAAATGCATCTTCATCGTCGACAGTGATGACTTCATCGACGATCGAGGTGTCGAGATTTTTAGGCACGAAGCCTGCGCCGATTCCTTGAATGCGATGTTTGCCTGGTTGTCCGCCGCTAATCACTGGGCTGTGCTTGGGTTCCACCGCGATCGCTTTGAAATTGGGATTCAATTTCTTGATGTAACGAGCCACTCCCGTAATCGTACCGCCAGTTCCCACGCCAGCTACAATCGCATCGATGTTGCGTGCGCTATCTTCCCAAATCTCGGGGCCTGTAGTCGCTTCGTGGATAGCGGGGTTGGCTGGGTTCTCGAACTGCTGAGGCATAAAGCCGACTGGGTCCAATTGAACCATCTCATACGCTTTCGCAATCGCGCCACGCATCCCTTCAGCGGCTGGCGTGAGCACGAGACTGGCTCCCATGCCGCGGAGCAGCGCACGACGTTCGACCGACATCGATTCGGGCATGGTGAGGGTCAAACGATAGCCTTTGGCCGCGCATACGAAGGCCAACGCAATGCCAGTATTGCCACTGGTGGGCTCAATAATATGCGTATCCGAGTTGATTTTGCCATCGCGTTCACCGGCTTCGATCATGGAAACGCCTATGCGATCTTTGACGCTATTAAGCGGCTGGAAGAATTCGCATTTAGCAAAAACCGTAGCTCCCCCTGCAGGAATAAGCCGGTTGATGCGAATCATAGGTGTATCGCCAATCGCTCGAGCGGCGTTGTCGTAAGTCTTTCCGCGTGCCATCCAAAGGGCTCCTGGTTTCAGTTTTTGAAAAGGGGTTGTTCCGGTTTGTTGTTTCGCTGTTGCTGCTGCCGGAGGGTTCACGTCAGCGATCAGTGTACCGGTTTACCCGAATCTACCAAGTTTTGGTAGCACAGTCCGCTGGTTTTAGGAGATGGAACTAAGGCGTCGCGCCGGATAACACGCCTGCGACGGCATCGTAGGCAGACTTTTTGCGGAAATATTTGTCAAAGATCAATGGCTTTCGCTCAGCTCCCAGCCACGATTGCTTGTCCGAGACGCCCCAGAATTGCATCGCTGTGCAGCCTTCAGCGCGTGTGAAGATTGAGGTGACTTTTTGATATGCCGCACTCTGTCGAGCCAGGTCTTTGAGCAGATAAACAGACTTGGGGGGAGCCAGCGAGCCATCGACGCGTCTTTCATCCATGACAATGTCAAGTTCGGTGATGTAGTTGTCAAAGCCGAGCTGCGCAACCATATTCAATCGAGCTTCCAGTGGAAAATCTGGATCCAGCACTTGGGTTGCGGTAAGGTGCAATTGCCAACCAAGTCCATGAATGGGAATACCTCGAATACGCATGTTTACCAGCATGCGGATGATTGCATTAAACTTTCTCGGATCCAGTTCCTCCTGGCCATAATCGTTATAGATCAGCTGGGCTTTTGGATCTGCATGCGCTGCTGCCTGAAACGCAATGTTGACATAGCGAGGCGTAACGGCTTGAGGACTTGGCAGTCCCAGTACGCGGTTCCAGTGACAATCAACGAGATTTCCTTCGTAATCAAAAGCCTCGTTCACCACATGCCACACGCGCACAGTCCCTTCGAATTCAGAGACTACTGCCGAAACATGATTTCTAAGTAGAGAGATCGCTTGGCTGCCTTTGACGTTGAGCACCCAGGCTGGCGTGAAACTATCGCGAGCCCAGACAAGCGTATGACCATGAATCTCTATTCCATTGGCAATACAGAATGCCTCCACCAACTTGGGTCGATTAAAATCGTAGGTCCCATATATTTCTTGGCTGTTAGACTTACTGCTACGACCTCGATCGATGCCTAGGCCGCTACTTGGCAATTGCCAGTAAGTAGTCATGGTGCCGACGGCTGCATCTTGTTTCAACGTATCGCAAAACTTCTGCTCGACTAGATTCTCGGGGCTAATCTCGAATCCGAATTTAATGCCCAGCGGTTGCCCCAGTTGCCTTAAACCGGTGCCCTCCTGTGCGTGGGATACCAAACCGACAAGCAAGCAGCAGCCTAGAGTTTGCGCAATAAAATGGATTGATTTCATGAGACGCTTTTTCCTTGTCCAAAACCAGTCTATGCGAAATCAGTTACAACTCCCCCAAAGTAGCGAGTCTACCAAAAGAATGCAACTTCGGGAAACTGTTCGAGCGTCCCGAGCGACCAAGTTCAGTTCGGCGATTCTATTGGAAGCATCGCGTAGCAGCACATTTAGGTCAAAAAGCCACCCGAGGAACTATCCGAAACCATGCGTTCTCGAAGCGACTGGAGGCCGCGTTTGAGAAG
>JANLQO010000067.1:0-2104 GCA_031367855.1 Planctomycetia bacterium | reverse complement strand
CGTTCATTTGCAGTCTGCAGATCACGTTCAAATCGCTTCAAGTTACTGGAGATGCGGACCACTTGCGCAAATTCGAAAGCAATGTCTGGATTACCGGGATTCGAATCGTAGATCTTTTCGAAATTCCCATAGGCTTGTTCCGTTAGTTTTTTTCGCAATTCATGAATTGAAGTGCCGTCGATTACAGGAGAGGTTAAGGCCTTCTCGGCCGTCGAAAGTAAAACGACGGAAAGGTCCCGAGCGGTCGCTAGATTTAGTTCGGCACGTTCCGCTTGCTGGATTGCTTCTAGCGTACTTTTTTCTGCCAATTGGCGCTGCTTGTCCGCCTCCGCGCGCCGATTGTCGGCTTCTTCTCGTGCAACTCCGAGTACCGCGTTCTGTCGCCGCACTAACGAGTTCAGTATCAAGAGAGCTCCGACTGCCGTCAGTAGGATAGCCAGGGCAGACGTAACCATTGTTCGATGTCGTCGCACAAAGCGAGCCACACGATCATGTATCGGTTCTTGATAGGCGGAAACCGGCTCGTCTGCCAGCCATAGCTCGAGATCGTCGGCAAGCGCTGCTGTGGTTTTGTAGCGATCAAGTTGGCGGCACGCCATGGCTTTTAGGCAGATCGCTTCTAGCGAAGCTGGTATGGAAGGATTTATTTCCCTGGGCGGCCTGATTTGCCCAGTCCGAACTCGCTCCAGCATCTCTAGCATCGGCAGTTTTGGAACAGGCGGTTCCTGAGTGAGGACGTAATAGAGTGTAGCCCCCAAACTGTATACGTCCGATGTTGGACCTAAGTCGTCCAGGCGTCCTTCAGCTTGTTCTGGACTCATGTAAGACAGAGTGCCGACAACGGACCCAAAATGAGTCGCCGTCGATGCATCACTGGAAAGAGGAACAAACGTACGCTCTTCCGAGGATTGGTGGGTCGCCGCTTTCGTGCCTGTTTTTGCGAGTCCCCAATCCACCACCAGCGTCTCACCGTATTTCCCCAGCATGATATTACCGGGCTTCAAATCCCTATGCAGAACGCCACGACTGTGTGCATATTCGATGGCATTGCAAACATCGATCAAACGCCGCACTAGCCGCCGTAACGACAGCCGGAAATCTTCAGGGGAGGTGCGATCTTTTGCGGTATAAAGGCTATCAACGGCTTCTTTCATGCTAGCGCCTTTGATAAATCGCATCACATAGAAAGGACAACCCTTGCTAGTGGTACCAAGGCTATAGACCGGAACGATTCCCGGATGTTCAAGCTGGCCGGTCACTTCGGCTTCGATGAGAAATCGATTTCGACTGGCGGGGTCTGCAGCGTACGCAGATTGAATCTCTTTGAGTGCTACCTCGCGATGTAATTCTCTATCCTCCGCGAGTGATACTTGCCCTAAACCACCTTTCGCATGTGGTCGTAATATCCGAAATCGACTATCACCGCCCAGATCTGTGGCACGCATGGAAGCGGCTGGCTGAGTAGAAGAATCGACGGCCGTTTCTTGTTTCTCGCGAGAATTGGCTAATCGGGTAATGGTTTGCTCAACGTCCTTATCTTCCAAATCCCGCAGCTGTTTTTGGACAGGACCTAGCGAACTAAGCGATGCAAGACACTTAGCCGGATCATTCTTATGAAGTTTGATATGCTGGGCTACCAGTCCCGATAGGAATTGACACTTCTCCTCATCAATGAACTTTAAGTCCACCAGAACGTCTTCGAGTTTTTTTGACTTCTTGAAGATCCAGGTCTGCATCGCAGCGATCAACTGCGACTCTGAGATAAGCTCCATCTGGAGCCCTAACACACCGGCGAGGAGGTTTCGGTCAGCATCAAACATCTACTGAATTCCATTAGCGGAGTGCCAATTCTAAAAAACTAGCACGCATATGCGAGCCAGTTTTCTACCACGCAGCAAGGCACCTTGTTCGTTGCCATACAAATATTCCATGGACGCGTTGCCCAAGTTGCCCAAGTTAAGGAGTAATGGTGTTTCAGATGGCTAGATCCAAGGCGGAAGAGGAAGAGCATCTGTTCGTGGCCCGTTGCCATTGTCTTCTACATGTACCTCTTGTTGGGGTTCAAAAACGACGATTTGCAAAAGTCAAATGACCACACTGCACG
>JANLQO010000025.1:0-4711 GCA_031367855.1 Planctomycetia bacterium | reverse complement strand
GGAAAGCAGGGCATGAGCCTTGGGGTACTTCAACCGAAAAGCGATGGTGCTGCAGATCAGTCGATTACGCAAAAGATAAACGTCCCAGCGGGCACCGGTTTGATCCAGTTTCGTCTTGGTGGTGAGGATGTGCAAATTGGGTTAGTCAACGTCGAGGCAACGGTCAAGAAACGCGAAGGCTTTGCTACGACGGAAAAGGCTGATGCAGCAAAGCGACTCAACTTACCTCGCCCAGACCAACCAATCGCTAGCGACAACACCAGTGAACTATCATTAAAGCGACAGGAACTGGTTCGGCGCATCGAAGCTGCAGCCGCTCAGCGGGACAGTGCACAACGTGCCAGCAGCGATTACTATCGATTAGATCATTTGCGGCAGATGCAGGAATTGCGGTTAGCTCAATTCGATCTTGAAAATGTGCACGGTCAGTCAAAAGGCGACTCCCAGCGTGTAATAGGCAATAACAATTGGGAGAGCACCCGCGGAGGGCTGTCGGCGTCTGCTGTGGCACAGGCGGTAGTCGCATCGCCTAAAGATACCCAGACCCAGGACGGGAACTCCGGAAAAGCCGTGATCGCGGAACGTGACATCCTGGGCCAATGGGAGGCAGGCCCCAACGAAACCGGGGCACGCTCGCTACCCATGTCAATCATTATCAAGTTTTCAGCGGATGGAAAATTCGATCGCTATGACGAATGGCCCAATCAAGTCGAATATGCAACGGGCTCTTGGCAGCTGGTAGGGAAGCAAGTCCAGGTGAAATACAAGTCGATAACGCCTCAACCTGGTGACAACAAGGAAACCGAAGGAACTTTGGAGTTTGAATCTCCCGAAACACTCCTGCTAGGCAAGGTGAGATTTCAAAGGCGCATGGGGATGGCTGCAAAGGCCGTGAAGATCGACGCCAAACATCCACTACATGAACTATCAAAGGAGCTCATGGCGAAGCTCAACGCAGGCACTTCCGCTGACCCATCGGCTGCATGGCATATTCTTCAGTTCAACGATACCCCTGCGATAAAGGGGGTACCTGCTGCCAGTGGTTTCGACGCTTCGAAAGCAACCAGTTATCGACTGTTGCTGGCTAGGGATTACCAAGAGTTCGCCAACACGATGCAGCAACGGGTCGAATTGCCAGTTGCGCGACCGTTCAGATTGTGCACGGAGCACTTGGAGATTGTTCTGTTTGCATCTCAACCACAAATGGCTCCTGCAGAATTGGCGTCACGAATCGAGTGGTTAGGCGCCAAAGCCCAATGGCCGACGCACGTTATGTGCTTGGGAGAAGGTCAGGGTTATACATGGTTTGTACGAGCTCCGCTTCAAATTTGCCATTTAATGCGGAATGAATGGAAACTGACGGGTGGTGACGATATGGTTGCGACACTCGTGCAAGCGACGATTTTCAAAAAAGGTTTTCCGCCCGACGCGGATGTTCACACTGCATCTGCCATTCTAGGAAATTACGGTGATCGCACCGTAACCGCGGTTGAGCAAGCGGTTCGGCAGGCCAAGCCACAAGACGATCTGTGGCACACGATCCGTAGCCTGGCTGCGATCCGAAGCGACGCATCCAACAAGTTATTGCTGCAACTCTTTCAATCCACGAATAATGACCTTCACAAGGCCGCTGCCTATGCGTTGATCTCTAAGCCGTATCGAAGGGAACTCGCGTCGGTCTACGTCGACATGCTTAAAAACCGCGAGGGCGTTGAAGAAGCTAGCGCTGCCTGCGTCGAATTTGGCTTGAAAGATGCCATTCCGCATCTGAAAGTGCTCGTCTCCAAGCCGTCCAGTGTACGCGAACTGAACACAACTTTTAAAGCTCAGCGAACTTTGGAGGGGAATCCAATTCCGAAAGAATTGCTGGATGCCTCGGAAATCATTTTCCAATACCGCAAAGTGGATCCTGTGGATGAAGGTTCGGTGGTTGGTAATGCGATCAAACAGTTCATGGAAATGACGGATCATGAAGCGGTGGTCGTCATGGCCTTGCAAATGGTCAACTACACGAATAAAGCAGACGTTAATCACATTCGCGCGATCGGCAACACGATTCTCAAAGCGCAGAAGAGTGCGGCCTCGGTGCTGTTCATGAAAACCGTTTTGGACTCCTTGCCAGAGCGTGAACGCGATGAAGTTTTGCAAAAAATCAACCCTCTCGCTAATAACGCATCCGCAACCGGATTGACTCCTATTCGACCAGCATCGCAACCGCAGAGTCCGCCTGCGGTGAAACCAATTCCGAGTGGACCAAGAAAGCATGTTGCGACGACTTTTGGAACTATGGTCCATCTCGACCAACTCGAACCGAGTGAGTCTGAACTGATGCAAAAAGGACTTGCTAAAGATGAACTTGCAAACAAGCGGCTCGCTCTTCAGGGTGAAAACTTGCTTCGCATCATCTCCCGGCGAGCTATCGAAGACTATGTTCGTCGCGAGAGGATCGAGATGTCACAGGAGATGGCAAGTCAGCTTTGGGATGAAGTGCAAAAGCGGGATCTGCCAGCAACGCCAGAGATCAGTGAGCAGGAACAGCGTAGAGCTGCCTATGCAATGTCTATTTTGTCGCTCAAGGATTGGCTGGTGTGCAAGTCGCTTTACGAGCGCTATGGCGGTCGCGTTGGCATGGGCAGTTTGGGCATGTGGATCGCCGTGGATGGTCGCAACGAGTTGCTGCGTGAGTACCTTAAGAAAGGCAGTATCGAGATCAAGGATGCTGAACTCGAAAAGGCGTTTTGGAAAGCTGCCAATAAACCAAACTTCGCAGATGCATATCCCCAGGGAGAAGTACTCAAGCGACTGATGGCCAATCCACCTCAATTGAATAAGTAACCGAGAAAATGGGGACCTCGTTTCAAGTCTCTGGCCTTGGAAAGTACTGTTTCTGAGACCCCGCTTCAAGTGATTGAGCTTCCGATTTGCAGCACAAACTGGATGCGTCAGGCAAAGTCTGCACGACAGTGGGTTGCGAGGCAGCGCCTCGCAACCAGATAATGAACAGACAACCAGAGGCGGAGATCGGCGCGTAGTGTCCTGAATTGGACTGGTTTTTCGATTATCCGTGTTGCGCCTGAACAAATTCTGCGTCTTGGATTCAGGCAGCAAAAGGACATTCGTTTTCCGTTGACCTAGGCGCTCGAAGCAAGATTTGCAAATGAACCTACCCGATGACTTGGAAACGATCGAACTTCGTATTGCAGAAGTGGTCGCTGGTTGGATGGCACTGGGCAACGCCCAACGTCCGACTGCAAACGAACTGGTGGCGCAGCATCCCGATCTGGCACCGGGACTTGAGGAATGCGTTCAGAGCTTGCTCCGCATCGAGCGCAACAAACCGACCTTGATTGATCAGGGAGCGGAAGTCAGCCTGGTGGATCGCCCGGCAACTGCTTATCCGCAGATTCCCGATTTCGAAATTCAGCGAGAACTTGGTCGCGGCGGCATGGGCATAGTTTACGAAGCAAAGCAAGTTTCGTTGGGCCGCGTCGTGGCATTGAAAGTCCTGCCAATTGGCAAAGTCGAACCCAGGTCGGTGCAGCGTTTTGTAAAGGAAGCAGAGACGGTCGCTAAGTTGGATCATCCACATATCGTTCCGATTTATGCAGTAGGAGTGCACAACGGATTGAATTGGTTCGCGATGCAGCGGATTGATGGTTGTCCGTTGTCAGAGTGGTTCGCTTCCAATAATTTCGAGTCGCGACATGAAGCGATCCGCGAAGTCATTCGCGTTGGCATCGAGGCTGCCGAAGCCTTGGAGCACGCGCATCAACGAGGCGTGATTCACCGCGATGTAAAGCCGGGCAATCTGCTGGTCGATACGAATCGCAAAGTGTGGTTGACAGATTTCGGGTTAGCTCGGCGCGAGGTCGATGTAACGGCAACTGCGACCGGTGCGATGTTAGGGACGCCTCGATACATGAGTTCCGAACAGGTTTCGGGACGCGACGGGACGATCGACGCGCGGACGGATGTCTATTCACTTGGAGCAACTTTGTTCGAGATGGCGACCGGTCGACCACCATTCACATCGGAATCGCCGCTCGAACTGTTAATGCAAATTCAAAGCGACGAACCGACTGGGCCTCGGCAAATTGATCCCGTAATTCCAAGGGCGTTAGAGCTAGTCATTTTAAAATGTTTGGACAAAGAGCCCTCGCGCAGGTACGCATCTGCTGCGACGCTAGCGAATGACTTGAAAGCGATCCGTGATGATCGACCCATTTCGGCGCGAGGCTTGCCGGTTTGGGTTTCGGCGGCACGTTTTCTAAAGCGCAACGAGCTACAACTGAATGCAGTTGCTACGGCTACGATCACGACAGTTGGCATTCTCGGGACGCTTGGTTTGTTCTGGCAACAGAGCAAACGCGACCATTTGGGAAGTGTGCGGATTAAAACGCCCGCCGGGCTTTATGTGGCCAATATTCAACCCGACCTGAACACAAAAAACTTTTCAGAAACTGCCGCTGACGCTTCGATGCTCAGGAAATCTGAGATTCCCGCAATGCTAGTAACGACACCTATGCAGCAAACGATGGAATTGGCCGCTGGAAAGTACCTGGCTCGCTTGGAAGGAGTCGGCAAGCCGTCACAAACCGTTGAGTTAAATGTCAAGGCACAAGAGCTACTTGAGTTCGATTACATTGATCGTCGTGAGCCGATACCGGAGGTCGATATCTACAAGAAACTGTGCGTTTCGATTGCTGGAAAC
>JANLQO010000016.1:0-13863 GCA_031367855.1 Planctomycetia bacterium | reverse complement strand
AGCCCGCTGGTTTTTCTCGTCGACAAACAGTTCGATTGAGTCTTGAGCCCAATCGTCAGACGAGCTGGCGGAGAGTTTTGCATCTTTGACTTGCCACAACGCGTACAGATAATCTTTGTCCCAAAGCAACTGGACTTTGCCTTTAGCTAGCTCATTCTCTGGCATCGAAGTTTCGGACTTAACAACCTTAACCACCGCTGCCTCGGGTGCGTTCTTCCAGATGTCATCGATTTCGCCATCAATGGTCGGGGTTCCTTCATAAGCCACAATCGTCAGGGGCTTGGCGGGATCGGCCTGAGCCCACCCAAGTGAGCAGGTCGAAGCGATAACGGAAGCCGTGCACAGAAATTGGTAAACGCACCCGCGCGAGCGGTTGAAACTGAACAATTGCATTTTGTATTCCTTGTATCCAGAGGAGACCAGAGCGATAAGCGGATTCATTGTCCTTTCGCAGCTAGCAATACACAAGGTCCTAAGTGGCGTAAGCTTCCAGCTTGCGACTCCCGTGCAGCTTCCAGCTTGCGATTCCCGTGGTGTAAGTTGTCGGCGTTCCCAGCTTTCGTCATCGAATACAGGTCAACACGTCTGCAGGCTTAATTCAGCGAGGCGCGACCCTGTTTTGTAGCCGTCCAGAGAATGCGACCATCCGTGCTATTTATGCGATCTACGAGTCCCTCCGAACTGAGCTGCAATAGCAGAGCGTTCACTTCCTCAAGCGGCACACCAGTTTCTTGGCTGATGCCGGCCACATTGCGTCGCGTGAAGCGCAAGTGGGAAACCAGCGCTCTGAGCACTTTGGTCCGCGAGTCGATCGGTGCCTCTAGGTCCCGCATGGTCATTGCGCGGGCGGTTGGTTCAGGTTCTTCTTGACCCGCGGAGATTTCGTTCACCTCGCGTTTTACCTGCGTCACCCGCTGTTCATTTTCACTGGCCAATCTAAGAGCTCTCGACGCAACCGTATCGATGAAGTTTCGCGAGGTCACCGCCGCGACTAAACAGAAACCAAAATAGATAAAGCGATCGATATTTACAGTCGCAAGATCTTCGCTTGCGCCACTGGCTGACTCCACTAGGTTGCTTTTAGCCATCGACAAAAACAACGGAATTAACGCCGCCGCGATTACCCCCAGAGTAATGCAGGACAACAATTTCCACCAAAGCGGTGCAATGGGTTCTTCACTCGCAGGTGGTTCCTGCACCGTCGGCGAAGCGCTTATGAACCAATTTCCAAGGCCGCCCAAAACCCCAGCAAATACCGTCAAGCCGATCAAAATAAGCATGATGTGTCTCGCGCAGAATTCTTGACTCTGTCTCAAATGGGATCTGAACCTTTGCCCCCTTTTGAGACAAAGCCTAATTATTCTTAGGTTTTATATTTCCCAATAGTAATTAGTTTAGCCAGCCGGATGCGACCATCAATGAACCGATAGTCGAAAAACGCACGAAAATGCTTCTCAGCGTTGCCCGTTACCCTAAAATCTCATCGGGACAGCGCACAGTAAGTTGCGGTCTGCGGCTCATGGGGGCTTATTTCCCTAGATAAAACTCGCGCTGAGCTGTGGGCAGTTTCTCGATCGCATAGCGCAACATGGTGCGCGGCATCTGGCTGGCATTGGCCTCCAGGAACGCAATCAAGGGCGTTAGATTTACCTGCCCCATTTCTCGCAGCATCCATCCGACCGCTTTTTGAATCAAGTCATGCGGATGATTCAAAAATCGCTTTGCAAATTTCAGTATCTGCCGAAAATCGCCCGCTTTGATTTGCGTTTGAGTCGCAATGACTGCAACGCGTTCGCGCCACAAGTGCCCCGATTCAGCTAGTTGATCGATACGTTTGCGGTACGCTGGAGCTTCGAGCGAGTAAGCTCCAAGGATTTTGCCTGCTGAACTGTCAACCAAATCCCAATTGTTTACCCGATCGAGATTCGCTAGGTAGAACTCGACCAGTTCGCATCGACGCGACTCCTGCGCGCGTTCGAATTGTAGGACTAAAATAAAAATCGCGGTCAGGCGGCACTCGTGCCATTTCGATAGTAGCAAGTCTCTTACTGCGGCACTCGGCAGCTCGCGAAACTGCTTCGCAATCACGCGTTGATTTGGAACGGTGACTCCTAAAAAGTAGTCTCCTTCACCATACTCGCCTGGCCCTGTCTTGAAGAAACGTGGGAAATTCTTTGCGCGCTCAGCATCGGCTTTAGTTTTTAATGCTGTGAGCACCTGTTGCGACGAAACCAGTTTTTCCATGCGCATCGGCTTTTCCGTTGAAAGTTTAGTGCTTGGTTATTAGTGAGCCGTCGGCGTTAATCTCCTAAGCGGGACGCTCTCGTTAGCTTCCGGTTAATGGGAACGAACCGGTTATTGTGAGTCTCGGAGAGACTCGCCCACGTGATAACGCGCAACGTGAGTTCCATTTGGCTAACGCCGATGGACGTGCGGTTAAGCGGTATGAATGGCTCGCTTCGATACGGCCATTGCAGCCTCGTGCAATAACTCCGAGAGCGTTGGATGAGCATGGCAGGTTCGAGCCATATCTTCGCTGCTGGCTCCGAACTCGATAGCTGCAGTGGCTTCAGCGATTAAGTCGCCCGCGCGAGCGCCAATAATATGCACTCCCAGCACGCGATCGGTTTTTGCATCCGCCAAAATCTTTACTCGACCTTGGGTTTCTCCGAGCGCCATAGCTCGACCACTGGCGCCGTAAGGACAGATTCCCTTGATATACTCCACGCCTGCTTCTTTCAACTGCTCCTCAGTTTTACCGACCGTGGCTATCTCCGGACTCGTATAAACAATCGCGGGGATGGCGTTGTAGTTTACGTGGCTGTGAACACCCGCCAGGCGTTCAATACAAACGATCCCCTCTTCGCTAGCCTTATGTGCCAACATCGCGCCACCAATGAGATCACCGATGGCATATACGCCTTTGACCGCAGTCTGGAAATTCTCGTCGACAGGGATAAAACCGCGTTTATCGGTTTCGACACCGACCGATTCTAGACCGAGATCTGCCGAACAGGGCATGCGACCTGTCGACAGCAGCACACGATCGCATTCAATCGGTTCAGCGTCTTTGCATTTGACCTGGCACTTGTCACCTACGACGCGCGCGCTCTCAACCCAGCTCTTCGTACGGAATTGAATCCCCTGCTTTTCAAAAATACGGTGCGCGATCTGTCCGATCTCAAAATCCAAACCCGGTAGAATTCGGTCCAGCGCTTCTAAGACGATGACTTCACTTCCCAATCGCTTCCAAACACTCCCCAATTCCAAACCAATATAACCGCCGCCGATCACGACCAAGCGTTTTGGAACTTCCGTGAATCCTAGTGCCATCGTGCTATCACCAATGCGTTTGCTATCCATTTCGATGCCGCGCATTGTCGCTGGGCGACTGCCGGTAGCCAGCAAAATGTGTTTCGCTCGAATCGATAGCGGACCATCGGGTAACTGAACCGAAACCGTTTCCACATCGCTCAGTTTGCCGCGCCCGCAATAGGCCGTGACTTTATTTTTCTTAAGTAGCATATCAATGCCGCTAGTCAATTGATTGACGATTTGATCCTTGCGCTTCAACATCGCCGACAAATCCAATTCGACATTGCTGACTTTGACTCCATGAGCTTGAATGCCGTGAAGCGCTTCATGATACAGGTGGCTTGACTCCAGCAGCGCTTTGCTCGGAATGCATCCCACACGCAGGCAAGTACCACCGAATCGGTCATTTTCGTCGATGCAGGCCGTATTGAGGCCTAGTTGAGCCGCGCGAATAGCCGCTACATAGCCGCCCGGACCGCCACCGATAACCACAACATCATGTTGAACTTGATTCATGGGGGTCGAACCACTTTTCAAATAGAGACTAAACTCAATTTCGAGGGATAGATTTGATTGCTGTAGGATAACTCTTTGGAGTCAAAAACCAAGCCGGTTGAAGCAACTTCAATTTCGATTCGGAAGTTATTTTCCGAGCAAATGCCGTACGAAAAAGTCACGCATTTTGCGTTCACCATAAGCTCCTCCCATGCCGTGGCCGGCATTGGGGACCACAAGCAAGTCAAAGTCCTTGTCCGCTCGAATCAACGCATCAGCAAATCGCAAAGTTGATTCGGGCGGCACGTTATCATCCATCTCTCCCACGATCAGCAGCAGATGACCGCGGAGGCGATAAGCGTTATCGATGTTCGAGCACTGGCCGTAGTTGGGGCCGATCGGATAGCCCATCCACTGCTCATTCCAACTCGCTTTGTCCATACGGTTATCGTGGCAACCGCAACTCGCCACGGCAACTTTATAAAACTCGGGATGGAACAGTACCGCCGCCGCCGCGTTTTGGCCACCTGCAGAGACACCGTAGATGCCCACTCGATCGAGATCTATTTCGGGATACTCTTTCGCGGCGGCTCGCATCCACGCAATGCGATCGTCAAAACCTCCGTCCTTGAGGTTCTGCCAACAGACGTCATGAAAGGCTTTCGAGCGATTGGCAGTCCCCATGCCATCCATTTTGACAACGATAAAGCCTAGATCGTTTAGGGCTTGATAGCGCTGTGTAGGGTTAAACGTCTTTGGAACAAATGCTCCCTGCGGTCCAGCGTAAATGTCTTCGATGATCGGGTATTTCCGAGTGGGATCGAAATCTCGAGGACGACAGATGAGCCCCCAAATCTCGGACTTCGCATCCCGTCCTTTGGCCATAAACACTTCAGGACCCTTCCAGCCATTGGCCACCAAGTTCGACGTATCCGCTGCTTCAAGATCGCAAACCAGTTGGCCATCGGCGCTGCGTCGCAGTTCATGTTTGGGCGGCAAATCGACCCGCGAATAGCGATCGATCGCAAAGCGACGGTCGGGTGAATACTGCAGACTGTGGTCACCGTCGCCAGCGGTTAGCCAAACCAAGCCAGAACCATCAAAATTCACTCGGCCAAAATGAACCAAGTAAGGATCTTGCCCGGGGTAACATCCACTGGCCGAAAACCAAACTTGTCGCTGCTCTTCGTCGATTTGCTGAATGCCGCGTACGACCCACTCGCCACTCGTTATTGGCTGCAACACACCCGGACGATCTATGTTTGCCAAATACAGGTGTCGCCATCCACTTTGTTCCGAAACGTAAACCAGCTCGTCGGATTTCTCCATCCAGTTGACCAATTGTAAATCGAGAGCCTCCGTATGGATGGTCCAGATAAATGTCTTACTTTGTTCGTCGATCAAGTGGCTGACTTCGCCAGAATGCGGATCGACACTCACTAGGCGCAAACGCTGATGACCGCGATCAACGAGTTTGTAAGTGAAGTTAGAATTGGAAATATTCCAGCGAATTCGGGGACGTTCCCAACCATGTTCAAAGCGATCCACAGCGGGCTTGAGCTGCTCACGTGTTTCGACATGAAAGACGTTCAATTCGTACTTTGGAAAGCGATCACCAGGCAGAGCGTATGGCCGCGATTTCAGTACCGCGCGACCGCCGTTATCCGGCGAAGACTGCAACAAATGAACTAGGTCGGTCTCTGCTTTCTCGACACGAAACGCGACCAGGGACTTGGAGTCCGGCGACCATACCGGTTCGGAGTACTCGAATTCGCCCCTCCCATCGGTGCTCAGGGCGATCCCCTCACCTCCGACCGCGTCAGCCTCCAGAGCTTGAACAAAAACGTTTTGGTCTTGTATATAGGCACGCCAATGGCCGTCGGGCGAACGCTCGCTGCGACCCATGAAGGCCGGATCGCTGCGATCACGACGGCGGCCGCGGACAGTCCGTATGTCGCGTTTAGTACCGTCGACTATGGCCACATTGGGATCGTCGGTTGCTTCGAACACGGCCAACCGATCCCCTTGCAGGGATTCGACCAGCCAACGATGGCCACTAAAAGTGTGTTGCGCGCGCCGCGACTTCGCTGGCACTTGTCCGTACGGTTTGGGGCGATTCTCAGTATCGATCCAATAGATCGTAACGGCCTCAGTGGACTGATTTTCAAAGGTGATTTCGGTATCGGACCCGGTACGCACTGAACCGCGCATTTCCGTTTCGGGCTTTAGGCTGGTGCTTTCCGAGGTGCGACCGGGTGCAGGTCCAGCCGCTTGTTCAACCAGTTCACCGGTCGCTGGCGTCCAAATCCAGTTTCGATCCGGCCCAATCAAAGTGATTGAAGCCCCGTTTTCAGTGAATTCCATGCGCTCGATCGGTAATCGTGCCGGCGCGATCTCCTGGACGAGTTGTTTACTGAGAGCTTGGGCGACAGCGTCCTGGTCAAATGCCCTCCTGCGATTTCCGGCCTGCGCGTCAACCACAACAAACTCGCGACAACCGTCGGCAAGTTCATTGCGATACCAAAAACAATTGTTGTCCGCGAACCAATGCGGCTCAATCCTCCCTTTGAAGACCCGTTGTCCGGCGTCTCGACGATCGCGCTGCTGCGGCTCGGAGGAGTCCTCTTGAGACCACGCGGGTGAGACAAGCGAAAAGAAACTACTGAACAAGAAGAGATGAAGAATAAGAACTTGGGAACGTAAGTGCATCGGTTTGCAGATTCTCAAGAGTCGACGTAGTTTCGGGAAATTCACCTGAATCACCTGCTTCGAACTTCACGCCATTTCAGCTGCCATATTCTACTCAAGTTGCAGAAATCATGCTTGACGCATGGATTGCAAGCCATAGTATCTATCCTTGCAAAAGTCGCTCGAGGAATTCAAACCTAAGAAATTGAGGGCCGATGTTATGATTCTCGGAGCTGAGACTGGCTTGTTCGTTTACGGAATCGTCGCGATGATTCGCAGGAAATTTTCGTTGGGTAAGAAAGGAAACGTAACCGGTTGGCGTGCCGTTGTTCTCGGTGCCATGTGTGCGGTTATATTACCGTGCATTCTGATTGTCGGCTTTACCGCGGGCGCCGCGTTTGCCCTTCAAGGTATCGAAGTAAGCCCCATGAGCTTTGTATGGATCGATATTTTTGGATTGCTTTTCGGCTACCTGAGCGCGATCATGCTCGGCAGAGTATTTCTGGCGCAGCAAGTGAATGAAGCAACTAGAATCGTCAGTGCGCCGATCGAGAATTTGCAAGTACCGACCTTCGACTCATCCAATCCTTACGCGCCCACCCAGATGACTCCAAAGTCTCACGGATCGTAACTTGGTTGTCTACGAGCAAATACAAGCCACGGGACTAACGACACTTTGCGTGAGGTTCATGTGTTGCATACGCTGAAGTCGATGCTGGCTACAACGCGAGCACAAACCCCGCAGTCGTTGCCATTCCCATAAGTCGGCGCTAACCACCATCGTTGACTTGGCGACGCTGTCACTTAATACCTGCTCCAGCGACGATACCAGCGGTGGTTCGAATAGACCCTTGGCCTGCAGTTGTTCCATGGCACCATTACCACCTCGTACGGGAATGATACTGACGTGGCGCGCGCCCCAGTTTCTGGCTGCTTCAATCGATGCAAGGCACCATTCGATGCCTGCTGCTTCGCTCAAGCCGGGTGGCCGCAAAAGTACAAATAACCTCACGTCGATTCCTTGACGGGTTAAATCTTCAGTGGCTCGACGTACGTCATCCACTGTCATCTGCTTGTTTAGATTTTGAAGTGCGGTGGGCTCGACGGTCTCGAGCCCCATAGCAACCTCCAAACGACCGCTCAAATACCCTGCAAAGCCCGCAATCTTTGCCGAGACGAGCCGAGGGTGGTTTTCCACGATAACGCGATCATAGTCTTGAACCAATTCCGCGATGGCGGGCAAGTCCGCTGTAGGAACGTTGTACGGAGCAAAAAAATTGCTGGCGTTGTACAGCTTGATCCAGCGCGACGCGCCTAATTCGCAACTAGGTCTCGGAATCGCCATGGCAGCCTGAATTTGAGCGGGCAAGTTGCCAATAGGCGTTGCGCCAAGGTGTGTCGATTTCCACAAGTCGCACATCGTGCAGCGAAAACTACATTCACTGCCGCGCAAGAGGACCGTCGTGACCTGAGCGACGTTTCCGTAGGTGTCTGCGGCTTCAAGTTCATGGAGTACGTCGACTGGAAGCAGGCTCGGCTGCGGTCTGATCAGCTGCGGCCGGAGCGCAAGGATCTGTTCAGTTGAGAATTTCATTGCGAGCCTTGGGCGTTAACCCGGATTATTCATGGCCCGTAGCTACGTTCGCCAGAACGTGGCGAACCGCTTTGAGTTACAGCCACGTTCTGGCGAACATAGCCAGGACAGTCTGTCGCAAAAATGGTACCTGACACCTTTTTTCTGGCCACTACTTACCCGCCCAGTAATCCACTACGAGAGCTTTGTCCAAATGGGGCTTGAGCACTTCGACAAACGCACTATGTGCTGGATGGGGCAGGTAAGCTTCGCGATCCTTCTCACTCTTGAATGTAATAAAGAAGCAGTGAGTGAATCCATCGGCCAAACCTTCGGGGCTGTTGTTTGTCCCAAATTCAAATTCAGCCACCGCCGGAATCTTGCTGGGGAGCTGGCGAAACGCTTCCACCACTTTTTTCGCGTCGGCCTCCGACGCGGAGTCCTTAAATTTGAACATAACCACGTGCCGAAGCACTTTTACTTCGTCATCTTTTGCAGCCGCTGTCGGCAATTGACTCATCGCCACAAAAAAACCTCCCGCAAGAAAAACACCGATACAGAAACCGAAAACACCACGCATGCCAGAACAGCAATTCATATCCGCCTCCGTCGTGAAATTTGCAAGTATTGCACGTAAAATGTTGGACCACCCGCAAGCTATTGTAGCTAATTTGCGAATCCCCCACCAGCTTCACACGACCTTTGAAGCATTCACTGCAACGGAACCGAGTCGATCGTTTCGTAAAGCATGCGATTGCGTTCACGTACGCTGGCGATGAGAAGCACATCGCTGACGTCGAAGCGTGCAAAGTCGGTCTCGCTGTCACGGGCCATACGAGTCGCAATTTGCTGCTGATCAGCACCGCGATTGATGCGACCGAGTGTCAAGTGCGGAGCGTATGCGCGTCCTTCACTTGGAATGCCGACTCCCGCAAGGGAAGACTCTAAACGTTGATTGATCAGCTTTAGTGGTTCAATTCCATCTGCCAAGCCAACCCAAAGCACTCGCGGCGGTTTGTTTTTGGGAAATGCGCCGAGTCCCTTGAGGCTGGCTGAAAACGCATCGACATCGGCACAGGCAGCCCGTATTTGATTGCAAATGTCGGGTAGAGTGCGATTGTCGATGTCGCCAATGAATTTCAGCGTCAGATGCAATTGATCCGGTTGCGTCCAGCGCACGCCGCCGAGTTCACCCGTTAGCTGCTTGAGCAAACGCAACATAACTTCGCGGGCCGGTGAACCGATTTCGACGGCAATAAACGTCCGAGTGGTTTGCATGGTTACTCGCCGACCGCTTGTTTCCAGAATCCCTGAACACCGTGATGCAAGCGTGCGCCAATCTGAGTGATGACTTTGTGGCACAGAAAATTCGCACCGCGGGCCGAAACCAGAGGCGAATAACCGTGCGTTACACCGTAAAGGAATGCGCCAGCAAACATATCGCCTGCGCCCGTCAGGTCCTTGGGCTGGCAAGCAATCGCGGGCGCATGGCCCTCTTCGCCGGCGAATCGCACAAACGCGCCATTGGGTCCGTCGGTCACCACCGAATTCGAAACCATCGTTGATAGTTTGTCAAACGCGCCGGTCGAATCCTTCGCCTGGGTTACCGCCACTGCTTCCGGGGCATTGCAAAACAGCAAATCGCTCTGAGTCAGCGCTTCTCGGAAGGCGTCGCCAAACACTTCTGGAATAAACGCGTCGGAACAAGTGAGCGCAATCTTCGTACCATGGGCTTTGGCCACGCGAATCGCTTCTCGAATTGCCAGCTGCCCTGTCTCGGGATTTGCGAAAACGTAACCTTCGATGAACAGCCACTCAGAATTGGCAATGCGATCGCTGTCAACATGTTTCGCAGACAGGTGACTGGAAACCGCTAAGCATGTCCTCATGGTTCGTTCGGCATCGGGTGTAATGATGGCCACGCACGTTCCCGTTGTCTCGCCGACTAAAACAGGATTACCCATGTCGATGTTCAGTTGCTCAAATTCTTCAACATAGTGCAAGCCGTAGCGATCATCGCCTACACAGCCAACAAAGGCGCTCCGGCCACCCAACTGCGACAATCCGATGATCGAATTCGCCACGGAGCCACCGCTGACCAATTTCAAGTCGTGATTGCCGTGGAATTTGGCAAATAACTGCTCCTGTTCCAGCTTATCGACCAATCGCATCGTACCGCGTTGGAATCCGAGTGACTCAAAATCCTGTTCGGAAACTTCGAGGAAGATATCGACCACCGCATTACCCAGCCCACAGACGTCAAACGCGCGCATAAAACCCTCAATTAATTCCGGCGACCTACCGCTTCGAAGTTTAGTGAATTGCAAGTCCGGGATTATTGCTCAGTGGACGGAATTTGGCTAGGCTTTGTTTGAATTGGTTCTGACATGGCAGTTTCATGGGCCAACGCTGGCTAGGACAAAATGCTACCCTACCGCCCTCATCCTTTGTTGCGAAACGGCCATCTCCAGACGCTCATGTTGGGTTTTTCGTATGGTGATCGTCCGCCCCATTGCGCGACCGAGATTCAAATTCCGCTCGACGACGGCGAGCGCCTGGTGGTTCACGAAGAAAACGGCGGGCCGCTCCCTGATGATACGCCGACCGCAATTCTTATACACGGTCTCGGTGGCAATCACCGCAGCCCCTATTTGCAACGCATTGCGCAGCAGCTTCGTCTTGCCGGCATTCGAACTTGGCGAGTCGATTTGCGCGGGAGTGGCGCAGGGCTGAAGCTGGCTTGGCGTCCTGCCCACGCTGGATCAAGCAGCGACCTGGCCGCAGTGGTTCGCGCAGCACAAGACCGCTATCCGCATTCGCTCATGCGCATCGCCGGATTCTCGCTGGGCGGCAACGTCTTGTTGAAGATGCTTGGCGAAAGTGCTTCCGGCGGAGCGTTCGGCGAGCGACTTGATTTAAAACGCATTGAATTTGCTTTGGCGATTGCTCCGCCCATCAATCTGCATGACTGTGCCGACAACATGGATCGAATCAGCCGCGGAGTTTACACGCGTTACTATCTGCAAGTGCTCGACAAACAAGTTGAAATGCGCCGCGCAATTTGGCCCGCTTGGAAGGCCATCCCGCGTACGCCAAAAGTAAAGACCATTCGACAATTCGACGCACGCTATACCGCTCCGCTAAGCGGCTTTCGCGATACCAATCACTATTACGAGGTTGCCAGCGCCGACCAATGGTTAAAGCACGTCCGCACCCCGACAACCATACTCGTCGACCGTCACGATCCGATAGTCACCGCGCACAGTTTCGAACGCGTTCACTATGACACTCAGATCATTCGCATGGAACACACTAACCATGGTGGTCATCTTGGCTACCTGGGAATCGATGATTGCGGTAAGACCATGCGATGGATGGATCATTACGTGATCCATTCGCTCTCAAGCGCGATTTCAACGCGAGCAATCGCCTGAAGGTGAGATGGCTTGGAAGTGGTAACATAGAAGAAAAATGACGGCTCCACAGCCATGGCAACGATAAGAAACGCTACCATGTTTCAGACGACTAAATACTTGTTCTAGCCGCGCGGTCGCAAATTATGCTTATTACCGGCAAAGCTCTTGGTAGCAAGAAGCGATTATTTGAAGACTGGTCTTTCCCTGTCCCACCTCAAATCGAAGGCGGCGATAGTGGACTGACACTTGGCCAATTGATTGCGCGCATTGTGCGGGCTGAAGTGCAGAGCTTTCAGCAGCGCCAACATGATCGGCAATTCTTAAGAGCCCTGACGACCAGCCAGATTGAGCAAGCGGCGCAGCGCGGCAAAATCGAAATGGGAAACAGCGAAGTCGGCATCCAGGCTGTCGATGCTGATCAGTCGGTCGCTGTCGCGCTGCAGGCATTTGAAGATGGACTCTATCTGGTGGTAATCGATGAAGTCGAGCACCGCGAGCTGCAGCAACAAGTGTATTTGCAGGACGATAGCCGGATCACTTTCATTCGTTTAACTATGCTTACTGGCGGGTAGTGCGACCTGAAAACCTACTGCCATGCAACTGCAACCCCGGACACCCTTCAGCGAGTAAAAGCCATGCCCAAACCAGAAGAATTGCAGAAACTGTTGTCGCAGTTCCGTTTCACTGGCGTAAAACCAACCGTTGCAGCCAACGGCGTCGACGAACACGAAATGGATGAACTCGACGACGATGAAGTCAGTTCTGATGAGTCGTACCTCATTAGGTATGGCGATAACATCAATAATCTGCCCAAAGAGCTCAAGGTGTTGGCCTATTTTTTGATTGATCGCAATGAAAAAGGTCAGCCCTATGTGGAGGGCACGTCACGCGATCTGGAGAAAGTGAAAATTCATGCCAATCGTAGGACAGAAAGTCGTCGGCGGATCGAAAAACTTCCGGCCAAAGATCGACAGAAATTGTTTGCGGCTTTTGCCCCGCAATTAGCGCAATGGATGGAAGCCGGCTGGCAACTGATGATGCAGCAGCCCTATCAAGTTTCTTATACACGCAAAGCCTTTCGAGCGCCCAAACATCCTCCGGCAACGACGGAAGCTCGCTTTGATTGGCTAAAAGTATTGATCAATCAGTTCAAGCCGTAAAAGCCCGAGACGCTTACAGCAGGTTGGTTGGCTCAGTGGGCACAACACGCGTTCAGCTATCGCTCCGATGTCGTCGTACCCCCCCTGATCGCCGCCATCAATGCGGGTGGTAAGGAGGGCAATGAAGTCTTCGATATCCTGTATCAGACCGTCACCCGTGAACATCCTATTGGCATCATGGGCGAGCATGTGATCAAAACGCTGCTGGGAGCGTCCCGCGCTGAGGGTTGGCAACTGATGGAGAAAACACTGCTGGCCGCCCAACGTCAGGAAGGGCTTCGTCAGTCGATCGTACAGAATATCGACTGTGCTCATCCCGAGGCTTTCGTGCGCATGTTACGGCTAATTCTCGATAAAGATCTAATTCGCTTCAGCAGCGTGGCTCGTTCGGTCAATGTTTGGTTGGGTTTAATGTGGGATTCCGTCAGTAGTAAAGTGCTGAACGAAAATGTTGAGGGCATGCTCAAGATGGTCGAATCCGCTGCCGAGCGCAAGAAGGGACTTACCCATGGCGATCCTGAAACTGTGTATCGTGCTTTATGGGCTCATGCATTCGAAGACGCGGCAGCCACGATACCGCTGGCTTCTAAATTGCTCACCGCCAAATCCGATGAACTCCGTTTCGTAGGTGTGTGGATCCTCACCCTGATAGGGTTGAAGGAAGCAGAGCAAGCCAAGCTGGGAGCGCTGGAGGATGCCAACCTGCAAGTGGCCATGATGGCCGCCGTCGCGTCGCAAGGGCTGACACTCAATGAAGACGCTGAAGCGATGATTGCGAGCGGGCACGATGAGGCTGATGAGCACGCGGGTAGCGCCAAAGTGTTCGAGGCTTTTGAACGGCTGTACCAACACTTGCCCGAAAAACCGCAGAAGCTCAGTGCTATCGTATGGCCTTGGACCGAACGCAAGATCGAGCGCGCGATGGTTGCCAGTTGCTTGCTGGGCGCGCTGGGTGACTTGCCACCCACACGCATGCTGCCTTACTTGAAAGGACTGGATGTTTGGTCGCAGCGATCGATTATCGAATTATTGGCGGCGCAGAAGAAATGGGACAAACTGACCCGTTCGGCACTACTCGACCTAGTTGGACATGCTTCGGCCGGCCTGTATCGAAAGAGACGCAAACGCTGCTAGAACGCGATAAGCGGTTGACCGAAATGGTCGACACGATACGCGATCATGTGTATGCGATTGAAATCGCGCGTGGCGAATCAAG
>JANLQO010000445.1:0-5025 GCA_031367855.1 Planctomycetia bacterium | reverse complement strand
CGAACGGTTCTCGCAAGGTTGCAATGATGTTGTCGGCGTATGCGAGAGCGACTTGCATCGCTCGCTCTTGGCGATAGAGTTCGGTAATATCTCGAAAAACCAGCACGACACCGGCCTGTTCGCCCTTGTCATTCCGAATGGGAGCAGCACTATCGTCAATCGGGCCAATTGGCAGTTCGGAGCCATCCTTGGCGATGAGCAGCGTGCGATTCGTCAGTCCGACATTCACACCCTCCCTCAAAGCTCGAACGGTGGGACTCTCGACGATCATTCGAGTATCTGGATGGACGATCTTAAACACCTTCTCCACTGAAACGCCCGCTGCCTCATCCTGCGTCCAGCCGGTCAAGGATTGAGCGACCGGGTTAAGGAACGTGACCCGCCCTTCAGTGTCCGTGGTAATCACCGCATCGCCGATGCTAGCGAGGGCGGCTCGGCTCCACTCCGGTCGGAAAAGCAAGGCATCTTCAGGTCTGGAGTCTGGCCTTCTGTTCTCACTTTCCTTGTTCGTCACCGCAGCCGCTCCGTCATCCGGCAATGCAGTGAACCTATTGCGTCGAAGGAGCGGTTAAATGACCAACTCGCCGAAAGAAAGCCTTGGTTTTCGACTTTGGAAAGTTAAGTAAATGTTACCATTGCTCGCTGCGCCAAGTCTCTAAGTGTGAGACCGTGAGCTTGGCGGAGTTCGCGAATTCGAGTTCCAAAGTTCATCGCACGATCCTGGTCGAAGACACAGATCCCAGCTTGCTGAATACTGCCTCAAATCGTAGGATATTCGCGCTAAACAGTCAACAACACGCTGAATATGAGTGGTGGCGGTGTGTGCGATGGTTAGTGCCCTCAGCCCCGAAATGCAAAATTGTCCGACCAACGCGATGTATTCGCTTAGAAATATTTTCGATTAGTTAGCCTTCGCAGGACTGCGAAGGCTAGACGAGTACATCCTGGCGCGCGTCCTGCGTCTGACAGACGAGGAGGAAACTGGATCTCAGAATTTGTTTATGATCACGGATATCGCCCGTGGAAGGCGGCTCGCCTAGCCTTCATTGTTGTTACGATAGGGACTGTTATTTTTGAAATCGGGAATCGCTTTCAGTTGATTGTTCCGGTGAAAGAAGAAGCCTACCAAGCGAATCGCTCTCAATTGATTCTTCCGTACAAAGACGAAGCCTGCGAAGCAAATGGGCTCACCCTTAACGATCATAATCCACCGTTCAATGCACTCGTCTACTCTCTGGACTTGTTCACGCCCTAGCTGGCCAGTGAAGCTCGCCCCGGTCAGGGCACGCCGGTGCGCTGAAAAGGCAGCGGTTTGGTACGTCCGTTAGGTAACGCTGGTCGTGCCAGGCTTATTACGAACTGCTTACGAACTGCACTTATTTGAATGCTGGTGAAATCTTCCATGCCTCATCAAAAAATCCGGATTGAAGAACTGTTTCATCCACCTTGGACGCGGCGCTGTCACGAGGATTCTTTCCGACTTTTGTAATCGCCCAGTCGCCAAGCCGCGGAAAGACCATGTAACTGAATCGAAGTTCTGAATCATGGTAGGTATGGCCGCTGTTGAAAATGACATAACGATCCAGGGCACCTGGAAGGGGACTCGCCGAGATCAACTGCAATCCGTGGTCTGCGGCGGGATAGTGTGATGAGCCGAGCTGGATTTCATCGCGAGTCCAATGGACTGGCATCTCGCGCAGCGCAATATTGATCAGTTGATTGCTGCCCGGATCACCGAACAGAACAAGGTTGAACCGGCGCATATCTTCCTGAGTCACATCCGTATCGTTCTTGATCGGCAGGTCGCCGCGATAGTGTCGTCGCCACTCATAAGCGAAACGCCTAAGGTTCGCGTCAGCCCAGTCGCCGACGGCTGCGTTCCAGGGCTGGCCGGTACCCCGAACACACAAGAACGGCGTGGCAAAAGCATCGTCGATCGGTCCCTGAAGGCCGGGCCGTTTGCCGCTCAATTGAATACAGTCTCGCTCGCCTTGATAATGCCATGAGCCGTCTTGCAATTCGAAGACCAGCGTACGAGCAACACCCGGTTGCCCATTGGGTACAGCAATCGCCGTCCCGTTGACCGTTATTCTTGCGGCCGGATCGCGGTCAGGCTTCAGACGAATCGCGAAGCGATTGATGTTCTTCAGGTGGCTCACCGTAATCGAGCCATCGTTGGCCATGCAAACATCGATCTCGGCACGTTGGTAGTGTTGCTGCAGGCCTAGAATCTCGACCCAGTGGCAACGACTGAATTTTAGCGTCCAGGTGACAAAACGAATGTGATCCGGCCATCGCTGCAAGCCTTTGGCGGCATACACACCTAGCATATCAAGTTGTTTTTGGCGGGCTGCAGTTGATATGCTGTGCCCTGCGCCCTGGTCCACGAAACCGTTGAACGGAATACCCTCTTTTTCGAACGCCTTCTGCATCAGCAGGTGAGACGAAAAGTAATGATCCTGATCACCCATCACTGGAACGACCGGTACCACGAACGCATTAGCTGCGTAGTCGATTGCGTCGACCATGTGGAGCATCGTTGCTTGCCACGGTGCTAGTGGATCCAGACGGACGAAGTGCGGCCAGGGTGAGTTGGCGAACTCGAAGGTATCCACGGGTCCCGCTGCGGGTCCTAAGGCCACGAATCGATCCGGTCGTTTCAAACCTAGCTGCCACGTGCCAACTCCGCCAAGCGACGAACCACGTAGAACGATTCGAGTCTCATCGATTCGATAGTTGCGGCAAACAGCAGAGATGGCTTCATCCACATCTGTCTCACCTTCAAAGCGATAAGCGTTCTCTCCCAAGCGGCCCATTGGGAACAGTTCGATGTAATCCGTTGCAGGAAGCGCCGGTTCTTCATCATCGCTGCCATCATAAGCACGAATAAATCGCAGTTCGGCCATGCCAGATGTACCCGTGCTGCCGTGCAGTACCACGTCGAGTCGCATCGGTTTGCTCGCATCATAACCCGAGGGGACGATCAGGCCGTAAGGTTGCGTGGAACCATCGACATCGGAAACGAAGCCACGAATAGTCCTTCCCTTTTTTTCCGTCCACGTCGAACGGCCAGCTTTTAGTGCTTCAATTCTTTGGCGCGACCGCCGCAGGGCCGTTTGCAGCAATTCCCGATCTTGCGGGTTTTCGATCGGCCCAAGATCCAGCGCCCAAGAAATTCCCTTGACGAATACATTTGCATCAGCCCATTGATCCAGCTTCACAGCCGGATTGGTTCGCAGCACCGCGAGTTGTTCTTGCAGCACCAGCAACTCGGACTTGATTGCCTCTCGTTCCGTTTCGGACAATTCGCCTTGGGCAGGGTGTGCGGCGTTGGCTAACAATGTCGGGACGCAAAGAGCGATTAGAATGCCGCCGATGACTGCTGCGAAGACGTACACGGCCGGTCTAAACGGAGCAGCACGAATAAACATAGGAAGATGGCTCAAGCGATGATTTCCTCGATTGGCTGGCCGTGGTCAATTTCCAGTCGTTTGCGCCCGGGGACTTCTAATTTGCGTGAATCAAGGCCCAGCTGTTTAAGAATGGTTGCATGGATATCGGTGACATAATGCCGATGATCAACGGCATGAAAACCAATTTCATCCGTCGCACCATGAGCGATACCACCTTTGATTCCGCCGCCAGCCATCCATACTGAAAATCCATACGGATGGTGGTCACGACCGTCGGTTCCCTGTGAGGCTGGAGTGCGGCCAAATTCGGTGGCAAAGATCACGATGGTTGAATCCAGCAAACCGCGTTGCTTCAAATCCTTGAGCAGCCCGGCAACAGGTTTGTCGACCGCTTTGAAATTGTTTTCGTGATTCGCCTTCAGTGCACCATGTGCATCCCAAGCTCCTGCGCCACCAGCTCCGTGCTGTACCTGGATGAACCGAACACCGCGCTCTACCAGGCGGCGGGCCGTCAGCATTTGTGATCCGAATGCTTGAGTTGCGGGGTCGTCCAGTCCATACATCTGATGGGTCGCTTGTGTTTCTGATGCGAACCCAAGGGCTTCGGGAACGGACATTTGCATGCGGAAGGCCAGTTCATACGCCTTGATACGAGCCTGCAGAGCTTGGTCATCCGGATACTCGCTGGCCTTCAGACGGTTTAGCCGTCCGGCAATTTCGAAGTTTAGCCGTTGTTCGTCAATCGAAAGGCCGCTGCTGGATTTACCGTAGTCCAGCGGATTCGCCGGATCGATGCGAATAGGCACCGCATCATGCGCCGGGCCGAGGTAATGCCCGTCTTTGGCATTCCAGTACTCGCGATTCCCCATCGAAATGAATTGCGGTAGGTTGTCGTTTATGGAGCCCAGTCCATAATCCACCCAGGCACCTAGCGTTGGGAATTCTCCGTCCAACATATGTCGCCCGGAATGGAACTGAGTCTGCGCGCCGTGATTGTCGTCTGTTGTCCACATCGAACGCACAATGGAAATGTCGTCGATGCAGCTGCCCATATGTGGCACCCAGTCACTCAATTCGATCCCGCTTTGCCCGTACTTTCTGAAGCCTACCTGCAGTGGATAGATCTTCTGCCGTATCTCGACATTGAATGCTACTTCGCGTCGTTTGAGTCGTTCGGGGTTCTGCGTGTCAGCGTATGGCGTTTCGCTGATGGACTTGCCAGCGTACGTGTTGATCTCTGGTTTGGGATCAAACGATTCAATGTGGGAGACACCGCCGTTCATGAACAGCCAGATGACGCTCTTGGCTTTCGGTGTAAAGTGTGGCTTTCCATCTGGAGGCTGCCAAGCGGTAGCTTCTGGATCATTGGCAGAGCCATCCCGCGCTAACATCGTTCCAAGCGCCAACCCGGCAATGCCTCTACCGAGGTCACTAAAGAATGCTCTGCGCTGCATTCCGCGGTGCCTTGCGGTGTGATCAAAATGGGGCATCGTTGTATGGCTCCGAATGCGAAAAAGGATTGGCGGCGTTTAACCCGGATTATTCATAGACCTGATCAATATTCCACGTAAACGAATAACACGCGACGAGTTACGTCGCAATTTGCAAAAAA
>JANLQO010000643.1:0-30007 GCA_031367855.1 Planctomycetia bacterium | reverse complement strand
TGCCTGCCTAGACTTTACTTAGCCCAGCCCATCGGGGCCAACGGGCTGGGTGCTCGGCGAAATCGTTCTTTAGGACCAAAGGTCCGGCCATTTGTCAACTGACGTGATTCTAATGAACAAACTGCCGGGCCGTTGGCCCTTTGATTTGTGTTGTTTATTTGTACCCAGCCCAATGAGCCCTTTGGGCTGGGCTAGGTAAACGAATGAGGCTTTGCCCCTAAGTCAAATAGCGCAACATCAAAACATTCGCGTTGGCCGCGAATCGCTTGGAATTTGATAGTCACCGAGCGAGTTGGGTTGCGAACTCATTTGGCCTTTTCAAGCTCGATGCGCGCACCGAGTTTTTTCAGGGCTTCGATCTGCTCGCCCTTGGCTTTGTCCCCCAGCGGATTGCCGGCAAGGTACAGCCGCCAGAACGGCGAGAATCGACGCTCTTTGTCGGCATTGGCCATCTCAACCAAGGGTCCGAGGTCAGTGATTTTGTTATCCACCGCCATCACGTAATTCAGCTCGGTAAGATTCTTCAAGAAACTAAGGTCCGTGACTCCGCAGTTTTTTAGGTCAAGCGAAGTGAGCCACTTCATTTCACCGATAGGAGCAAAATCTTTGACCGGATTGCTCGCCAGGTACAACGTCCATACTTTCGGCAATGCTTTTACAACGTCGATCTTTTCGATCTTGTTTTCAGAAAGATAGAGCGAACGCATGTTGCTCATGTTCGAGAGTGGATAGATGTCCGTCACTGCATTGCGTGACAATTCCAAGTATTGAATGCGCGACAGAGCAGCCAGAGGTTCGATGGTTTCAATCTTGTTGCCAGCCAAGTTAATCGACTGAATGAGTTTTAAATCGGCCAGCGGTTTGAGATCAACGATTTCGTTGTTCTCAAAGTCAACCTCTTGCACGCTCACGCAGTGCTGCATCCCTTCCAGGCTCTTGATAGCCTTGCTTTTCGCTTTGACTTGAGAGATGTTCTTGACGTCATCTTTGGTCAGCGCCTCCTCGTTGTTGCGTTTGGCAAAAACCTCTCTGCGAACTGCGGCTTCAAGCGCTTTGTCAGGAAACAGGTCCTGAGCAGGTGCGAATTGGGTCAACATGAACTGAACGGAAATAGCCAAGGCTACCACGACTTTATCGATCCAAGTGCTCATCATGTATTTTTCTCAGGAGGTGGGTTGAGGGGGAGTTTGCGGCATAGTGTTGCAAATGGTTAGGATCACGATTGTTGCCGATCGATGGCGACAGGGCAATTAGCTTCCGTATTTTCGTTAACTCGTCGGTTTACATTTTTCAGGGAGCCAGCAACTACGACTATCCTAATTCGAAAGTGGCTTCGGTGCCAACGCTTCTGGCTGCCGGTTCTTGGGGTTATTCTGTTGAAAACGGGTGATTGCGGAAGGGAATACCAGGAAATTCCACGGATTGCACTTCGTGCGGGGAACGGGTAAAGTCGGTTGTCGACATGACGTCAACTTGAAATCCGAAGCAACGAGGCTCCCGGGGCTTTGGAACATAGAAAGTTGAATTAAGTGCGGGTGTTACTCACTGCCTTTGAACCGTATGACCACTGGACCACCAATTCAAGTTGGCTGGCCTTGGTCGAGTTACTGAAAGATCTTTCCGCTGGCGGTTCGATCGTTACGCGCCGATACCCGGTCGATTTGCCCGCGCTGCAGGAAAAACTCAGGCAAGATCTGCAACGCGATTTCGACGTCGTGCTCCATCTGGGGCAATCTCCCGGTGCGAGCAGTATTAAGCTGGAGGCCATCGCGCTGAACGCCGCTGGATGTTTGGACGAGCGCGGCGTGGAACTGGATGAGATCGTTCCTGGCGGCCCGGTAGCTTACCGGAGCGATTTGCCGCTTGGTCGCTGGGCAGCTCTGCTGCGAGCTAACCACATTCCATCAGTCATTTCATATCACGCAGGTACTTTTCTTTGCAACGCGATCATGTATTTGTCACACCACGAAATACAACTTCGCGCCGCGAAGCTGCGCACGCAGAGTTGCAGGGTTGGGTTCGTGCATCTGCCCTTAGCGACCGAACAAGTCGCGTTGCATGGCCAGTCGCTCCCATCATTGCCGCTGAGTACGCTGGCCCGCGCCTTGAAACTGCTGGTTGAAGACTTGCAAGACTTCGACGAACAATCTGAGCATGTGGCTTAGAAATTGTATCGCACGATGCAGTAGAGCGTGTTGAAGAGATCCATAACACCGATCTTCTTGCCCTCTTTCCAACTACGACAATTGTAACTGACGCCGACTTCCTGAATGCGGACACGCTGGCGAGCGATCTTAGCGGTGATTTCTGGTTCAAAGCCGAAGCGTGTTTGTTCGATGCGAATCCCCGCCAGCACGTCGCGACGAAAGGCTTTATAGCAAGTCTCCATGTCGGTCAGTTGCAGACCGGTCAACCGATTCGAAAACGCGGTCAGCAACCAGTTGCCGAAGCGATGCACGCGCGACGGATCCTGCGCAGCGCGCTCCAGATAACGTGATCCGTAGACGACATCGCTGACGCCACTGCGCAGAGGTTCGATCACTTTCAAAATGTCAATCGGATCGTATTCAAGATCCGCGTCTTGCACAATCACATACTGGCCACGGGCGTGCTGGAAACCGGTTTGCAGTGCAGCACCCTTACCTCGGTTGATGTCATGCTCGATGATCTCGACGTTGTCCAAGTGAGCTACTTGGTCTAACGACTCGCCGGTAGTGTCGGTGCTGCCATCGTTGACGACAATAATCTGTTTGGTGATCGGCAAGCGGTGCACACGTTGCACGATCTCGATCACGGTATCGGGTTCATTGTAAACCGGGATGACGATCGTCAGTTCGGGCCGCACTGCGGTGTAGGTTGCCGTAGCCTGCTCGAGCAGCTCTTCGACGCGAGCCACTTGAGCGGTTGTTTTATCGGTAATCGCAGCCGCAGATATTGGATCGGCATCTTGGCGAGCCGCCAGTTGGGCGAGTTGTATTTGGTCGAGCATAGGGCACCGGTTTCCTGGGCGATTCTCGGAGCCACACGGAGTCATTCCGCATATTTCAGCTCCACAGAAGTGTACCGCGCTGCGGGGCATCAAGCGTAATCGCAATCGCCGTACCCAAGCAGTTACGACATTCTTGACGCGATCGAGCGGTAGCTTTGCTTCCGCCGCTATCATGCTTACAATCGCTATACTCGCTAGCCCGCACTTTCGGTAACCGGTTAACGAAGTTAATAGCTAATTCCCTCGAAAACTGCGCTTGGATTCAAGATTCGGATCGCCTTCCTTTCAGAGCACCGGGGTACCACTGAACCTGCCCGCGGGTACCGAGCGTGGTTTTATGCGTTACGTTGAACTTCACTGCAAATCGAACTTCTCTTTTCTCGAAGGGGCTTCACACGCCGATGAATTGTTTGAGCGCGCGAAGGAGTTGGGATATTCAAGCTTGGCGATTACCGATCGCAACTCGCTGGCGGGGATCGTGCGGGGACACGCGGCAGCCAAGGAATTTCAGTTACCGTTGATTGTGGGCGCCGAGCTGCATCCGATCGATGGTCCGCCAGTAGTGGTTTGGCCGAGCAATCGAGCGGCTTACGGGCGGCTTTGTCGATTGCTTTCCCGTGGGCGTTTGCGGCGCGAGAAAGGTGCCTGTGAGATTTATTGGCAGGATATCGCAGATTTGAGTGACGGCCTGCTGGCAGGATTATTGTTGCGTCAGCCGGTGATCGACGAGCTGCCGCCTGCAGATATGCAGCACTTCGCCGACGACGATGCGTTTCCGTGGGAGCAAGCTGAACGAGCCATCGAGGATCTTGTGCCGCGACTCTCCGCCGTCGTAGTGGATACGCCGCCTGCTCGCAACTCGCAGGCTCTACGGGATGCAAGGGACGCGATACAGGTGAGCGAGATAATCGAGATGGCCGAGCACCGCGGCGCACTGGGTCGTGACGCACTGGGTCGTGACGCACTGGGTCGTGACGCACTGGGTCGTGACGCACTGGGTCATGACGCACTGGGTCGCGGCAAACTGGGTCGCGGCAAACTGGGGTTCCCAGAGGCTGATTTTGATGCGCGCGAGGATGTGGGCTGGCTGAATTGGTTGCAGGCGTTTCGCGAGATATTTGGCGAGCGTGGCTACTTGTTAGCAGAGTTGCATCGCGGAGTCGATGATCGCGCAAAACTCGCTCGCTTGTCGCACTTAAGCGCGATATCACAGGTGCCCTTGGTGGCCAGCGGCGATGTGTATTATCACGTATCGCAACGTGCATTGCTGCACGACTGTTTGCTGGCCACTCGTTTTGCATCGACTATCGATCAAGTGCGTTCGCAGCGTCTAAGCAACTCGCAACATCATTTGCGGTCGCTGGAAACAATCCAACGCTTGTATGCGGCGGAGCCGGCGGCGATTGAGCGGACGCATGAAATCGCGGCGCGGTGCCGATTTGGGCTGGAGGAGTTGCGTTACGATTATCCGGTTGAGCTTGCGCCGGACGGTCAGACTCCCATCGAGTTTCTGAAACGTGAAACTTGGAATGGAGCCAAGAAGCGATATCCCACTGGTGTGCCGCAAAAAGTGATCGACATGTTGCGGCATGAGCTAACGTTGATTGAAGAGTTGAGATACGAAGCATATTTTTTGACCGTTTGGGACTTGGTGCGGTACGCGCGGCAGCGTGGCATTCTTTGTCAGGGCCGTGGCTCTGCCGCCAACAGCGCAGTCTGCTACTGCTTGGGTGTGACGTCGGTGGACCCGAGCCAAATGGATATGCTGTTTGAGCGGTTCATCAGCCGCGAACGGGGCGAAGCGCCGGACATCGATGTTGATTTTGAGCATCAGCGGCGCGAAGAGGTGCTGCAGTACATCTATGAGAAGTATGGGCGGCATCGCGCGGGAATGACGGCTACGGTGATTCGATATCGCACCAAGTCGGCGATTCGTGACTGCGGCAGGGCTCTCGGTATTTCGCTAGATCGGATTGATGCAGTTAGCAAAATGGTGGATTCGCGTTTGCCCGAGGGGACGCTTATCCATCGTGCCAAGGAGGCAGGCATTGATCCCGAATCGGACGTTGGCCAGCGCTTCCTCTATTTGGTTCAAAATCTGATTGGGTTTCCCAGGCATCTTTCACAGCACGTCGGCGGAATGGTAATGACGCAAGGCTGGTTGTGCGAATTATGTCCGATTGAGAATGCGTCGATGGATGGACGCACTGTGATTCAGTGGGACAAGAACGACCTGGATGAGTTGGGGATTTTGAAAGTCGATTGCCTGTCTTTGGGAATGCTAAGTGCGATTCATCGAGCGTTCGACTTGGTGTTCAGGCATTATCGCCGCAAGTTGTCTTTGGCCACGGTGCCACAGCAAGACAACGACGTATATGACATGATCTGCCGCGCTGATACGGTAGGTGTATTTCAGATCGAAAGCCGTGCGCAGATGAGCATGCTGCCGCGGCTCAAGCCGAGATGCTTTTACGATTTGGTGATCGAAGTGGCGATCGTGCGGCCGGGACCCATTCAAGGTCAAATGGTTCACCCTTACTTGAAGGCTCGGAAGAGCGGGATTCAACCTGAGTATCCGACGCAAGAGATTCGCGATGTGCTGGCGAAGACCAAGGGCGTGCCGATCTTTCAAGAGCAAGCAATGAAGTTGGCGGTCGTTGCGGCTGGTTTTACGCCCGGTGAAGCAGATCAACTGCGTCGCGCCATGGCTGCATTCAAACGACCTGGTGTGATCGACAAGTTCCAGAAGAAACTGATCGACGGGATGCTCGAGCGAGGATTAACCAGTGAATTTGCCGAGCGAGTATTTTCGCAGATTCGCGGCTTTGGTGAATACGGTTTTCCAGAATCACATGCGGCTAGTTTCGCACTGTTGGTGTATGTGTCGTGTTGGCTCAAGCATCACTTTCCGGCAGTCTTTTGCGCGTCGATAATCAATAGTCAACCGATGGGATTTTACGCCCCGGCTCAGTTGGTGAGCGACGCGAAAGAGCACGGTGTTCTCGTGGCGGGCGTGGATGTGAATCACAGCGATTGGGATTGCACACTCGAGCCGGTTGTAGGTCACGCACCGCTCAAGCCGCTGGAACGACCGGAGTTGCAGTTGCGAATGGGATTGCGGATGATCCTTGGTTTGGCGGAAGCCATGGGACAAACTGTGGTTGCGGCGCGGGCAGTGGGCGGAGTGTTTTGCGACCTGGCGGATTTCAGTCGGCGGACCCGGTTAGGGCAAGCTGCCATTACGCGGTTGGCGGATGCTGGGGCGTTCGGTTCGCTGGCTGGCGATCGCCGCGCGGCCTTCTGGCAAGCGCTCGCACAGGATCGCACGGCCAAAGATATGTCGCTGTTTGAGGCGACGGGCGCAGATAAAGACGATCCGTTGCCGGAGGCTTTGCAACCGATGCAACCGATCGAAGAGGTATATGCCGATTACGAAACGACAGGGTTGTCTTTGAGGGCGCATCCGGTTTCATTTGTGCGCGATCAACTGGATCGGCTGCGCGTGACTTCGGCGATTGAACTGAAAAATTTGACGGATGGGCGATTCGTCCGAGTGGCGGGTTTGGTGTTGCTTCGGCAGCGGCCGAGTACGGCAAAGGGGATCACCTTCGTGACGCTCGAGGATGAGAGTGGATCGATGAATTTGGTGCTAAAGCCTGAAATCTGGGAGAAGTTTTACAAGACGGCCAGACGCAGCAACGCCTGGTTGGTGCATGGTGTACTGGAAAACCGCGAGGGAATCGTGCATGTGTTGGCTGGTCGTATTGAAGATCTTTCGACGCAAGTCGGCGGCCTAGTCGTCAAAAGTCGAGATTTTCATTAAAACTTATCGATCCAAACAGATCGACGCTCGGTATTGTCGTGTGCCACTGGCTGTGCCAGTTTAGAACGACAGATGACGTGCAAATTGACTTACTTCGATACACTGGCAAGGCCAGTGGCACACAAAACAAAATTGCGCAACAGCAAGACGCGTAAGCCCAAAACACTAAAAGCGACCGAATGAGCTCAATTACTTACAAGGATAGCGGAGTTGATCTTGAGTTGTACGAGCAAGCCATGCAGCGACTGCCGCGGCTCATGCATCGTACGTTCAGCCCCCGCGTGGTCCGCAACGATGGCGGTTTCGCGGGTTTGTTTCAACTCGATTTTTCCGGTCCACTGTTCGCGCGCAAGTATGATCAACCGGTTTTGGTATCGGGCACCGATGGCGTTGGCACGAAACTGAAGGTCGCGCAGAAACTTGAGCGGCACAATACGGTCGGTATCGATCTGGTGGCAATGTGTGTAAACGATGTGCTGTGCTGTGGAGCCGAACCGCTGTTCTTCTTGGATTACGTGGCGATGAGTCACGATAACCCGCCACTGCTCGAGCAAATCGTCGACGGGATCAGTCAAGGTTGTGTGCAAGCCGACTGTGCGCTACTGGGCGGTGAGACAGCCATTATGCCGGACTTGTATCAGCGCGGCGATTACGACTTGGCGGGCTTTTGCGTCGGTGTGGTCGAGAAGAAACATCTGATCAGCGGTAAACAGATCGCGCCAGACGATGTGATCATCGGCGTGCAGTCATCGGGATTCCATTCGAACGGCTTCAGTCTCGTTCGCAAAGCCGTGTTTGAACGTGCAGGCTTGGCCGTGAACGATCACATCGATGAATTGGGGGAGACCGTTGGCGACGCGCTGATGCGCCCCACCTTGATTTATACACGACTGCTTAGGAAGGTACTTGGTCATTACACCAAGAAGAACGTCGTGCATGGTATCGGTCACATCACTGGTGGCGGATTGCTTGAGAATACCGAGCGTATTTTGCCGCCCGGCGTCGATCTAGTTTTCGATCGCGACTCGTGGGAAGTGCCACCAGTGTTCACTTGGCTGCAAAAGCTCGGCCAGATTCCAGCCGACGAGATGACCCATGTGTTCAACATGGGCATTGGACTGGCGCTGATCGTTAGCCCGTTTTACGCCAACACCGTCACTGAGATTATTAGTTCCATCGGACTAAAGTCTTGGACCATCGGACAAGCGGCAATCGGTTCTGGCAAGAGCCGCTGGAAGTAGACGGTAACGGTACGTTAAAGCGCTTGGATGGATTGTACAGTTTGCGGGTAAGGTGCCGCAAGCGCCGAAGATACTTATGTTAAGGTTTGCGCGCGCCGATGTTGCATTGGTAAGTCAACGCAAGTGGACTGGGGAGACTAGTAGGATTTGATTTGTTCGTCAAGGATTGACTAAATGTCAAACACAACCAAGCGACGCTCGAATAAACAGTACTGTCTAGGTAAACTATGCAGCCTCGTATTGTGCGTCGTGTTGCCCGCCTGCCACACCCCACCCTGGTGTGCAAGCCGCGGGCTTAAGTGTTTGCCTGCAACTGCGGACAGTTCCGCACCCGGTTTCTGGCAGGATTGTGAACGTCAACTTTCTGCGAATTCCCGGCGTGTATCGCAGGCACCAGCGGCGAACCAACCTGCGGAGGAGCCTGCTCAACAACCTAGCGAAAACAAACCTAGCGAAAACAAACCTAGCAAAAACGATGAGGCAAAGGGGCCGGTAGTCCCCGATCCGGAAACCGAGACCCATAGGCAACGAGCGAGAATTGCATCGCCAATTCAACTTGTTAGCTTGCAACCCACAGTTACGGATGGGAAACGCGGCGAGCAAGCCAACGACCAGTTGGGTAATGAATCGAAGTCCATAAATGAAACTCCAACCAAAGCCAAACAGGCGAATCCGTTTCAGCTTCCGTCGATCCTGCCTGGAGCGGACACTCCACCGCTAAGCGTCCCTCGACAATCCTATAACGAAAAAGATAAGGATAAGGGGAGCACGGAGCAAGAACGAATCGCGGCCTTCGCGCAACTCTATCCACCGCTGATTCCGATGCCGAAAATGGCGCACGCAGCGCCCGATGCGGCCCTTGGGATAATGGGGCTGGAAGAGCTACAGCAGCTGACGCGGGAGAATCATCCTGGAATTCGTGCTGCGGCAGCGGCGATCGAAACCGCGCGCGGAAAAATGATCCAAGCTGGCTTGCCGCCGAATCCGAATTTTGGGTACGAAGCAGATACGGTTCGTACTGCGCTCACGCGTGGATACCACGGAGCCTACATTCAGCAGACATTTATCACAGCCCGTAAACTGGGACTCGCTGCGGAAGCGGCTGCTGTGGATCACGCCAATGCAAGCCTGGCCCTGCAGAAGACTTGGTACACGACGAT
Organism: Planctomycetia bacterium; assembly: GCA_031367855.1. Classification (GTDB taxonomy): domain Bacteria; phylum Planctomycetota; class Planctomycetia; order Pirellulales; family Pirellulaceae; genus Aureliella. The sequence goes on along the minus strand of JANLQO010000643.1, from coordinate 20,794 downwards.
CTCCGAAGTTCGTCGTCAATACTTCATTGCGCTCACCGCACGTCAGCGCCTACAGTTGGCCGAAGCACTTCTTACACTTTCTGAAAGTGCTTATCGAACTCAAGTAGATTTGGTAAAAGCAGGCGAGGCGGCCGCGTATGAACCTCTGCAACTTCGCGTGCTTACTACACAAGCTCGCGCAACAGTGATTCAAGCGCAGCAGGATTCGATCGCCGCGTGGCGTTCATTGGCGGCGGCGGTAGGAATGCCCTCGCTTCCGCCCTCTGCGCTAGCTGGACGCATTGATTGCAAAGTTCCAAACGTCGAATATGACTCAGCGGTCGCTCGATTGATGGCAGTCCATACAGATCTGCAGACGGCCCGCAATTTGGTCGGAAAGAACCGCACACTCGTAACGCTTGCTGATCGAACTCCCATACCCGACGTGAATCTTGGCGTCGTAGTTCAACATGACTATACGTTCATTCCTGGAACCACTACTTATAACATCGTGTTAGGTGGCGCTCTTCCAGTGTTCGACCGCAACCAAGGAAATCGCGTTGCAACTCGAGCGGAACTTGTAAAATCAACCTATTCAATTGCCGACACCGAGAATCAACTGATCGCTCAACTTGCGCCCGTGTATTCCAGATATCAGGCCAATCGACAATTGGCCGCTAGCTTTCGAACCGACGCATTGAGCGATCAAGTGCGAGCCTATCGCGGAATCTATCAGAGATACCATACCGACCCGACGGGCATCGGATTTAACGATATCATTGTTGCACAGCAGACATTGGCCGCGACATTGACTCAATACTTGTCAATTCTGCAGGCTCAGTGGCAGGGGACAGTTGACCTAGGCGAATTGTTGCAGGTGGACGATTTATTCCAGTTGGGGCCATCGGTCGATGTGGCGCAGATTCCAGCGCTCCTTGAGGAACAATCTGCAGACGTCGAGGCTGTCACGGGTTCCGAAGACAAGCCGCAATAGGCTCGTCAACTCTACGTCCAAAATCTAACCAGCGCGATCGAATTTTCGCTTTTCGTTCCGCAGCGCGTCAAACAATGCACGGGATGTGTGCAGGACGCCCCCACTGCAGAAACTGCGATTATCGGTTTGGCATCCGGCAAACAACTGTTGGCATTACTGCGTAATTGAGTCGCGGCACGCCTTCGTTAGCTTCTTGGCACGGCAATTGCATATGCTGGTTTGCAATGGCGAATAAGTGGTCTAAAATGCCGGTTATCCAACATCCGTGACTGCCCTACATCAAGTAACCAGCAAATGACGACAACGCGGAGCCTCGTGACCGAAGTTCGAAAAACCGATCGACTGCGAAAAATTCTTCGTCGAAGAGGCATACGCCGCGCTTGGAAAGCCATGGTTGCCGCGATTTTTGTTTCGATCGCTGTCGCCATTCCGCTGCTCGTTGTCCCTCGCACTGTTCGCTGGTGGCAGGCGCGCCGCGATGCTGCTGAAGTTGCTGCACGCGGACCCACTCCACCGCCTGCCGTCTTGTTTCCAGACTTGGCGGGGCGACCCTTGACTATTCCATCCAATCGTTGGGATGAAATTGGGCTCAGACTTACTGCGATAACGACGTCGCCGTCACCGCCGGGTCTGAAAATGGATGGTGTGCTATATCTGGACCCCGATGATTACAGTTTGGTTCGCAGTCGTTTCCTGGGCGAAGTTGTTGAGATGCCAATGCTTCCGGCACTTGCGGTTGCGGGGTCGCCACCCGAACGATCGCTAAGGTTTGGTGATACTGTCAAGAAAGGTGAATTGCTTGCCGTCGTTTGGAGTCGAGAACTCGGCGAAAAGAAAAGCGAACTTGCGCAAGCGTTGTCTTCCTTGGCGTTTGATCGCGAGACTCTGGCCAGGCTTTCGGATAATCGTGCAGCGGTCCCCATCAATTCCATTCGTGAAGTAGAACGACGAGTACGAGAAAATGAAATTGCCGTCGAACGCATTGAAAAGACGCTTAGATCTTGGCAGCTTACGGCGATCGAGATTCAGCAGATTCGCAGTGAGTTGCTCAACGAAGAAACATTGCATCCAGATGGCATGCGAGAATTAGCGAAAGGGAGCGTGGATCGTTGGGCTCGTGTTGAAGTTCGCTCACCCATCGATGGTACAATCGTTGAAAAAAACATCACCGTTGGCACGTTGGTTGACTTAGACGATGCACTATTCAAGGTCGCCAACCTACGACATCTTGACGTGCGCGCGTTTGCTTACGAAGAGGATTTGGTTACGTTGCAAAGACTGACCACGGAGCAACGACAGTGGACTGTCCGATTGAAAGGCGATTCGCAGTCAAAGCCGATTCAGGGAGTATTTGACCGCATCGGTAGCTTAATTGATCCATTGCAGCACACAGGCCTCGTGATGGGCTGGGTAGACAACGCTGACGGCAGCTTACGCGCCGGTCAGTTTGTAACAGCTTCGGTAACTATGCCGGATCCGCAACCATTAGTAAGTGTTCCTGCGGAGGCCGTAGTCGATGTCGATGGCACTACGCTTGTATTGCTACAGCAAGATAACCTGGATCTATTTCTACCTATTCAAGTTCGTGTTGTACGATTTCAGGATGATCTAGCTTGCATTGATCCGCGTGGTCCAGCTAACTGCCAAGGGTGTTTGGTAGTTGGGAAGAATGTTGCCACCAGTGGTGCTGTGGAAATTCTGGCGGAATACCAAATGCACCTTAAAACGGTCGTGCCCCAAACACCCCTTAATCAGACCGCTGATTCTTCAACTACAGAAAACAACCCATGATCGGCGGCTTACTAGAATGGGCAATGCATAGCAGACTCGTAGTCATCTTACTGGCTTGCGTGCTCGCGCTTGTCGGTGGCTACGCGTTTATCCACGTTAATGTTGAAGCGTATCCGGACCCAGCGCCGGCGATTATCGAAGTCGTCGCACAATACCCAGGTGCCTCGGCAGAAGAAGTAGAGCGGCAGGTCACCGTCCCTCTCGAGATCGGCTTAGCTGGCATGCCTGGGTTGCAATACACTCGTACAAAATCGATGTTTGGACTGGCGCATCTTCGGAATCAGTTTTTTTACGGTGTCAATTTTGCCGCAGCCCGCCAGGAGGTACTCAATCGACTTTCAACCGTATCTTTACCTGCTGGGGTGACACCACAGATTTCCCCTGCTTCGCCGATCGGTGAGATTTATCGGTATACACTATCCAGCCCCAAGAACGCAAAGGGTGAGCCGATCTATTCACTGAACGATCTAAAAAGTCTGCAGGACTGGACGATTGGTCGTGAGCTACAGCGATTACCGGGCATAGCGGGAGTTGTCGGTTGCGGAGGCACCGTCAAGCGGTACGAAATTCGGCCTGATCCCGATCGGATGCGGCAATACGGAATTACGCTAGGCGACTTGGAAACGGCCATCACTGAAAGCAATGCCAACGTAGGTGGCAGCTTTATTACTCAGGGTAGCAACGTGCAGGTCATTCGCGCCGTGGGACTGGTCGGCGGAGGTGAAGACCCGCTGCAAACCGCCATCACCATGACAACTCCTAGCGCCGCGGCTCGTTATCTCCGCAGTGAAGACAATCGGCGGATTCGCGAGCTTCGACAAATCGTAATTCGCGCGGTCAACAATATTCCCGTGCGTGTTGGAATGGTTGTCGAAGGTGGGCCGGTCAAATTGGATGAAGACCTTGGAATAGAAGGTGTTGTCGTTGATCATCAGATTCGTCAGGGGCAAATCGGCTTCGCGCGGCGACTTGAGGACAAGCCTACGGTGTCCAATGAGCCAAAGAGTACCAAACCTCAAGTGATCAATGAAGATGACGTCATCCAAGGCATCGTGCTGCTACGCAAAGATGAGAAATCGATGCCAGCGCTTATGCTCGTTAAAGATAAGATCGAAGAATTGAATGAGTCAGGAAAACTGCTGCCTGGTGTTCGCATCGTACCGTACTACGACCGTACCAGTTTGATCAGTGTAACGACCGATACTGTTCACGAAAACCTGCTAGTTGGACTAGTGCTCGTTACCAGCATTCTGCTTGCATTTCTGGGAAACGTACGGACTGCGATCATTGTTGCAATCAACATTCCACTGGCTCTTATGTTTGCATTTGGCGCGTTGATGCTGCGTGGCAAATCAGCAAACTTGCTTTCGATCGGTGCAGTCGACTTTGGCATCATCGTCGACTCAACGGTGATTATGGTCGAACACATCTATCGGCGCGTAAGCCATGCTTCCAATGATCCGAATCAGTCGACCCAGGCCCGCGTTTTGACTGCGGCGCAGGAGGTTCAGCGGAGCTTGTTTTTTTCGACTTTGATTATGGTCTGCGCGCTGTTGCCGTTGTTCACGCTTCGTGGACCTGAAGGCCAAATTTTCGGGCCAATGGCCGACACCTATGCGTTTGCACTTGGCGGCGCGCTGCTGCTTGCGCTGACGCTCTCGCCGGTCTTGTGCTCACTACTCTTTAAGCGGCTCAAGCCCGCCAAGGATAACTTTCTAGTACACACGTGCGTAAGGTTCTTCATTGGGCAATTGAAGTGGATGCTCCAGAATCGTGCCGTTGCATGTTGTGCCATGCTGTCGATTTTGGTTGCAACCCTAGCCGCGTTGCCAATGCTAGGGCGAGAGTTCATGCCGGAATTAGAAGAAGGAAATATGGTTATTCGTGGCACGTTCCCTGCAAATATTTCGCTCGAGGAAGTTTCTAAAAGCGCGCATCGGTTGCGCGAACTGATTGTTAACTTTCCGGAAGTCAAGTTAGTGGGTTCACAAGTGGGTAGGCCCGATGATGGGACCGATCCGACAGGTGTCAACGAGCTTCAGTGTTTTGTACCGCTGCGACCAATGGATGACTGGCCGATAATCAAGTCGCTTGGACGCCGCCGATCGAAAGTTGAGCTTGTGGATACGATGAGCGAGAAGCTTGAAAACGAAATCCGAGGGGCCTCATGGGACTTTAGCCAGATCATTCGCGACAATGTCATGGAATCACTTTCGGGAGTTAAGGGTGAAAATTCGATCAAGATCTTTGGGCCAGACTTAACCGAACTTGAGAAGATGGCCAATCGCGTTCAACAGCGCATCGAACAAATTCCAGGTGTGACGGATGCGGGGATCTTCCGGATTCTCGGACAAACCAATCTGGCATTCTCAATTGATCGTGATAAGTGTGCTGCTTGGGGCGTCCGCGTAGCGGACATCGATGACGTGGTGGCTACCGCGGTGGGTGGCAGCCAATTCAGTGAAATGATCGAAGGGGAAAAACGATTTGATATTGCCCTGCGTTGGCCGAAACACTTGCGCGATAGCGTCGATGATATTTTACGCATTCCCGTCGATATCGTTCACGATGACGCAACTGCGGATTCGGCCAGTGGTGCACCTATGCGGCCCGAAATGCTTGGGACAAGAATTCAAATGCCCGTTATTACAGGAACGATCTCTCAAGAAATCGCGGGCTTGCTGCCACATACACCGCGAAGACGGTTGGGCGATCTCGTGACGCCCAAAGCCAAGGCAAAGAGTCCCGATTCGAAATCTGATCAGAATCTAGAGGCAGGCACAGCCAATGCATTTGTAAGTAGTGGAGCGTCTGTCATCAATCGCGAGCAAGGCCGCAGATTGATAGCTGTCAAGTTTTCCGTGCGCGATCGTGACTTGGCCAGCACGGTTGCCGAAGCACAAGCAGCTGTAGCTCCATTAATCTCGGCGCCTTATATGACAACTTGGAGCGGAGAGTTTCAGCAAATGCAAGAAGCTGAGAAACGCATGCTCGGAACCGTGCTGGTCGCGCTGACTCTCATACTCGTAATGCTCTACCTCGCATTCTTTTCGCTTTTGGATGCCGTCGTGGTCTATATGAACGTGGTCGCGATGAGTCTTGGAGGCGTTTGGGCCTTGTTACTGACGGGATTGAATTTCAATATTAGCGCCGCCGTTGGCTTCATCTCCATTCTGGGCGTCGCCGTCATGAACGGACTTTTGATGGTTAGTTCTTTCAATAGCCACCGTCGGCACGGCCATTCCGTTCACAATTCGATCATCAGAGGTACGGAGCATCTTGTGCGGCCAATCGCTATGACTGCATTGGCGGCAATTTTGGGGCTACTACCAGCTGCGCTTGCTACCAAGGTCGGCTCGCAATCGCAGCGGCCTCTTGCAATCGTGGTCGTAGGCGGGATGGCTATGACCTTGATTCTCTTCAATCTGGTTCCATTGTTGTATTCGTTCTATGGTCAACGCACGCCTCCCGAAGGCGGCGCTAACGTTGGACACTAAACAACCAATTTCCTTTGGCATTTTTCGATGCAACTGTGACAATTTAAAGTGGCACACTTTATGCATGCTTTATTTGTTCGAAAATCGCTGCTCTGTAGGCTCGCCAGAGTTAGTTAAACGACGACTTTGTGGCCGTCGCGAACAAAAATTTGCGATCCAAGGGAAAAAAGAATCATGAAACGGCTATTGTTGGGTGCTTTTTTGGCGGTTGCGCTGATCGCGGGCATGGCTTCTGAGTCTCATGCCCAATTCGGCGGTATCAGCGTCGGAGTTGGAAGAGGGTTCGGTTACGGCCCCGGCATGTATGGCCCAAGCATCGGATTCGGTGTGGGACCATCGATGGGTTATCGGAGCGGGTTCGGGGGCTACGGTTACGGTCCTTCGATTGGTGTCCGCTCAAGTTATTACGGCGGATATGGTGGCGGTTATCGGAGCGGATATGGTGGCTACCGTCCGGCATACTCGGTCAATCGAAACTCGTATCCGGTTTATGGTCGAAGTTACGGCTATCGCCGATGTCGTTAGCATAACTTTCCTTGAACTCTGAATTCAGCACTATGGCTATGGCGGTTGGCACTCGAACCGGAAATCTCCACGTTTTGGCACTTAATTCAGCGATTTTGGCAATAAGTGCAGCGAGCGCTCGAATAGACTAGTGCTTAATTCAGATCAATAAATGAGGATGGCACGTCCCTGAGTCACATCGAACAGAGTGGTGAATCACACTCCCACAGGTGCGTGCCACCCCCCCGCCAAATTCAGAACACATCCCATTGAATCTTTCGCGAAACAACTCGAAAAGTTGCGGCAACGTTATCGAGTTGCGTTCGATCACAAAATCGTTTCGCAAATTTCAGGCGCTGCACGATATCAGTGTCGATATTCCCGCGGGAGTGACCGGCCTGCTTGGGCCAAACGGTGCAGGTAAGAGTACGCTGATCAAGATTCTATTGGGCTTGTTGCGCGCGACGTCCGGTGAAGGCACTGTGCTGGGGATGTCTGCGTGGCGAGATAGCAAGCAGATTCGGCAGCTCGTGGGCTACATGCCGGAAGACGATTGCTACATGCCTTCTCAAACCGGTGTCGAGAGTGTGCAATTCGCGGCGAGGTTGAATTGCGTACCTTCGATCGAAGCGTTACGACGCGCCCATGAGATCCTTGACTTTTGCGGAGCTGGACAAGAACGCTATCGCACGGTCGAAACCTATTCGACTGGAATGCGGCAGAAATTAAAATTTGCACAAGCGTTAGTCCATGATCCACCGTTACTGATTCTCGACGAACCCACCTCCGGATTGGACCCTGATGAACGCGAGTTGATGCTGAAACGAATTCGAGTTCTGGCTCGTTCGCATCAGAAGAGCATTGTCATTTGCACTCATATTCTGCCTGACGTGCAGCAGGTCAGTGACTTCGTTGTGATCCTTGCGTCGGGGCGGGTCTCCGTCGCGAGAGCGATGGCTGACCTAGCTAAGCCCTCGATTCCAGCGTTTCAGATTCGCACCTTGGGTTCACCGGATAAGCTCCTGCTGGCGCTGAAAGCTCGACGCCTCGATGCCAAACTTGGGCCGATGTCGACGATCGTCGTCGAAGGTGATTCGCAGGAAAGGCTACGGGAGATTTGGCGAACAGCGGTCGAACAGGATGTTGTTGTGCGATCTTTGACCCCCGCGCGAAATTCGATGGAAGCCATTTTTTTGGAAGCCGTCCAGCAGATTCCGAAAGGACAGCCAAATGCCAATTCATGACGCCGGCTACCGAGCTTGGGAAGGTCCGCGCGTGAGTGAATGGACTCGCTGGTTGACCATTTCCTCAACGGGCATCCGTCGCGCTTCGAAGTCAACGTGGCTCAAGCGACTGCTGTTCGTGGCCCTCTTACCGTTGCTGTTCTTCGCAATTCCATTTTTCTTGTTTGAGCAGTCAGTTCGCGATCCGGAGATTTGGCGAGCATTCTCGGGGTTTACGCGGGGACTGCCTCAGGCCAAGCAACTTCGAGAAGCCATTGGAACACTGCCGAGTTCGCCGACGCCTGAGCAATTCGATGCGATTCGACATGACGTGTGGTCGTACCTTTTGCTAACGCTGATGCGCTACCCACAAGCGTTATTGATGGTAGTTGTCGTTGGGATAGTTGCGCCGCCTTTGATTTCGCAAGACTTGAGAACGCGCGCGTATTTAATCTATTTTGCAAGACCGATTTCTCGGCTGGAGTACATTGCGGGTAAGATCGGAGTCGTAGCGTTCTACTTGCTATCGATCGCGACCTTGCCAGCACTGATTCTCTATGTTTTGGCGGTGATGTTGTCTCCGTCGCTAGAGGTGATTCTTTCGACATGGGACTTGCCGCTGCGCATCCTCGTGGCTTCGGTTTGTTTGATTGTGCCGACGACTTTAGTCGCCTTGGCGTTTTCTTCGTTAACTCTGGAAAGTCGCTATGCGGGTTTTGGATGGTTCGCGATGTGGATCATCGGTCATGTGACTTATTCCTCGCTGATTGCGTGGCCTTCGTTTGAAGCGGCTCGCCGCCGTGAAACATTCGAACCTACTTGGCAGGTACTTACTTCTCCTTACCAAGTCCTGGGTGCTGTTCAATCCTATGTGTTTGGATTCGACAGCGATCCTTCGATCGCACTGCGTTCGTTTTTGTTGTTAATTGCGGTATCAGCCATCTCGCTCGCGATACTATTTCGCCGTGTCACCGCCCCGATGCGTGTGTGACCTGAGGTATCAATGCTCCTTGATTTGCAAAATGTGACGCGACTGTACGGCACCGTTATCGGCGTAAACGACATTACGCTTTCGTTGGCAAATGGCGCTCACGGTTTGTTGGGTCCCAATGGAGCCGGCAAGACAACGCTACTGAACTTGATTACTGGTCAGTTGTCACCCACGATTGGCACGGTTTATGTTCTAGGAGAGCCGGCGCGTTCTAGTCCGAAGTTGCTCCAGCGACTTGGCTATCTGCCTGGCTCTGAAGGGATGTATGCGGATGTTTCGGCGATCGAATGGGTGACCTATTTGACGCGATTGCAAGGCTTTGATACAAGCCAGGCCAAGCGACTGGCTCTGCAAGCGTTGGAGCGAGTTAGTCTGACGGAGCACATGCATCGCAAAATCTCGACTTATTCACGCGGCATGCGTCAGCGAACGCGATTGGCCCAAGCGATCGCACACGAACCTGAATTCTTGATATTGGACGAACCGTTCAGTGGACTGGATCCTATCGCCAGGCACACGATGACAACATTGCTGCAACAATGGATCGCAGACGGCCAGAGCCTGTTGGTTTCTAGCCATGTGTTGCACGAGATCGAATCTCTCACGCGGTCATTCTTGCTGCTGAGCGGCGGGCGATTGCTCGCGTCTGGCTCGACCGATGACATCAATACCCTACTGACCAATGTGCCTTCGGAATTGCGCGTGCGAGTGGACGCACCGCGACAACTGGCGGCTGAATTGATTTGCGAAGCGTTGGTCGATTCGGTGCATATTGCCGACGACGGTGAATTGCTGATGAAGACGGCGGCGTCAACTGAGCTGGGGAAGTTCCTCAGTCGCGCTGTGGCTGAGAATCGCTATTTGGTTTCAGCAGTTCGCGCATCAGAAGATTCATTGCAAGATGTGTTCAATTCATTGATGAAGATCCACCGAGGCACGGCATGAACACTTTGCAACGCATCCCCGCCGTGTTCTTCTTTGAGTGGCGTCGCGCATTGACGATCCCGCGCTTGGCATGGATGGTCGCGCTGATGGCTTTTCCACCTGCACTGTTGATGATGATCCGGATGGCCGCACGATCAGATCCACCCATCGAGGTTGCGGCGATTTTGGTTTATGTGCTGTCACCCTGCGTAGCTTGCATGATGAGTGTATTTCTGTGGGCCACTCCCGTTTTGTCGGCTGAATTGGAAGGGCGAAGCTGGGTGTACCTGGCGGTACGACCCTACGGCCCGGTCGCCGTGTTGCTCGGCAAGTACTTGGTATCGATCAGTTGGGCGATGCCAGTTGGGCTGGTATCGGCATCGCTCGGTGCGGTCATCATCGGGCCTGAGCACAAGCTTCACTTAGTTGGCGTCGAATGCGGACTCGCTACACTCTCGTGCCTTGCCTATGCAGCGGTGTTCCTGTTGATCGGAGTCATCGCCCCCAAGCGTGCGATGGTCGCCGGGATTTTGTATGCTGTTGTTTTCGAGGCCGCCGCTGCACTGATCCCGGCGGCGGTGAACTTATTCACAATCCAATATCGACTACGATGCATACTGGTGAGATGGATGGAGATGGATGTCGATTCGGCTCGCGGCAATCCTGTCTTCGTAGCCTATTTTGGCGAAGAAAGTGCTGCTTGGCACGTAGCTGTGTTATTGGCAATGACCGTCGCATACTTAGTCGCCGCAGCACTCCTACTGCGCTTTCGGGAATTTACCTCCGCCATGGAAACCGAATCGTAGCACCGCAAGCCGCTGGTTCCTTCGGAGTCTTTTTACGGAGTGCAGGCACCACCGCCCCGCGAAACTGCCAAGACACCCTCAGCTCATTTCGTAGCAATAGGAATCGGAATGCTCAATCTTTTCGATCTGATCATCATCGGTTGCGGTGGCGTGGGCAGCGCAGCAGCCTACTACGCGGCCGAACGTGGATTGCGAGTGCTAGCGCTGGAACGATTCGAAGCGGTCCACGCTCGCGGCAGTTCGCACGGTGACACACGAGTAATCCGTCAAGCTTATTTCGAGCATCCCGATTACGTGCCACTGCTCAAACGAGCCTATTCTTTATGGGAACAGCTGGAGCAGCGAATCTCGCGGCAGCTTTTCTACCACACGGGACTGGTGGAAGTCGGCCCTGAATCCGGGGTGCTCATTCAAGGTGTCCGCCAATCCGCTGCGATGCATCAATTGCCGCTCGCAGAGATTGATCGAGGTGAATTTAAGGAACGCTTCCCAGGTTTTGTGTTGCCGGAAGATTGTGTCGCCGTATTTGAATCGAACGCTGGCTTTCTATTGGTAGAAGAATGTATACGGCATTACATTGGCGAAGCGCAGCGTCTGGGTGCAGACCTGCGCTTCAATCAACTTGTACGAGGCTGGAGCGTTCAGCGCAACGAGATCTGCATCACTACGGACAGTGAGAAATTCTACGCACCGCGTGTAGTCGTTGCCGCCGGTGCGTGGGCGAACGAAGTGCTGGCTGATTTAGGACTCCCATTGCACGTGCTTCGCAAGCATCTGCATTGGTATCCTGTTAAGACTCCCACAGCGTATGGCTTGCAAAATCACTCGCCGACGTTTTTCTATGAAACGTCTGCCGGATACTTCTATGGGTTTCCTGTCCGCAACGAACGCGGCTTGAAAGTGGCTCAACACAGCGGTGGAACGACGGTTCAAGATCCTCTGAAAGTTGATCGCTCGGTGGATGTCGCCGAGCTCGAGCAGGTCGATCGCTTCTTGCGGGCGCACCTGCCGGACGTGGCTATTCCCGCTACCGACCATTCGGTCTGCATGTACACCATGACCCCCGACGAGCATTTTATTGTCGATCAGCATTTTGATCATCCTCAAATTGCCATCGCCGCCGGACTAAGCGGGCATGGGTTTAAGTTCGCTTCAGTGCTGGGTGAATCGCTGGTGCAGCTGGCAATCGATGGTAAAACAAGTGTACCCATGGAATTCCTGAGTTTGCGTCGATTCGACCGCCCAAGTCACCGCTCGGGTAGTACGCTGGGACGGGACTTGGGTTAAAATAGCAAGTGTAGAATAAATGTCTCAAGTGCTTCGAAAAACGATTGGGACAATCGTTCTACTCTAAATAAAAAACCTGCGGTTGAACTTGCCATGTTGAAGATTCGAATTTCGGCTTTGATGCTGGTGCTGCTCGCTCCTGGACGAAAGCAATTGCCATGAATCGAACAACGTTGGCAATGGTAGGTTCGTTAGTCGTTCTAGTTGGGTCAGTATTTCTACTATCGCAATCCAAATCGCCGAGCACCGGTCAGAGCGAACCGCTGGTGTTATTCTGCGCAGCCAGCAATCGCGCTGTCGTGGATGCGATTCGAGCGGACTACAAAAAGGAATTTGGTCGCGAAGTACAAGTTCAGTATGGACCGTCACAAACGTTGCTTGCAACCTTGGAAGTTACGGACACCGGAGACCTCTTTTTGCCGGCCGACAATAGTTTTCTAAAGATGGCGAAAGAAAAGGAGTTAGTGTCTGAGGTGCTTCCGCTGGCAACAATGAATGCAGTAGTAGCAGTGCCTAAGGGCAATCCGAAACGCATTGGATCGCTGGCAGATTTGCTGCAGGCTGACCTTCAATTCGTTCAAGCAAGTGCCGAAGCCGCTGCCATTGGAAAGCTCACACGTGAAGTGCTTAGCCGCCAGGGCAGCTGGAACTCGCTGGACCAAGCGACGGACGCGTATCGCACGACAGTCACCGACGTCGCGAACGATGTGCTCGTGGGTGCTGCGGATGCCGGTATCGTCTATGACGCTGTGCTGCACACATATCCGGGGCTAGAGTTCGTGAGAATTCCTGAGTTAGCAAACGCGCAATCGCGTGTCGCTGTAGGTGTTGTCAAGGCATCGAAACAGCCGACCGCTGCGTTGCATTTTGCTCGTTACTTGGCCGCTGCGGAACGTGGTGGGAAGCGTTACGAAGAATTCGGTTTTGCCGCAGAGAAAGCGGAAATCTGGAGCGATGTGCCGGAACTAGCCGTTTTTGCCGGCTCGATGTTGCGTCCGGCGATCGACGATACGATCAAGGCTTTCGAGCTGCGAGAAGGCGTGCGCGTCACGACAGTCTATAACGGCTGCGGCATTTTGGTTGCGCAGATGAAAACGGGCCAATTGCCGGACGCTTACTTTGCTTGCGACAAAGAATTCATGAACCAAATTAAAGAGTATTTCCCTGCGCCGGTCGATGTTTCTCAGAACGAGTTGGTGATCTTGGTTCAAAAGGGCAATCCGCTTGGCATTCGATCGCTGAAGGACCTAACCCGCCCAGGTGTACGAGTCGGAATCGGCCATGAGAAGCAATGCGCCATGGGCAGGATAACTACAAATACGTTTCGAGAAGGTGGCATTCAAGCAGAAGTGATGGCCAACGTGACCGTCCAAACTCCGACTGGCGACATGTTGGTCAATCAATTGCGAACCGGTTCGCTAGATGCCGCCGTAGCTTACTTGAGCAACGCGGTGGGTGCGGCCGAGTATCTAGACGCTGTGCAAATAACCGGCATCGAATGCTCGGTCGCAACGCAACCCTGGGCAATCGCTGCAAAAAGTAAATTTCCGTTGACCACTAGCCGTTTGTTCGAACGCATTTGTTCCGCTGAAAGCCAAGATACGTTTCTGGCTGAAGGTTTCCGTTGGCAGAAGAATTGATGGGGTGAGTCGTATGGTTCGCTTACGTATTTTCTTTGCCTTGGCAGTGCTCTGCCCGCCGCCAGTTTTTTCTCAGCTTCCGCAAGTCGCCGAAAGTCGCCTGGGTGTGGATTCTGTAAAGATCGAGGGGGGCAAGCGGCTGTACGGTTTTCTATTGAGTCGTCGTGTCGATCAAAACCTTGTGTTTTCCGTCGGACGCCAATGGCTTGAAACAACCTACCCACAACTTTTTGCTGAGTGGACGGCGCAGGAGCGCGATCGGTTTGTAAAATCTCGCCAGCAACGCGTCGAGCGTCTTGCAGCGTGGATAGAGAATCGACCGGATGATCGCGGACTGGTTTCTTTTTTGGAGGACGAGCTAACGCGGTTTAGCGAGATGCGGCTCGAGGATGTAGGCAAACGGAAATTTGTCACCATCGAGCTACCTCCCTCTCGTTACCGCGAGATCTTCAGTCAACCTACGGACCGGCGCAAGATTGCTGGCTTGGCGTTTCAAAACGATCTTGACGATGTCACGACGACTCCCGTTAGTCAACTGCGCAAGAAGTTAGTCGAACTGGGCGTTGACGTCGAAACAGAAAACGTGAATCTCAGTCGAGAGGTTGAGGCGACTGGCGAATCCGATCGCCAGTGGGCCGCCAGAAAAGCAGTGGTCGAGTATGCTCTGCGGAAGCAGCTCGAGTTTCAAGGCACCGGCACTATGTTGATTCGCAAAACCGAGACACCCGATGCGAGCGCTTTGGTTGCTCAAATGCTAGGTGGTGGCTTGGGTGAAGACCCGATCAGTCAGCTGGGAGCGGAATTGGGGTTGCCAGAGTTTCAGAAGCCCAAAGAAAAAAGTGATGGTTGGTGGAAACGAGCAACCGAGGAAGCCGAACGCGAAGGGTTTTGCGGCGTATCGATCACACGCTTGAATCAAAACACGTTGTCTTCAACCGTGACTGTGGAAACCTATTTCTTTGCAATGGAAAAAGCTGGAATCTGGTTTCAAGTCGTGCGATTTGCGTCGCAAGCAAACGCCGCCGAGCAAACCGAAGAACAACTTAAGCGTATCCATGAGGATCCTCAGGTGAAGTCGGTGCTTGATACGTTGAAGGGACTCGGGCTAGGCAATCAAGGGCTCGTCGACCAAGCCCTTCGTCACGGCGCGGCCACTCAAAAAGCCCTACAAGATGCAGCGGGACAGTTCAATGCGTTTGTAAGTCAAAATGCGCGAGCGCTTGACAGCCAGCCGATTGCACTCCAACCTTGAACGCGTACCAAACGAACCACAACCCTATTTAGCAAGGAGCACGATTTTGAAAATTACAGTTTGCTCAATCGCCACGTTCACGATTGCAGTGAGTGTATTTCAGTTGACTTTTTCGCAGGAGGCGAAAGCACCTGTGACCGCCGAAAAGCTGGGCGCAGATATCGCCGCGAAAATCGCTAAGGAGAATCAGATCTCGATCGACTTGTTCAAGAAGATTCAAGCCAGCGAAGAGGCGCTCAAAAGCATCGTGCTCGTCGACGTTCGCAGCGATAACGAGACCAAAGTCTCGGTGATACCTGGCGCAATTACAAAGGCACAATTCGAAGCGGACCCTGACAAGTATAAAGGGAAAACTGCAATTTGTTATTGCTTATCAGGCGGTCGCAGTGGCAAGTATGTCAAACAACTCAAGTCGAAGGATGTCCCGGCCGTTGATTTGAAAGGCAGCATGCTCGGCTGGTGTGAAGCTGGTTTGCCACTGACAACTCTCGATGGCAAACCGACCAAACGAGTCAATGTGCTTGGCAATAAAGTGTCGTCAAAATATGAATCGGTTGAATGAAGCAACGATCGATGATCGCCTTGGAGCATGCAATGAACTATCTTGGTAAAATATCGGCCATGCTGCTAGCTTTCGCGTTCACCGCAGCTTGTTTGGCGCAGGAATCCAGCCCGCAGTTCCGAAACCACGACAAAAACAACGATGGCAAATTGACTCGCGACGAATTGTCTACGCCTCTTTTCGACGAACTGGATACGGATAAGAACGGTGAAGTTACGCATGAGGAAGATCGCGATTTCTTGAAGCGACGTAGCGCAACAGCGCAGCAGCCAAAGATGCCGCCAAACGTCATCGCTGAACTGGATGTACCCTACGCAGCAACGGACAATCCACGGCAGCGACTGGATCTTTACCTGCCGAATGAATTCAAAACCGGTAAAGCGCGGCCAGTCGTTGTATTTATTCATGGCGGCGGTTGGCAAAATGGTGACAAACGCGGTGGTGCTGGCAGCGTCATTCCGCTGGTTGCAACGGGTGAATATTTAGGGGTTTCTATCGGCTATCGATTGAGCGGCGAAGCCATCTGGCCCGCACAGATTCATGATTGCAAGGCCGCGATCCGATGGCTAAAGGCCAACGCCTTGAAGTACAATCTAGACCCAGATCGGATCGGAGTCACCGGGACTTCCGCAGGCGGACATTTGGTCGCAATGCTCGGAACAAGCGCAGACGTCAAAGCCATGGACGGTGAGCTTGGCGATCACGACGAGATCAGCAGTCGAGTGGCTTGCGTGATCGATCAGTTTGGGGCAACCGATTT
This sequence comes from Planctomycetia bacterium, assembly GCA_031367855.1. Classification (GTDB taxonomy): domain Bacteria; phylum Planctomycetota; class Planctomycetia; order Pirellulales; family Pirellulaceae; genus Aureliella. Next base: position 4,584 of record JANLQO010000643.1, on the reverse strand, counting down.
TTTTGCGATGGGCGGCAATCATGGCTCAGCTAACTCACCCGAATCCAAGCTGGTGGGAGGTGCGATTCAAGACAAGAAAGAAGCCGCTGAGTCTGCCAATCCCATTCGCTACGTGACGGCAGACGATCCGCCATTTTTATTCATCCACGGAACCAAGGATCCGCTAGTTCCCTTCAATCAGTCAGAGTTGCTCAAGGATGCGCTCGAGAGCGTGAAAGTCAGTTGCTTGCTGGTGCCGGTTCAAAATGGTGGACACGGTGGTTTTAATTCTCCGGAAGTGCCCGCGCGGATTAAGCAGTATTTTGACAAACAGCTGCGTGGAAAAGAAGTAAGCGTTTCAGCCGATCCGATTCTTCTTAAGCGCTAGTGGCGCAAGCTTCCAGCTTGCTTTCTTCGGAGTGATTCACCATGGAAGATCCAATCAAAGCGGTCGATCCTCGATTGATAGCGACTGCCTATCACGAGGCGGGACACGCGGTCATGGCGCTCGCGCTGGGGCGGCCGATTCAGAAAGTAACCGTAGCACCGAATCAGAAATACCTCGGTGCCTGTCAGATTCAAAAGGGACGCTTCAAGCCGACGAAAGATTGGCTGGAGGACGAGATACTGATCTTATTCGCGGGCATGGTGGCCGAGTCGCAAGTGACGGGGCGATACTGCCCGAGCGGTGCGGCCCAAGATCTGCGAGGAATTCGCCGCTATGTATTGATGCGAACGGGCGGTGAGCGCCAAGTGGAGCGGCTCGAGCGCCGCTTGCTCGATAAGGCAGAACATCTTCTGGCCGATGCAGCGACTTGGAAAGCGGTGGAATCGATTGCGACGGAGTTGCTCAAAAGCGAAACGATCAGCGGTCGCGCGGCTCGACATTTTTTCGATTTGGCCGAGCAGGTCGGCCAAGAAGGTTGAGTATTGAATTGCCAAAATTCACCCTGCGATCGCTGTTCGTTGGAACTTTTTTGGTGGCTCTTGCGATCAGCGCAGTTCCAATGGCGTTGCGTCTTCGGTTTGAAGCGTTGTATTTGGCGTCGATTGTTTTGACAGCCTATATTTTCGCGTTGGACTTGATTGCAAAACGCGATTCAGATTTATGGATCGGTCTGCGACAATGCGGTTCTGCGTGCGCTGCGATCCTTGCGCTGGGAGTCGCGAACCAATGGCTGCTCGCGCGTCCAAGATTTCCAAACACGGCGGCATGTGTGATCTTTTTCGCGCTAGTGGTGATGCTGTCTTCTACCGCGTTCTTACAACTGCGACGGACTTCTCGATTCCGCTTCCGGCTCTCCTTCTTCGGCGCAGCAATCATCACCTCGCTAGTTTTAGGAAATTTATACCAGGTTCAGGATGATTGGTATTTCCTCAGTCGATCTCGACAAAATGCCAATGCACTCGGAAATCAGGGGAGTGTGGCGGTGCAATTGCGATCGCAAATGCGTGGACGTCGACAAACAAACGATTTAGATGTGTTCTTTGATTACGTGGACAAATCACTCTTGCCGTTTTCATTCACAAAACTGAGGCTCATGTGTGTCGTTGACGGCATCGCCCGCTTATCATTCACTGGGAATATGACACGAACGGACTGGCGAGCCTTGTCGAGCCAATCGCAACTTCGACACTTGGAATTTATCGGCAACGATATTCCAACATCGCAATTCGCAATGATCGATTCGCTACCGAATCTCCAAACTTTGTCGCTAAATGACTGTGACATTGCGGAGGGCTTTTTTCAACATTTCCCTACTCTGAATCCATTATCGACCTTGCAGATTTCAGGCGGACGACATCATGGATTGAAAGGATTAGCCCACCAATGCGAGCTCCGAACGCTGTGGATTCTCAACAGTCAAATATCTACGAATGATCTAGTCGAAATTGCGCAGCTGCCCAAGCTGACAGAACTAGTGCTGACAAATACGGATATCTCTGGCGATCAAGTGATCCGTTTTGTCGAAGCGCTCAACACATTCAAGAATCTTCGCCGCGTTCAGTTTAAGCTCACCATGAACGTCGACGCCTTGCCGCGCGAACAAATAGTAGCCTTGCTGAATACCGGCGCGATCAATCGCATTACTGGAAACGAAATCACATTCGAACCTGAAGATGACGAATTGGGTCTAGACGTCGCCCCCAGCGCCCTGCAAACCGAACAGCCGACACAGTAGCCGGTCAGGGCGACTGTTCATGGCTGGAACCTTACGTTTACGATTGAATCCGATTGCGGGGAAACGGCGGCTTTGACATCCACCGCGATTTTCCACCGTTTTTCAAGTTCGTGCAAGTTTTGAATCGCGTAATGTTTTTGCAACGCCCTCTCGACTCCCAGATCAAGTGCATCGATTGTAAAGTGGACGACGGTTTGTGGCTTGCCCTGCTCCGATAGCATGCGGACCAACGTCAAGCTCTGACCGTAGAACGCAGGCACTTGCTCGGCTGAGGAGAATTGCTCAAGCTGCATAAGGTCCTTCAGCGGAATTGCTCGCCCAGTCGTCATTGCTTCGATACAATCTCGCTGGTGTAGCAACTGCTTTTCACGCGTATCCGCCAACATCGCGATGCCTTCATCCATCCACAGGGGTGGTTGGCGCCCCTTGAAGTGATCCGCCAGCACGACGTGTGTCAATTCATGTGGCAAGGCCGAGAGCGATCCGTCTTGGTCAACTAACAAATCGATCCGCCGCGCGACAATTTTTCCAGCGTCCAACTGGATCAAGCTGCTTCCAAAACTCGAAAAGTCACCAGCAACGACGTTTTGATAACTTTGCCGATTCGGATGAAGCACAATCTCGCATCGCGGCTCCCATTTCTCGCACTTCGAATCTGCCTGCCAAACACGTTGCAACTCGGCTCGAACCGTTTCGCACAACTGCAAGACGCTCTTCGCGCTCGGCCCGTTTGAATACGATCGAACATCAAAGTGATTCGATTTTCCATCGGAGTTAGCCAAGTTCGTCTGACAGAACGCTACCTGTGGAATAGCGCCAACTAAGAAGCAACATGCAGATATCAGTCCACAAATCGGGAAATCGTTTCTCATTGACATCTTCCTTTGTATGTCCGCCAGGTAACGGCGTTCGAAAGGGCGCCGCAATTCCAAGGACACAAAGTCAAATGTCATGCCAAGCGGATCGTCAACGCAATGCAATGTCCAATTGATCGCTGCAAGTCATTTAGGGAAAAAGAGTTACGATGTCAAACTAATTAGTCAGATTCTGGGGCGACCACCCAAACCGCTTTTCTTTCAGGCATCCTTGCCAAGTCATTGGGCATAGGAATCGCGCCGTGCTGCGTAGTGCTGCCGCTCTGTCGGCGGACGATGATTTCGCTTCGTCCTGGCAGAATGGCTGACAGCCTGCTGCAATGCAGCGATCGCAGGACGTTGGAGGGAAAATCGCTAATTTGCGGTGAACTCCGGGCGAGCGTACGACTCCAAAAAACCGCATGCCGAACACCGGAAGACGCCTATGGGAACGCATTTTTCCGCCGGGACATTCGTGCTATGCCAGAAGGACTTCTCGGGTGCCCCCTCGACCCAATTGCTGACCAATCGTTTGCCGCCCGCGTGATGATCGACGACAAAACCTTGCAACATTACGCCGCTGCACTTGGGACAAGGAGTCATTTCTGCGTTCATGTTTTTCTGCCTGTCTTCATGACATTTCGGGAAAAGCGTCGAGATTGTACCGAACGTAGGCGTCAAGCCGATCCATTGTCTCATCCTCAGAATGCCAGTATTGGCTATCAGGAGTTTCTGTTTTTTCAAACGTATCCTCCATTGCTGAAAGACTCAGTTAGAATGGACAAACGTTTATCTATGTCGTCGGGTAGTTCGTCATCTGGGAACAAATTGAATACACGCGTGAAGGCATTGACTGCACTTGCGGCATCAATTTTCCGGTATGCCTCCCGGGTACGTCGAAATCCAGGATCATCATTATAGTTGCCTTCGAGGAGGTATTGAAAGCCACCATTATTGAGTATTCCATGAGTGTGATAAACGAGCAAATGCACGCCACACGGTTCGGGAATAGTCGATGAATCAACATCTTCTCCGTAGTGCTCAAGCACTGCCATGAAGATACGGTCTAAGTCTAAACGCTCAGGCATGTAGGAATGACGCCTAGGGTAAAGGTTGTAGAAAGGCAGGACGGCACGCGTAACCTCGCGGCGGGAGTTGACGCACCATTGTTATAAAGCACCGCCCGCCGCTGGGGTGCACAGGTTGTTACGCCTTAGTTTTAGCTGAGCCGCTGCGCCAACGCAAAGCCCGGTAGGTCGGCCATGCCGAAAAAAGTGCGATAGGAAACCACAACGAGATCGAGAGCGTCCAAAGGACACTGTCGGACCGTTGGAAGTTCTAAATCCCAAATACAATCGATGAATTCTCAAAACAACGTCAATCCAGGCTGCAATTTTCAAAAAACAATGGCAACGCGGCAACCAGTTCACGGCTTCGGCGAACTAACGCGCCATGCAAGTGGCTTAGATGCAAGCAGCCTCGCAGAGCAATCCAGTACAGCGAACTTCGTTCGCCGAAAACAAAGAAAAGCGATCAGGAAGAAAGTTGGCTTGTCACACAGAAGACCA
>JANLQO010000632.1:0-7457 GCA_031367855.1 Planctomycetia bacterium | reverse complement strand
CAAAGAAAGAGAGTAGTGGGTAGAAAGTAGACCGAGTAGACAAGGAGAAAGGCGAGTGGTGATGAAAGTATCTTGAGCCTGGAAAATCTCCCAGTCTCGAATCTTTCTACTCTCTACTTTCTCCTGTCTGCTCTCTATTGGCCTTCGGCCAATGGAGGTGGACGGACTTGAACCGACGACATCTTGCTTGCAAAGCAAGCGCTCTCCCAACTGAGCTACACCCCCGTAGGTGGCCGTGAGTGTCACGGCCTCAAACAATATGGCTACCACAGGCATAATTCACAAGTGGGCGCGCCAGAATTCGAATCTGGGACCTCGTCGTTATCAGCGACGCGCTCTAACCAACTGAGCTACGCGCCCGTGAATTACTGTGAATTGCCTCCTGTTTTGCAAACACAGGAAGCACTTATCACCTATTGCATGCCTAGATCGGCAGAATCGCAATTAACTGCGAAGACTGACTTACTAGACTGGGAAATCGTAGCCAATGGTTCAGGGATGTCAACCATTCACGGGTGAACTGAAGCGGCTGGTGGGTTTTTTTCGTCTGTTGGAGATAGGCTTGCACGGAATTGGCTGCTTGTTCGGGGTTGCCTGAGCTAAAAAAGGGTCCCAAAATGGCGATACCGGCCTGGAGCTGCGGCATCGGTGCAGAGGCACCCACAGTTTTGGCATAAAATCGCGATTCCCGTGCCGCGAAAGAATTGCTAAACAATGAGGCTGGAACGATTTGCCGAACCATTTTATGGGCAAATCCAAGAGCCGGCTTGCGGGATCCCAAGCCGACGAGCCAATATTGATGAGTCATTATCTCCAAGGAGCAGGTGGGCATGCCAACCGTACATTCGATCGGAAGTTCATTGTTTAATTATTTGGGGTTCACTCGTTCTCCGTCAATGCGATGCGCATTGTTGATGGCGTGTAGCGCCGGTCTGGCAACTACAGCCGCTGCTTCGGCGGCGTCTGGTGCCGACCCGTCGGAAAAACTTTCTAAAGCGCTCGCCTTTAAGCCACGACAAGCGGACGTCAACTATGAGCAGGTAAAACCTGAGCAGATCTCCGAGTGTTCGCTTGAAGAAACCGTCCGCGAGGATGGAAAGGGATTTCTGGTTTCCGGTCCCGGAGCCGTGCCACTGCGCTGGTTCGCTGACACCAATAGCGACAATCAACTTGACCGATGGTGTTATTACAACGCTGGCGTCGAAGTTTATCGTGAATCTGACACCGACTTTAACCAGACCGCTGACGAATACCGTTGGCTGAGCACCGAAGGGTTGCGGTCAGGCAAAGACAAAAATGAAGATGGCGTCATCGACACTTGGAACATGATCTCGGCCGAAGAAGTGACCGCTGAAGTGGTGCGTGCGACCTCGAATCGCGAGCCAGAACGCTTTGAAAGGTTACTGATATCGGAAAGCGAAATTGCCTCTCTGGGATTAGGCAAAGAGAAAGCGGAGATGTTGACACAACGAGTCGCCGACGCGCGGAAGCAATTTGCTGCTTGGACTGCAGGCCAAAATGTGGTCACGAAACAGAGCAAATGGACGAATTTCGGCGGCGACAAGCCGGGAATCGTGCCCGCAGGCACCGACGGATCGAAGAAAGATATTGTGGTTTACGAAAACGTCGTCGCTTTACTGGAAGATGCTGGCAAAGCCAAGCAACTCCTGGTCGGCACGATTATTCAAGTCGGTCCAGCATGGCGTTTGGTAGACCTTCCCAAGACCGTCGCCGAGGGTCAAGTGGTCTCTGATTCGGGCGTGTTCTTCAGTGTTACTTTCCAGCCGCGCGGCGCGAACAGTGTGCCCGAAGCGTCGGGCGGAATCAGCAAAGCGACGGAACGATTGGTCGGTGAATTGCAAAGTGTTGACGAAAAACTGCAATTGGCCAAATTGCCTGCTAAAGACAAAGCCGTCCTGCAGTCGCTGCGCGCCGATGCGCTTGAAAAGCTGATTTCGGCGTCCAGTGGTGAAGAGCGATCATCGTGGATTCGTCAATTTGCTGACACGGTTAGCGCGGCGGCCCAGACTGGCGAATTTCCCAAAGGTGTCGAACGACTTCAGGACTTCGTTGAAAAAATCACGGATGCTTCCGCATCAACCAACGACATTGCCTACGTGGTCTTCCGGACCCTGACAGCTGACAACAACTACAAGATGCAGCAGCCCAAAGCGGACTTCGATGCGCTACAGAAAGCCTTTTTAGTTGACCTTGAGGAATTCATCGTGAAGTACCCGAGCAGTGACGATGCTGCCGAAGCGATGATTCAAATCGCGTTGTCAGCCGAGTTCTCTGGTGAGACCAAAGTAGCGGAGAAATGGTACGCACAAGCCGCCGGTACTTTCGGGAAAACTCTGGCGGGAAAAAAGGCCAGCGGGGCGATTCGTCGCTTAGGCTTAATAGGCAAGAACTTCGGACTGGAAGGCAAACTGCTTGACGGTCGCGACTTCAGTTCCAAAGCCATTCTCGGTGGACCGGTCGTCTACCATTGCTGGGCTAGTTGGTGCGAAGGTTGCAAAGCCGAGATGCGAGGGTTGAAGGAATTGCAAAACAAATACAGCAAAACCAACCTCAAAATCGTCGGTATCAACTTCGACAACACCAAACAACAAGCCAACGATTTCTTGACCGCCAACGCGTTCCCTTGGATGCAACTGTACGATGAAGGTGGCCTCGATAGCAGTGTTGCGGTCGCCTATGGCATCCTGACGTTGCCTGTGAATGTGATCGTCGACAAGAACGGCAAGGTCGTGAAGACAGGTGTGCATTGGACCGAAATCGACGGCATTCTTGAAGATTTGGTGAAGTAATTCGCCAGCCAATCGAAATCGAACTCACAAGACCGCGAGCGAAAGCTGGCGGTTTTCTTTTTTGGCTGCAGGCGGATCGACTCCAGGCGTCCGTTAGCAGCGTCTTAACGGAGCCGAGATTGCCGCACGTCGATTGGGGGCGTTTACGCGCCTGCAATTGACTGCATGTGGTCGACCGTCGTTGGCTTTCCACCTTAAGAATAGCGCCCAAAAAAATGGTTGCGTAATGCTCGCAACTCGCTACGCTGTAACTCAGTTGAGGCTCTATTTTCATCGTTTTGCATCTTATGCCAGAGCTTTAATGCGTCTGATTTTCTTGTGCATTTTCTTTCTATTTAAGAGGTGCTTCTGATGGGTTGGATGAATCAAAAGCGGCGTGAAGCGTTCACGCTGGTAGAACTCCTGGTAGTGATTGCGATCATCGGAATTCTAGTGGGATTGCTTTTGCCAGCAGTGCAAGCTGCACGCGAGGCGGCCCGTCGCATGCAATGTTCGAACAACTTGAAACAGATGGGTTTGGCAACGTTTAACTACGAATCGGCCCACAAGAAGTTTCCTCCTGGACGGTTCGATCCCGACTATACCATCGGCGGTGTCGCTCAAGCTTCCTACACGACATATCCCAACACGTTACCCGCGGGCGCGTTCACTGGATTCCGTTCGGTGCATACCTTCATTTTGCCGTTCATGGAACAAGGCAATATTTATAACTTGATCGACTTTTCCAAGCCGACGTCCGTTCGCATGACCAGTGGCGGGTTGCCCGTCAATGCAAACTACACCGCTTATGCTAATGCAGCCGGCATCTTCATTTGCCCCTCATGCCCAAATACCGGGGTGATCATCACCGAGAATAACTATCGCTACAACTTTGGAGGATCGACTCCGTTCGGCGGTGCTCTGGGAACAAGCAACAACAACAACACCAACGCCAATTCGGCCGGCGGTTTTTCTTGTAAAGGCAACGGAGCATTCACTATTGGAAAGGCGCTTTCAACGGGCTCATTTACGGACGGTTTGAGCAATACAACCTTCTTTTCAGAACGAACCAAGGGAAGCGGCGCGAACCTGGCAGGCACGTTGCCCGGCCCGGCGGACGTCACGAATCTACTAAGCCGCCCAGCCAACTTAGTGGATGCCGATGCGATGTACGCACAATGTTTCGCACAAGCTCCCAACCTCAATGGTGGATTCAATTTTAATTCGATGGGGCGCTGGCTAGCGGGTACAGATTTCTCGAACGGATGGCCGTTCGGTTTCTATTCGAGCACAATGTATAACCACGTTGCCACGCCGAACTGGAAGGCCATCGATTGTGGCACGCGGAGCGCTATTCCTGATGCGCCAGGTGAGCACGCTATCATCAGCGCGCGCAGCCTGCACACCGGAGGCGTCAACGCTTCGATGGGCGATGGATCCGTGCGATTTGTGGCGGATTCGATTGCGCTCGACATTTGGCGAGCCGTCGGAACGCGCGATGGTGGCGAAGTTGCGAATTTCAACGATTAAGAATCTTTGTTTGCGGTTTTGCTGGCTGTATCGGTAACCTGCGGCCCAGAGGGCTCGAGTCAATGTTCAAGTTGATGTGCATGATGATCGGCGTCTGCTTGGTTTTGCCGGGCTGTGGCAGCGGCGTGGACGTAGCGGAATTGCAATCGGCGCAGACGGCCGCTGAAAAAGCAGCTGAACTGGAGAAAAGCGGAAGTTACGCTGAAGCGTTTCCGCTGATCGACGGCGCCATTACCAAGGGCGGATTGAACCCGGATCAGCTATGCGAAGCCTACTTGATCCGGTCGCGCTGCCACTGCGCAGCTGGCAGACTGGAAGAAGCCGAGCGCGATCTGGGTTTCGCGGAGCAAGGCGCCCCCAACCCAGCCAGTTGGCACTTCAGCCGCGCGATACTGCTCGGCAAGCAAAACAAGGCCGCAGAATCTAAAGCAGAATTTGCCAAAGCGTTTCGCATCGATCCAAAGCTCAAGCTGCCTCAGTAGTGCACGAAGTTCCCGCCGCGAGCGTACTTGAAATGAAAATTGACCCAAAACAACCCTTCTACGAGGGTGTAAATGCTCTTGCTGAACAACCGATTTCGGTAGAGAATAGCCCGATCGCCGGAGGGTAACCGAATGGTTAGGAAGCTGATTCGAAATCAGTCGCTGGCAACAGTTGCGGGTTCGACTCCCGTGCCCTCCGCTTGATTCTCAACGTCCCATGAACCCGCAATCCCCAATGGATTTTGCGGGTTTTTTATTGCCTGTCGTACACTGTAGCTGGGGAATTGGGGAACACTATTTGGCGCTAAACTTAACTTTTGAAAGGGCAGCAGGCATGCGAACGGTCGCGACCTCGTAAGCCATAGCTAGCGACAAGTCAGTCTTGCCCTTGGGTGCCGAATTCTGTAACTAGCACAGCGGTGGAGGATCTTCCGTCCACTGAAGACACATCGCTGCGGGAATCGCATACGCATGGACGCTCAACTCAATAATGGCTTCTCGAATTTTCGCTTCTACGTACTGCTCACCTGGCTGTTCAGCCTGGCTGCCACAAGCGGGAACGCGTCGGAGCCAGTGCAAGAAAAAGACTTGCAAAAAAAAGATCCAGAAGTCGTTTATGTGGCGGTCGAGCAAGCGCGTCTGTACGCGGGACCCTCTACCGATTTTTACCCGACCAGTGATGCACGACGCGGAACAGTTTTGGATGTCTATCAGCGCACCCAAAACGGCTGGCTAGGAGTGCGACCCCCGCAAGGCAGTTTCAGTTGGGTACCGGCATCGCAAGCTTATTTATTACCGGGCGGACGCGTTATCGAAATCACAGATGGAAACTCGGTAAGTTGGATTGGTACCGCCTTGGGCTCCGCGAAGCAGTATCGCTGGCAAGTCCAATTGAAAGTTGGGGAACAACTGAGTGTGCTCGGCGAAGACACCATTAAGAGCGATACCGACGAACGTGAAGCGCTGTGGTACCGTGTAGCGCCGCCGGCTGGCGAGTTTCGCTGGATTGAAGAAGCGGCTGTATCCAAGTCCGCGCCTCCAGTGACTCCATCGGCCGCGCCGGGCGATGCAGCCACCGTTTCCAAGCCGGAAGTAGCACCGACGACTCCTCCAGCGACTCCGAGCGGATCGAACAAAATTGTCGCAAACAAGAATTTGGTCGAGAAATCTGTCGTGCAACCTGCGAGCTTTGAAAAACCTGCCACAGCGGCAACACGCAACGCAAATCATTTGAAACCAAACGCCGAGCGGGCGAAAGGGAAACCGTCGGCTTCAGCTGACAACCAGTGGGATGGTTGGTACGCGTTTGAAATGAGCGATAGCGGCGTACGCACTCCATTCCTGGATAAGCTCAGCGGTCGCGACCGCGGCCAGTCATCGCGTCCTCCCAAGTCAATCGTCGCTCACCAAGATCCACTGCTTCATGATCCTTTCAGCCTTACGATGGCCGGTCAGCCGCAGAAACCACTGCCGAGTGAATTGAACGAGATTGCCAGAAAGCAGCGCGATTGGCGCGACCCTCAGAGTCTCCGCGACGCTCGCATAGCTGGGTCGATCCACCGCGAACTCGGTCCGAGTGCATCCCGACGCGATGACAATATGCCAATGAATTCAAGTCCAACGAACTCACCCGAGGTTCAATTGGCTAGCTCGGACAACTCGCAGAGTTTTGTCACAACCGGCGCAGTGAATACGGCTGGATATGATCGCCGCGTAGCACCATCGGTAGATTCGGCGCGAGCGAACGTCAACTGGTACGGACTAAATGAGGGTACTTCGAATATTCCTAATAGCTCGGCGTCAGGTTCGGCGTTAGGTGTCATGACCAGCACGGCGGATGTGGGAGAGCTGCAGTTGTCACTTAACCACACTGTCGCGTCTTCAAACGGTCCATGGAATCTTGCGCCCCTTGCGGAAAGAGCGAGATACTTGATCGAACACGGTCCCACAGCCCTGGATCGTGGTCAGGCCCGATTGCTGCTGGAACGCATTGAGGCGTTTCAAAATGTCTCCGCCCGCACACAACAGGTTTCTGGAACTGCCCCATTGCAAACAAACCCAGTGCAGTCGACCAGTTTTAATGCCGCGACGCACAACCTGACGCTGCCAAATGCGGTTCCAGGCGCTGCGGCCACCTATGAGGCTACGGGCTGGCTGGTGCCTGTCCATGCTGCGGGGCCGGACCAACCCACCCATGCACTGACCAATGACACCGGCGACGTGGTGGCCTACGTTTCGCCGATCGCTGGATTGAATCTCGATCGATACCGCAATCAAGCGGTTGGCATCAACGGCTTGCGAGGATATTTGCCACAACTTCAAGCCGCTCACATCCAGGCTCAACGCGTGTCACGAGTTCGGTAGTAATTCAATTTCGCAGCAGGGGCGACTTCAAGCAGGCGACTTCAAGCACTGGCGTTTCCTGCTGCTCAATCGTCCTCGCTGACGCTCGGGGAGACGAAACTCCGCACAGTTATTGCTTTCCTTGGAGCTGTGAAGAATGGTGCAGAAGTTCCCAATGCGCAGTATAATTGTGTTAGCGAGGTGTGATTTCGTACTTTTCTTTACTCCCTTTCAATTAGTCGCCAGTTTTTCTTTTGCCATGGGTATGAGACGCGACCCGCTGGGTAGTTCGCTGGGTAGTTCGCTGGGTAGG
>JANLQO010000601.1:0-6014 GCA_031367855.1 Planctomycetia bacterium | reverse complement strand
TGACCTGTTGCGAGATAGGCCATTACGAACAGAACTAGCATCCCAAAATCGATCACCACAAACGGTTTGAACAAAAATGGACAGCCTGTTGTCAACCAGTAGAAACTCACAATTCCAACATAGCTGATTTTCAATAGCATGCCAAACGGCATCAAGTTACGATTGCCGACTGGGTCACGACCGATGGCTAGAAACATGCTTCCGAAAACCATCAGCATCAGCGAGCAGAATTGGACATAGCCCCAATGATTGGGATACGGGATGGCTGCCAGATCAAATAGTTGAGTACCAAAGAACAAGAAAACCACGCCGATCACAAAGTCATAAACGCCCGCGATGTAGTACAACAAACTAACGGTCGCCTTAGTCATTTCACTCGCTCCTCGAACACGCGACGCACTTCACAATGGCCAAATGTTGGAATGATCCTAGTGGAGCGTCAAACTCAAATCTTCCGGTTAGGCATATCAGCCGGAACGCGTTAGCGTCCGGTTTTCGCCGCGTGAACCGGGTGCTAACGCACTCCGGCTAATCCTAAAATCTAAGTCTGACGCTCCACTCGGCTTTGTCTCAACAGGGGTCGGACCCTCTCCGGACATGTTCTTTTGTCAGGGATTTTGCATGCCCTTCAAAGGGTCAGACCCCTGTTGAGACAAAGCCTAGCATGCTCCGGATGGCAATGAAAGTCGACTACCATAATGTAAATGCGCGAGGTTGGGTTGTCTTCGACCGTTCTGCTGAAGTGGGAGGGGCATAGCTGACACACATTGGTCCAAACACTATGGGTCGGAGGGAAACGCTTAGCGGTTCCGCACGATTGAGGACAATCCTTCTACTCTAGGTTTAGTTGGCACGTATACCATTGAAAGGCTATACTCTCTCCGGGCATGTTCTTTTGTCAGGGATTTTGCATGCCCTCCAAAGGGGTCAGCCCCCTTTGGAGACAAAGCCTAGCTACTATTTCCAACCCCAAATGCAAAAACCGGTAATTGAGGTGCATCATCGTCAAGTCATGCTTGTTGTTGGCGGCATTTTCCTTAGTGAGTCTTCTCAGCCGTGTCGCGGCGGATGACGCAATCAACTTCGAGCCTCGCAGCGATTTTCCAAAGTTGCCAATTGATGTAGTGCTCGGCAAGTGCTCGGCCGTCGCTACAAATAGCAAAGGTGAGATCTATTTGTTTCATCGCGGCCCACACCCAGTCCTGTGTGTGGATGCCGGCGGCAAGTTGTTACGTGCGTGGGGTGATGAAGAGATCGGCATTCCTCACGGATTGCGAGTCGACCGTCAGGACAACGTTTGGGTTACAGACATGGGACGGCACCGCGTAGTGAAGTTTGATCCAAGCGGGAAAATGTTGTTGGCATTGGGCACTGGCCAAGCAGGTACGGGCAATGACCAGTTTGATCGGCCCACCGACGTTGCATTTGCGCCTAACGGCGATGTTTTCGTCAGTGACGGCTATGGTAATAACCGAGTCATGAAGTTCTCAGCAGCAGGTCGCTTCATCAAATCATGGGGTGCTAAAGGAACGAAAGCGGGTGAATTCGATCTACCGCACGCGATTGCAATGGACTCAAAAAACCGACTACTGGTTGGCGATCGAGGAAACGAACGGATTCAGCTTTTTGACGCAGAAGGCCAATTCCTCGAACAATGGCCCGGATTCGTGCCGTATGGAATTGCGATTAATGCTGACCATCAAGTCTTCGTCGCCGATGCAGATGCCAATCAGGTCCTGCGCCTTGACGAAACTGGCAAGGTCCAACAACACTGGGGCAAGAAGGGAAGTGGACTCGGTGAATTCGACGTGCCGCATATGCTGGCTTTTGACGCGGCAGGTAACCTGTTTGTTGCAGAAGTCGGTAATTTGCGATTCCAGAAACTCGCCAGGAAGTAATCTCCGCATTGAATCCACTCTGAACCCATGCGTATTCTCACGGGCCATTTTCCTTTCTGTGGCAATATGAGGATGGTTTGATGATACAACTTCTTGGGTTTGCCAGAGCGTCAACCCTCCGCACTAATTAGGTCGAACACACGATGAAAATTGAAGCGATCCAAAGGCTGCGATCCAAATGCCGGGCTGATGAAGCGGTATTTGGATTGTGGATAACGCTTGAATCGCCCAGCATTACCGAAATCGCAGTCGCCATGGGGCTGGACTGGGTGGTAATCGATGCAGAACATGGGCACCTCGATTGGAAGGAGATCGTCGAACATCTCCGCGCCACTGTGCGAAGCCACACCGTGGCGCTGGTTCGCGTTGCCGAATTGAACGGTGGGTTGATTAAGCGCGCGCTGGATATCGGCGCCGATGGCGTGGTGGTGCCCTGGATCGAAACGGCACAGCAGCTCAAGCAGGCGATCAGCTTTTCTCGGTACCCGCTCGATGGTGTTCGAGGCATCGGTGGCGAGCGAGCCACATGTTGGAGCCAGTGCTTAGTCGAGCACACAGCCCAGGCGAACGAGCACGTTTTGGTGGTGCCGATTATTGAATCCGTACAAGCCATGAATCAGGTTTCGATGATGAGTCAAGTCGAAGGCTCCGAATTATTCTTTTTTGGGCCGGCAGATTTTTCATCAACGGCTGGATCCCGTGGTCAATGGGAAGGGCCCGGGGTTGCGGAGAAGATTCTGAGAATGAAGGATACGCTGCGCAGCGCTGGCAAGACCTGTGGACTGTTGGCCACCAACAATGAAAATCTTCTTTTGCGGCGAGAGCAAGGATTTCGCATGATTGGGGTCGGTACCGATACTGGTATGCTCATCAGATCCTTGCGGGCTTCATTGGAAACGGTCGGTTGCGATCCTTCGATTCGAGCCTCATTGGTGCCCGAGAGAGCCACCAAAGTAGTCCCCCTTCCGCGACCGCCTGCATCCCTGCGACCGGATCGGCCCGAAGTGATGAACGAAGTAGCAGAACGTCCTCCGCTCGAAATCGCTCCCTTCATCACATTCGATTGTTTGGTTGGCAAACATAATCGTGCCAGGAAATTGACTACAGGCTTTGTGACTTTTCAAAACGGGGCAACCTTGCCCGCTCACAGTCATACGTTCAGCGAATCGATTACACTGCTCAAGGGATCGGCAAGCGTCGATGTCGAGGGACGTACCTATACGCTCAATCGCCTTGACAATGTGGTGATACCAGCGGGCCTCGTTCATTCGGTTCGCAATGGCTCGAATACCGCCTCGGCTGTATTTCACATTGCAATGGCAACCGACGAACCCAGCAGAACTTTGGTTACCAAATTCTATCCGCGCCGGACAATGTCAAACGATTCGACTGGAATCGAGGGAGCTGAACGTATTAATCGCTTTGCAACCGCTAAACGATTTGAGGCTGGTCCGAATACGGAGTTCATCGATTTCTTTAACTCCGATCTTATGCCCGGAATTGAAATGAGCGGCGGATACGGACTGTTTCATCCGACGGGAAGACTGCCCGCTCACGTGCATGATTTTGATGAATCGATATGCATCCTGTCGGGTTTAGCCACGTGCATTGTCGAAGGCCGTCGCTATGCTATGAAAAACGGCGCGACGGCATTGCAACCTCGCGGCCGTGTGCACTATTTCATCAACGAAACACAGGAGACCATGGAAATGCTCTGGGTGTATGCTGGCCCTAAACCGGAACGCATCGTGGTCGACGAGCGATGCGCTACCAAGGAAGGTGACCCGTGGCGATAAACATACCGAAGCCCTTTCGAGTCACCCTGACGGCGGATTTTTATGATGACACTGGCACTCTCAAATATCGTGATATCGGCCTGGAACTGTTAACCTCTCATCAAGGTATCTCGGTGGGTCAGTTCGAATCGCATCGCGCAGAGATTGAGCCCGAGCAATTGGTAGGAACCAACGGTGCCATTGTACTATCGCCCCGCGTGACAGCTCGGAGTCTGTCCGCAAGTCGAGACCTGTTGGCCATTGCGCGTTTTGGTGTCGGATTTGATAGCGTCGATGTGGCGGCCTGTAGCGCTAACGATGTTGCCTTGTTTATCACTGCGGGAGCAGTTGATTATTCCGTTGCCGAAGCCACCGTCGGTTGGATGCTGGCCCTCAACCATCACATCCAAATCAAAGACTCACTCGTGAGAACAGGACAATGGGACGCGCGCAGCCGTTACATGGGGAGCGAGCTCCGCGACCGGACATTAGGGGTGATTGGGTTTGGCGGTATTGGCCAATCGGTCGTCCAATTGCTTTCCAGCTTTCGCATGAAGCCTCCGCTCGCCTTCGATCCCTTCGTTTCATCGGATCGAATTGCGGCTGCCGGAGCGGTGAGCGCTAGCCTAGATGAATTGCTGTCACAGTCCGATTTTGTTTCGTTGCATTGCCCCCTCAATGAGCATACTCGCAATCTGCTGGGCGAACGCGAACTCGCTCTAATGAAGCCCACCGCCTATTTGCTCAATACCGCCCGCGGGGGCATCGTCGACGAAAATGCTCTCTTTACGGCACTTTCGGACCGACGGATCGCTGGGGCCGCCCTCGATTGTTTTTCGACAGAACCCATCGTCGCTCCATCGCGATGGTCTGGTTTGGAAAATGTGATCCTTGCGCCGCATTCGATCGCTTGGACCCATGAATTGTTCCGAGACATCGGTCGAAGCGCTTGCCAAGCGATGATCGATTTGAGCCAACGACGTTGTCCCAGCGGTCTGATCAACAAGGAACTATTAACGCGAAAGAGCTTTCAGGACAAATGGCATCGATTAACCAACGGAGCGGATTCATGAACGCCCGCCTGCGTTGGCAAGCAGTGTACGGCCTACTTTTTTTCTCGCGATTGACTATCTAGCCATTGGTACAAATCGGGCGATGCGTAAGCGGCCGACCATGAATTGTGACCGACATTCTCTAGGCTGGTAAAGCGAATGGATTGGCTGCCAGCTTGCACGACCGTTTGGACCAGCTCTTCGTTCGATTTGAAAACCCCGTCTTGGTCGCCACAGAAGACCCAAATCGGCAGCGACTTCAGCTTGTCAGCGTCCGCCGTTTGACCGCGACCGCAAATAGGAACAACCGCAGCAAACCGCTCGGGATGATCGGCCGCCATGCGCCATGAACCCGAGCCACCCATACTCAGTCCAGTCAAATAGATGCGATCTTTGTTAGCGCCGAATTTGACCACAATTGAATCAAGCAGTTCGAGCAGGCGAGCTTGCTGTGTGGCGCTGCTCCAATTATCTGCCTTGGGACATTGCGGTGACACAAGTATGCAAGGGAGTTTTTCTCCGCGAGCAACCAATTGAGGCGGTCCCCATTTTGCAACAACGCTCAATGGACCATCGCTCTCGCCGCGGCCGTGCAAGAAGAGCATTACCGGTAAGGCTGAGCCAGGTTTATAGTTTTCTGGCAAGTAAAGCAGGTAACCCACTTCGGCCGCTTCAGAGGTTTTGAAGACTTGTTCCACTTGCTTGCCCGGCTCGGGCTCTGCGGCTTGAGCGGGTGGAAATTGCTGAATAGTCAGGCCAATTGCAATGGCTAGGAGTGAAATCGTTTTCATGTGTCCCTCAATGAGTAGCCGGTTGGATGATTCTGTAATCGTAGCTGATTTTACCTGCATTTGGTTCACTTGTCGCTCAGCATGCACAATGCGTTTTGTGAGCCGCTGGCGCTAGCCCGGATTATTCATAGTCCTGGTCAACATTTTGCCTAAACGAATATCACGCGACGAGTTACGTCGAAATTTGAAAAAACAGACTGACGTAGCTACGTTCGCCAGAACGTGGCTGTAACTCAAAGCGGTTCACCACGTTCTGGCGAACGTAGCTACGCGCCATGAATAATCCGGGTTAGCCACGGGTCTCGAAGTTGTGTTCGTTTACTATCAGTAGTTGGTCCGATGCGTATTCGCGAGCCGCGAATGGTTTGCTGCAGCTTGGTGAGCCGCTGGCGTTAGCCCGGATTATTCATAGTCCTGGTCAACATTTTGCCTAAACGAATATCACGCGACGAGTTACGTCGAAATTTGAAAAAACAGACTGACGTAGCTACGTTCGCC
>JANLQO010000436.1:0-11932 GCA_031367855.1 Planctomycetia bacterium | reverse complement strand
TTCGATTTGCGATGCACCTTGGCATGCTGCCATTGACTGGCACCACCAACGCTAGTCACATGCGAGCTGACTTGGACGTCGACCAATTCAATTTGGAAGATCACGAAATCGAGCTGATCGAAAATCTAGCGCTTCATCCAACTTAGTGGGCAGCGGCACTTTGCGTGGGAGTCCAGGCTTAGCCGCTTTTGCAGCATTCGAAACAAAAAATCGGGGTCAACCGGGATTAACGTGCGTAGTGACTGACTTTGAGTTGGTGGGTCGCTCCTGCTTTTCCTGCCATCATCAGGCTTTGCCATTACTGGCATTTTCACTAGATGCGGTGGGCTCGAAAAGCAGTTCACTTGAATACTGGAAGCTAGCACAATCAATTCATCAATTCACAGAAGCGTCGTTTATAGGCAAGCGTGAATTGATGCGAAAAGGAGAAGGCGTCGGTGGTAAGGCGCCGACTGCAGCCTATGGTCTTTGGACGAGCGGGACGCTCTCGTTAGCGTCCGGTTCGTTCCCAATTCAGCATCCTGAGCACATCGTCGTGGACGAGGGCATTGCTGCCAACTCCATCGCCACCGAAAACGGTGGATTCGCCCGACCAACTGGTGAACTTGCCGCCAGCCTCTTCGACGACGGGTTGAACGGCGGCAAGGTCCCATGGGTTGGCGATGGGGTCGACCATGACTTCAGCCCGGCCAGTCGCCACAAGCAAGTAGCCATAACCATCGCCCCAGGTGCGGCTGATGTAAGCGGCTTTTTCCAACTTTTGATAGCCCTCCCCTGCCCCTCGCTTCGCGAATGAATCGAATTGTGTGGTTACAAAGAGGCCTTCGGAAAGGGGGCGCGACGAGACGCGGCAAAGCGACGGTTCGCTACCTCGAATCGAGTGCCAAGTGCCGGTGTTTTTAGCGGCAAAAACGACTTCATCGAGAGCCGGAATGTAAATGACTCCGCCCAAACATTGGCGCTGATGCACGATGCCAATCAGTGTTGAATAAATCGGTACACCCGAGATGAAGCTCTTCGTGCCATCGATCGGATCGACGATCCACTGGTAATCCGATGTTCCAGCATGTGAACCGAATTCCTCGCCGAGGATGGCGTCGGCAGGATAGCGTAGGCCAAGTTCGTGACGGATCAACTCTTCGGCTTGTTTATCCGCGATGGTGACGGGCGAGTTGTCGCCTTTGCGTTCGACGTCCACGCCGGTGGTTTGAAAGTACTTAAGCGTTAGTTGGCCCCCGAGTTTGGCGAGTTCCACGGCGCAGGCCAGTCGGCCGTCGAGGCAATTTTGGAGATGAAGCGGAAACTGCATGGATGGAACCCTGGAAGAGTTGGTGTGCGTTGGCGTAAAGATAGTCCAGAGATCACGCCCTGCCAACCTCGTCAGCGATGCGAAACCCCCTAAGCGTATCCGAGCGGTACCAATCTGCTATAGTTTTCCTTTGTCGGTAAGTTTGATTTGAGCACAAAGGGATGACAGTGAAGACGATGATCTTGTGCGGCGGGCAAGGAACGCGCATGCGCGAAGAGACCGAGTTTCGCCCGAAACCGTTGGTCGAGATAGGTGGTCGACCCATCTTGTGGCACATCATGAAGATGTACGCTCAGTACGGATTTTCGGATTTCATTCTGTGCTTGGGTTATCGCGGCGCGATGATCAAAGAATACTTTCTCCGATACGAAGCCATGAATCACGACTTTACGTTGACACTGGGTTCGAGCCAAGCGATCGAAATGCACGGCAAAACGGAGGAAGCGTTTAGCGTGACCCTGGCTGACACCGGACTGGCAACCATGACCGGCGGACGCGTCCGTCGCGCGGCGCAGTATCTCGAAGACGACGACGTGTTCTTGCTGACCTACGGAGATGGCGTCGCAGATATAGATTTGGGGAAGTTGGTGGAGTTTCATAAGCAGCATGGCAAACTGGCGACCGTTTCGGTGGTTCGTCCGACTTCGCGGTTTGGAATGGTGGATGTCGCGGACAGTGGGATAGTGACTCATTTCGCAGAGAAACCGCAGAGCTTGAATTGGGTGAGTGCCGGTTTCTTTGTGCTTGATCGGCGAGTTGTTGATTTTCTAGATGGCGACGAATGCGTGTTCGAAACCGGGCCGCTCGAGCGGTTGGTTGCCGCGGCACAGTTGGTCGCGTATCGACATGAGGGCTTCTTCTTCGCGATGGATACTTATCGCGAATATCTCTACTTGAATCAGTTGTGGGAAAACGATCAGGCTCCTTGGAAGAGTTGGTAACCTTTGCGATATCTTGAAGTTTAAGAGCGAACAGTAATAGCAGAAGCGACAGAGACTATGAGACCTAACCACAACATCCCTAGCGGCCCTGTGACTTGTTGCCAAATTTGCGGTAACAAGGATTTGCGGCTGGTCATCGATTTAGGATTTCAGCCGTTGTGCGACACGCTGCTCTCGGCAGATGAACTGCAGCAGCCTGAGACGACCTATCCGCTCAGCCAACTGTGGTGCCCAAAATGCACCTTGTCGCAGATGGGTTACGTCGTGTCCGGCGAGGTGGTTTATCACCAGGAATATCCTTATCGCACCGGCGTGACGCGCGAACTGGCCGAGTATCAGGATGCAATGGCAAGTTCGATCGTCGACGAACTCAAGTTGCAGCCCGATGATCTGGTCGTCGACGTGGGATGTAATGACGGTACGTTGCTGTCAAGTTTTCGGAAGCGGTCTGTTCGAGTGGCGGGTGTCGAGCCGACCGGGATTGCGAAGTATGCGCGCGAGGCGGGGATCGACACCTTCCAAGCTCCCTTTGATCCTGCGGTTGCACGGCAAATTGTCGAAACGCACGGCCAAGCCAAAGTGGTTACGGCGACCAATGTGTTTGCGCACATGGCTTCCTTGGGAGACGTCATGGAAGGACTGGAAATCCTGGTGGCCGACGATGGTTATTTCATCTTGGAAAACCATTACCTCGAACCGATTATGGAGCGATTGCAGTTCGATACGATCTACCATGAGCATGTGCGGACGTATTCGCTGAAATCGTTGGTGGTATTGTTCGACTACTACGATTTCAAAGTGGTGCATGCAGAAAAAGTCAGCCGCTACGGCGGCAACATCCGTGCCTACGTAGCTAAGGGCAAGCGAGTTTCGCGGCGCGACAGTGTGGACAAGATTCTGGCGGATGAGGCGCGAAACTTCAGCGACCCAGCTTACTACGAGCGGTTTCGATTGCGCTCGTTTCAGCTGAAGAATGAACTGCTCGAGTTGGCTTTGAAATGCGATCGCGAGGGACAGACACTCATTGGCAATTCGTGTCCAGGACGGTGCAGTACGCTGCTGAATTTCGCTGGAATCGGGCCAGATCTCATGCCCTACATTGCTGAGCAACCAACATCGCTGAAGCTTGGAAAATTTTTGCCCGGCAAACGCATTCCGATTGTTAACAATCAGCGCTTGATCGATGAGCAGCCAGCGAATGTGTTGTTATTGGCGTGGCATTTCGCTCGACCCATTGCAGAGCAATTGCGGGCGCGGGGTTCAAAGTCCACTTTCTATGTGCCAATGCCGGAAGTGAAAGTATTGGATGTCTAGCAATGTTACTCTCCGCGATGAACCGGAGGAGGCACCCCAGTTTCCGTTACGACGAGTGCTTTTAGTGGGTGGTGGACGCTGGTCTCGCGTGTTGTTGCCGGTAATGCAATCGCTGCTTGCCAATGATGCCCAGATCAGCTGGGTAACGGAACACGGTCACGAGCAGGCCCGGCGTTGGCTGGCTGAGAGCAAGACAGAGCGCGTCGTCGTCAAATCTTATGCAGAAACTCATGATGCTGCCTTCGATGCGGCCGTGATCGCCACAGCTCCCTCAACTCATGTACGCAACGCGCGTGAATTGATTGAGCGCGGGATACCGACACTTTGCGAAAAACCGTTTTCTCTCGATGTTGCACAGGCCGCTGAACTGGAGCAGTTAGCACACGCACAGAAGCGTGTGTTGGGAGTTCATCTCGAGCTGCCGTTTGCGAGTTATTTCCGAGAATTTGCCGAGCAAGTTCGCGCGCAGGCCGCCGCAGACATTGCGATTACCTGGTTTGATCCTTGGAGCGAAGTACGCTACGGTGAAATCAAACACGGCGACATATATACCAGTATCGTGGATGACATGTGGCCGCATTGTTGGAGTTTGATCCGCGAAATGCTCCCGGGGACAACCTTCTCAATGATTCAAATTGATGATGTTGTCTATGAACCCAGCGACGGAAAAGTGCTAGTCCTAGCGAGGACGGAACAAACGCAAATTCGCGTCGAGCTAAGCCGGAGGTTCTTGAGGCGAAAACGACGAATCGAAGTCGATGGCTGTAAGTTGCTATTGGACTTCAGTGCTGAACCCGGTTGGCGAGAAGTCGGGGGCGTGGTTACGACGAATACATGGCACGGCCTTCGACCGCTTTCACGTTCGTTGCAGTCTTTTTTTGAAGTTGTGGTCAATAACACGCTTGCATCCCGTTGGACCCTTTCGCTACACAATTGCCTAGATTCGGTACGACAAGCATGCGAAATCAGCGGTCGACTGCGAGCGTTACAGGAACAACGATTGCTTGACTTGCAGCGCAGCGGCGTGGATTTGAGCGACACAGCGCAGCGCAATCTGATAGTGGACGCGCTGCTGCCCGATTACGCGCAGGATGGACAGCGCTGGCCAGCGTTTTCGCTGGAACAGCAAACTGCCTTTGTGCAGCACGTGTGCAAGACGCGGGGAATTCGCGACAAGTAGTGGTGAAACCAAGGTAGTTTATGACAAGCAGTGAACAACTCGATGCCACCCAGCGGCTGAAGAAACTCGGCCAACGACTTCAGCTCGACCGTCCACTGTTCTACGCGCTGACCGCCAAGTGCTGGCAAGCGTTTACGGGCCCGATCACACTGATGTTGGTGCTCAGCGCATTTTCGGTCGCAGAGCAAGGCGTTTACTACGCCTTAGTCAATGTCATCGGAATTCAGGCGATCTTTGAGTTAGGTTTGCTGAATGTGTTGATCAGCCAAGCGGGCATTGAAGCCGCACGGATTTCAAAGGGAGACGTGAAAGATCCACTGGCGCACCTGCTGGCTGCGCAGCGGCTGGGCGTGCTGATTAAAAGTTCGTGGCATTGGTTTTTGATGGCGGGCCTGTTGTTCGTCTGCGCGGGTTGGTGTTTTGGCTGGGTGACTCTTTCGTCGGTAAAGACGGGATTGAACTGGTGGTTGCCGTTGGCGGTAGTTATTCCTATCGCAGGGATGTCGATCGCCCTTGCTCCCGCGATGGCGATTCTGGAGGGTGCGGGTTTTCGGGATTCTATCTATCGATTTCGACTAATTCAAATCGTAACGGGGAGCTTTGTAGTCTGGGCCTCACTGTTGATGGGTTTGGAATTGTGGACTATCGTGCTGGCCACCTGCGTTCAGGCGCTGTGGGCCGGGTATTTAGTGTTTTTTAAGCACGCAGAGTTCTTTGATCGCTATCGAAAGTTGCCCAAACCCGACGATGGATTTTCGTGGTCGCGCGATGTAGTACCGCTGCAATGGCGAGTGGCACTGATAAGCGTGGCCCATTACTTGGCGAGTCAGTTGTTCGTATCGGTGGTGATAGGGCGTGACGCGGCTGAATCGGCTGTAGATGCTGGGCGATTGGGAGCAACGTTGACCATCACCACGGCGATTCAGATGTTGGCGTTGACTTGGGTGCAAACAAAATTTGCTTTGGTATCGGCACATCATGGAGCGGGTGAACGAGAAATGGCGGGAACGATGTGGCGTCAGACCGCACTGATTTCAACCGCTCTGCTGTGTGTGGCATTAGCGACATTGGCCGGATTGCTGACGGCGTTGCCGTTGGCTGGCCGCGGATGGGAATTGAAATTCATTTTCCCCTGGCAGTTGTTAGTGTTTAGTGTTGGGTTGATCGCGAATCATCTACTGGCATTGCAGAGTTTTTATGTGATGTCACGTCGCGCCAATCCGCTTTGGATTGCATCGGTTGCTGGACTATTAGTGACGGCGGCGGCGGTGTGGATTTTTGGACGGATGTATTCGACGAGCGGCCTGGTGGTAGCGTATGCGCTGGCTACCGGTCTGGTGGCGTTGCCGCTGCACAGTTGGGCGTACTTCCGTTTTCGGCGGAGCAAATGATGCTGGCCACGTGGCAATCGATACAGCCGGTTTAACATGATCGCGCGGTGGGCAGTGTTCCTGCAAGTGTGTTGGCGGGCAAAGAATTGTTGATGTTGGGCGATTAATCTGAGACAATGCAGCCCACTTTGTGGAATGCAATCCGTGAAGCCGCCTTGACTCCAACTCAGAACCATCCATGCTCACACTTCGATTGTTTCTGGTAATTCTCGTCACGATACTGTGTCGCGAAATCTGCTGGCAATCGGAGACTCACATTGAAGCGGTGCAAACGCTCATCGGTGTATTTGCCGTATGCGTTGCCTATGGGGTAGTCGCGAAAGTGCATTGCGTCTGGAACCTCCGCAGGTTTGGATTCTTTGCCGATGAATGGCAGCATGGTTGGCATGATCATTCCATCAATCGTTGGCACGCAATCCGGCAATCTTTGGAGTCGCTTTGGATTTTAGGTTTACCAGCCACGTTAATGCTGACCGGTTGGGGTCTTTGGATCAAACAACTCGATGATCTTGGAATGCTACAGAGTGTGTCGATCATCTTGTGGTTCGCGCCGAGTCTGGCGGCCTTGGTGATCTTGGAATTGACGACGTCGCAGATGGAAGTTTTCATGCAGGATCGCAAATCGAGAACTGCTGAGCCGATGCAGATGGTGGTTTCACCCCAGTATCAAGGCATCGAGCGGCGTGCGCATCTAGTTCAGGTTCTGAATGCTGAGCGTGAGATATCATGCGTCCCTGCGGATCTGTATAAGGCGCTGAGCACTCGCATTCGCTTGGGTGGTACTTCTAATGTGATGGCCTGTCTGCTGCCCGTGTTGTTGATTGCGTCCGCAGGTGACGTGCTGAGATGGTTTCAAGTCGACTGGCCAGAGTCTCTGCAGTCGCTATTGGCGAGTGCCGTGGGTTTGGGGGCGGTGGCCATCTTTATGCCGCATTGGCTAAGTCGCTGGATGGGCGTCCAGAAGCTCAAGCCCGGACCGCTGCGAGAACGCATTGAAACTTACGGTAAAGCGATTGGCGTTCGCGCCGAGCCGATGTGGGTTGCCAGCGAAGGGCGTTGGGCTGGCGCGGCAGTGGTCGGTTGGTTGCCCGGGTTCCGACAACTATGGTTGGGCGATGCACTGGTGGAACAATTGACTGACGAAGAAGTCGATATGGTGGTTATGCATGAGTTGGCTCATTTGAAGCGACGGCACTTCTTATGGCGACTGTTGCCCGTTTTCGCTGCTTGCGTGATTGGCATGATCACGGTTTCAACATTCTCGGCAACGTCTAGTTACGCGCCTTCGAACGGCTCGATTCAGCTGGCAGGTCAAGTTGCCGGTATGTTGCTGGCAAGCGGGGTGATGCTGTTTGGGATCAGCTATTGGAGCCGACTGTGTGAGTTAGACGCCGACAAGATCGCTTGCGAGCTTGGAGCGTCAACCTGCTGTTGGGCTCGGTGCGATGTAGGGCGGGCTGCAAACTCGCTGTCGCGTTCATTGATAAAGCTGCATGGTAATTCTGCAGACACCCATCGAGCAACATGGCTCCATCCGTCGCTTGGGCAGCGGTTGAAAAGTTTGACTGACCAAGGTACTACCAAGTGGGTTCTGCTTGCCGAGCAGGACCTGCATATCACGTGATTCACCCGTCAGACGGACTCCACTCCGCAAGTGGAGCCCACTTAGAACCGCTTCAATTGACGCAATCGGTGCAACGCTTGGCTTGAAACGATTAAACCAAGAACATTTTTAGTTCCGGCTCAGTTTCTGAATTCTAGCTTTGGGTGAGCCGATACTGAAAAGTGTTGTGGTTCCTTCCGCACTTGATCCTGCCGCATGATATTTAGGAGTAGGCCGTGGCTTCTGCCTCAACCAAGCTTTCTTCCAACGAACAACTCGAAACCATCGCGTTGGTTCAGAGACTAGACTCTGCTATCAAAGGGAATCCGCATCTTGCAGGCCACCAAGTTTTTTGCAGCGAAGAGGGTGGGACAGTGATTTTGCAGGGTCGCGTTCGTTCCTACTATCAAAAACAAATGGCTCAGGAAGCCCTGCGAAACCTCGAAGGCGTTGAGCGAATTGTGAATGATCTTCAGGTAGATTGGCTGACCTCAGTAAGCGGTTCCCTCTAAAACGCGTCTGTTCAGGTTTGAGAGTAATACGATTGTCCCAATCTTTTCAGGAGCAATTGAGGACAATTGCTCTACTCTGCACGAGCAATTGAGGACAATTGCTTACTCTGCCAGGAGCAATTGAGACAATTGCTCTACTCTGCTCGGCCAGGAGCAATTGAGGAAAATTGATCTACTCTCCGGGAAATCCCCTCTAATGGTCACGGCCCGGGGTCTTGGACGAATAACCACAATCGCCTAATATTTGGTATGCCTAACATCTGGCTAGGCGGTAAGCTAGCGGGCAGTTCGCTCGGTTGGTTCCGCGCTCGATGCGTTAGGCTTGACTTCCAAATTTCACAGGGAATATTGATTATGGCTCGAAAAGGCGTGATTACTTTTAAAGGTAACCCCATGACGTTGCTTGGTAATGAAGTGGCAAGCGGTGCCGCTGCTCCAGCATTCACGCTGCACTACTTCGAAGGCGGCTTGAAGACCATTTCGAACCAGGATCTTGCTGGCAAAGCGACCATCCTCTCGGTTGTACCTTCGCTGGACACAGGCGTTTGTGCTATCCAAACAAAGAAGTTTAATCAAGAACTGGGTTCGTTAGGGGACAAAGTGAACGCGGTCACGGTGAGCCGGGATTTGCCGTTTGCTCAAAATCGCTTTTGTGGGGCTGAAGATGTGAAGAACATGAAGGTTGGCAGCGACTATCAAAGCGGTGCGTTTGGCGAGTCATTTGGAGTGATGATCGACGAATTGAAGTTACTCGCTCGCAGTGTATTTGTACTCGATAAATCTGGCAAAGTCGTCTATAGCGAAGTCGTGCCTGAAGTTACTAGCGAGCCAAACTACGCAGCGGCCTTGGCTGCATTGAAAGCAAACGCCTAGCTTTGGCAATTCGATAGTTGGTGGTACTGTTTTAGTTGAGGGTTTGAAGGTGACGAATATTTTTGTCGGCAACTTGTCGTTTCGTGCAACCGAAGAGGACATTCGCAACGCGTTTTCTACCTTTGGTCAGGTTACGTCAGTCAACATTGTGATGGACCAAGACACCGGTCGATCGCGTGGGTTTGCGTTCGTTGAGATGGCAAACGCAGAAGAAGCTAGCGAGGCGATCGAACGCTTGAATGACAAGGAGCTTGTTGGTCGCAGAGTGGTCGTAAATGAGGCGCGACCACGCGAAGAACGTCCGCGCGGCGGCGGTCGTTCCGGCGGTGGAGGTGGTCGTTTTGAGGGTGGAGGCGGACGCGGTCGCTATGGTGATAATGGAGGCGGTGGAGGAAGCGGTGGTCGAGAGGGCGGCGGTGGTGGGCGGCGCGGAGATTACTCGCGTGATGATCGCTAACTTGTGTGATAAATTAGTTCTCAGGATTTTACCCAGTCCAGGTCTTCGCACGCCGCTTACGCTCTCAGGGCGAACCTAACGGATGAATGGCAAGTTGATGAAAAATAATCGCTTTAACAATCTTTTGACCATCGCGACTTCATTGTCTGTTGCTATCGTCAGCTTGGGAAGCCAGCCCGTAATGGCTCAAAAATGGGCACGCGATATGTTCGAAGTTACGCAACACGATTTCGAAGTTGTTCCGCGAGGCGCAAAGACAGAATACGAGTTTAAGTTCACGAACAAGTACAAAGAGAATGTCCACGTGGCTTCGGTACGTACGAGTTGCAAATGTACGATTCCGCGGATTGAAAAAAATGAACTGAAAACCTATGAAGAGGGCGCGGTCATTGCGGAGTTCAAGACGAGCGACTTTGTGGGAGCGCGTTCGGC
The DNA here is from genome assembly GCA_031367855.1 of Planctomycetia bacterium. Classification (GTDB taxonomy): domain Bacteria; phylum Planctomycetota; class Planctomycetia; order Pirellulales; family Pirellulaceae; genus Aureliella. Next base: position 1,920 of record JANLQO010000436.1, on the reverse strand, counting down.
GGTGATTACCGTTGTTTTTGATCGACCTTTTTATGCTGAGCTGCAATTGATCGTCAAAGGCAATATTCGTTCTGACATTTCGCCTGAGCCTGGGGAGATTCAGTTTGGCGAAGTGGCCTTAGGTGCGGAAAAAGTAACCGATGTCAAGATTTCTTACATCGGCACAGCCAAGTGGCAGATAGAAGATGTGCTTAGCAAGAATGAGCATTTGGCGGTCAAGCTAAGCCAGGCTAAAACGATCAGCAACAAAATTGAATACACGATGAATGTGCGGCTAAAAGACAGCGCCCCCGCAGGCGAATTCGCGGATGAAATAGTCGTCGTTACCAATGAAGCTCAATCCAATCGCGTGACGTTACCGGTGCGGGCCAATGTCGTCCCTCCACTGTACGTTGAGGGCGTCCAGCTGGGATCGTTACGGGTTGGCGAGTCCAAGGTTGAACGATTACTGGTAAAGTCAAAAACGCCGTTCAAGATTGAGAAGATTGAATGTGCTGACGATCGTTTTGTCTTTAAGCCTTCAGACGAAGAGAAGCTCGTGCATTTGATCACGTTCGAATTCAAAGCAAATGAGAAAGTGGGTGCATTCCGCGAAAAGGTTGTTGTGCATACGAACCTCAAGGATTCGGCCCTTGCCGAGGCTTCCATCACAGGCAACGTAACGCAGTAGCGATAGCTGAGTTACGGAGTAGTTTGCCCCGCCTTGGTGTTTTTGGGCCAGCTTAGGCGGCTCCAACCCCACTTGAGCAATTCGCCAGAAAGCAATTGCTCGGTCCAAGTCTTACGGTCGATCGTAAAATTTGCCCAAACGGCTTCGAGATACGGCTGGCTAGCGTTGCTCAAGGTTGGAATCAGGCCGTTGCGTTCGATCGCTCTGAGGCCATCCCAATAATGTTGGATAATATGTTGCTGGAACAAGTCGCCAGCAATCTCAAGCCCGACGATTGAACCATGACCAACGGCTTGCAATTGATTCAAGGCGACGACGGAGATCGTAGCGGATACGTCCCACAATGATGCATTCTGTTCTTTTGCAGCCAGTTCAATTTGCCGCCAAAGTTGATCGATCTCTGCATGCGGCAAGATCTGTGTCGGGTCGATCAGGCTGACAGACGTTTGAATGTCTTCGATCGTCTTCCGCAATCCCTGAAGCGAGATGGGCGGTTGGTCAAACATTCCAACCGCTTTGCCAGAAGCGGTTTCGAGCGCGGTAATCAAATCAGCCGCGCCATCGATGGTGGTTTGTTGACTAATGATCCCTTGCTCTTTCAAGCGATTGCTGAGTTGTTCGAGATACACTTTGGACCCATAAGCGGCATCGCTAAATATCGCTAACACGGTTAACGGCGATAAGTGGAAGGTGGCTAGTGCGGTCATGTCCAGCAGATTTCCGACAGTCTTGCGCGCGAGTACAACCTCTTGTTGATGACGCTCGGGATTTGCGAGCGTCTTGCGGACGCCTCCGATGTCATTGATGGCAAAGGTGAGCATTTGCTGTACGAAAATCGAATAGGATTTCGAATTTCGGAAAGCGGAAGGGACTAGCCAGTTCGCGGATTCGCGAACAATCCCACCGGCCAAAGCGCTTGCGCTGCGCAACGTTCGCTCGGGCAAACTCGCTGAGTAATTGAATAGTCGCAATAACGTGCTGGTCGCTTCCCCAACCGTAGACTTTTCCATATCAATCGTGCCGCCAAGCGACTGTGGATCCGCCACAGCCTCCGGCACGCTGGGATTTTGATTTGGCGAATTGCTCATCGTATTAGTGCTTTGTCCAGATTTAATTTTAGGGTTAGCATCATCAGCCGGAACGCGTTAGAGAGCGTCCCGCTTAGGAGACCGAACTGGATTTGCTCTTTGCAGTGGTTAGATTATATCAGCCGGAAGGCGTTAGCCTCCGGTTGCGTCCCAAACCGGAGG
>JANLQO010000575.1:0-2969 GCA_031367855.1 Planctomycetia bacterium | reverse complement strand
GCGAACACTGAAGCCAGTTCGCACGCAAACAGACCGGAACCAAAATCACAAATTCCGCCGACAAGTCAATTATCTGCTGTCCCGGTAAATCGTGAAGCTATCGTAGGTTTGCATGGCTTCTCCGTTGGACAACGAGATGATTAGATCAACTGACTCGTTTTTGAAGTTTGGCGGAACATCCCAAGTGACTTTTCCGGTGGGAGTAATCTCCATCTTTTCCGGGCCACTCGCGATTTCGTACTTCACATGACTTGCATTGGTTTCGCCAGCGATTTGATAAGTATAGAGTTTTCCTGGCGCAAACATGCGGTTGGGTTTTGAGGATACAAAGAAATAGTCTTTGCCCGATTCCTTCAATTCCTTATTGAAGTCGTATTCCTGTAAGATCACGGAGCTATTGGCAAAAGGAACCGTGATCAAGCGGTTTTGCGCCATGTTAAGATAGATGCGTTGGTCTAGCGATAGACCTTGTCGCGCGGATCTACCTTCGTCGCCCGAGGCCCTGTCCAATCCTAACTCCGGCAGATCGAGCAAGGCCGTTTTGGAACCTAGCTCGTGTATTCCCGGCTTGCGTCCCTTAAATTGCCCGCTTTGACCATCGGGAACCGAGAGATAGAATCGGGGATGGGAGGTGGGGACGCAGGGAGCTTCAACGGACTTAGGGTCTTTCATGGTCAGTTTTTTCAAGCCAGCTGTGTAGACTCCGCGGGACGCTGTGAAGAGGTGTGCTCCGTCGACCGACGGCACAACGTAGCCTGCAGATTCGTGCTCGTACATTGCTAACATCTGCTTTCCGGTCAGCGCCAAAACCTGGATTCCCTCAGGGCTTTGGTTCGTAGCCCACATTCCGAAAATGCGTCCATTGGTAGAAGCCCGCACGCTTACCATGTCCCGCATTACGGTAAAACGCGCGCTGAACTGTCCGTCCCTCGGGAGTTCTTGAAAGGTCTTAAGATCAACCGCGATAAAACTGGCTTTGGATAACTCCTCGGTACCCTCGGCTTTATGGACCAGTAGCGGCCCCTGGGTTGCACTGCCAGCAGTAATCGATTTTATCACGCCACTGAAGGGCGGTTTGTTCGCAGTCTCGCGTTTGAAGCCATTGAGCGAGTAACGTTCCAGTAAGTTCCGGCCGCGATCGAGAACAACTAGGTGATCGTTCGTACCCGCGACCGAAACTTCATCGGTGGACAAAGGCAATGTTTCGGCGATGGTCGCCTTTGCGATGTCTACAATGACAAGTTTCTTTTCGGTACCAAGCGTAATTAGTAAATAATCACCGGCATGGGCCTGTACTACATCAGTAATTTTCCCCGGCATCGGGATCGTTACCGCGCCGTCAGGCAGAGGCGTGGGCTTTCGAACTCGGGGGCTAGATTCAACCGCAACATCATTGTTTGCCGAAGCCACAGCTTTGGACACGTCTTCGACCGCCTTTTTGGAGGTGATTTCCATCGCTTTGGTTGAGTTTGAGCGATAAATCTCCTTGCCAGCATTCTTAACGATGATGACATAAGACATCGAATCATCCACCGCAGTTTTAACCACCTCAAAGTGACTGGCTTTTGCGAGATTAACGCTAGCAGGGTAGTTTCCCAAATCAATCCGTAAGGTTGGCAATTCATTGACAGGGATTTTCTTCTTTTGGCCGTTGGCAAATGTAACTTCCGCGTCGCCGCCGGACTCTTGATTCACATCAATAGAACTGAGATCGGAAACGGAGACTTCCTGGCCATCCCATTTTATTTTTTCGTTCTTGATCGTTGCCTCGATACTGCCGCTTTTAAATTTAAATTTTCCGTAGAGATCCGCCTGAGTGGTCCCGAGAATAACGCCCGAGTAACGGTTAATGCTCTTCTTGACTAGATCAAATCTTTTCGGTTCGTCGTTTCCCTTATACAACCAAAATTCCACCGTTGCCTCCGGCAACTCGCCTGTAAATGGCGTAAGCAAAACCTCCACTTCCTTGGGAAGAGTCAAGCTGGATGCATTTACTAACGGCACGTTTGCCGCAACATCGGGGGTAGTCAAGAATTGAGTGACGGTTTCAATCGAAATCGCAAAACTGACTGTAGTTTGGGGCAGGCCAAAGTTGACCACTCCCACCAGCTCTCCCGAATCATTCAGGACTGGACCGCCTGAGTTTCCGCAATTCAAAAATAAATCGAGTCGCAGCAAATGGGGTCCTTTCCTTTCGCGACGAACCGAGGTGACTTTGCCAACGCTCTCCGAAACGGTTCCACCGTCGTAAGGGAAACCAAAAGCCGCAACGTTCAGGTTCTCAAAGCTACTGGGAATTTGAGCAAGCTTGAGATACGCGAACTCACTGCGGCTGCCTTCACATTTGAGCAACGCCAAGTCAACTTTCGCATCTTGTCGAATTATTTTCGCTGGTAGCACTGCCTGTTTATCTGATCCTGAGTTCATGATCAGGTTCACAGTGTCGCCGATCTTCTTCCTATCGACCGCGTGCTGGTTGGTTATGAAAAGACCGTTCGCATGAATACAGAATGCAGTAGAATAGCCCTTCTTGCTCGGCAGTTCGATCATGCAACTTGCTGACTTGCCTACTTCAATGAGTTTCCGATCTTGTCCATAAATCATTGGATTAAGCAAATTGACCAGCAAACAAAATGCCGCAATTTTTAGGCAGCTTGGCATGGCGACACCTACTTCTCTTACAACCATCTTCAAGTTCGAGGGAATGCTCCATGTCGGAACATAGCCCGCTTGAGCAAGACAAGCAACTAGGCTTGGTCTCAAATGGGGCCCAGATCGCGATAAGCACTGAGGTGGATTCGAAGAAAGCTGCAAGTTGCTAAGATAATTGCAGAGGACCGCAACGGCATTCAATTTTACTAGACGTTTACTAGACGAAAGACAATTATGGCATCCAACGACATCTACGTCCCAGCAGCGAAAAAAGCCCAAGCCTCCATGGAGATTCTTCCCGTTATTTGCGACCGTTG
>JANLQO010000563.1:0-1696 GCA_031367855.1 Planctomycetia bacterium | reverse complement strand
CCTTATAGGCGACTGCCGCAACGGCGGCGATGCTTCCATATTTAACCGCTTTGCCCGTCACCGAGCGACCAGCCTTGGTTCCCAACAACAGCGCAAACAAGCCTCCGATTGCGGCTCCTTTGCCTAGATTCGACATGGCGTCATGGCGTGCCTCGCCCGACGCTGGGATGCCTAATTTCGATTCTGCAAAGTCTTTTGTCTTCGCGGCCATCTGCTTGCCGCTGCCCAAAAGTTGATCCAAGATGTTCTGAATGTCCACAGTGCTTCGCCCTTCGGTATGTGAATTGATCGCGACCTACAAACCCGCGCGAACCGTTTGCGTTACATTGTAGCAGGTCCATCCAAGTGCTTGACGGGATGCGACAAGATCATCATCCGTGGGACCACTCAAACTTCGGGAGAAAAAAATGACTCAATTGCGGATGTTACTTGCTGTATTCTGCCTCACCGCTCCATTTCTTTTTAACTCGGCTAACGGTCAAGAAAAGCCACGAGTCACCGCCGAGCAACTGATCCTGCCCGGGGAAGTTTTTGATGTCGATGGCATGCCGGGTTTCGTTTTCTTGCCCGAAGCAAGCAAGCGATCGAAGCCTCAACCGTGGATCATGTACGCACCGACTCTGTTGCCAAACTACCCAGACAGTCATGAGAAATGGATGCATGAGCAGTTTTTGGCGGCTGGCATCGCCGTAGCGGGAGTGGATGCTGGCGAAGCGTATGGCAGCCCCGCTGGCTGCGATGCGCTGGACAAGTTGTACAGCTTGTTGGTGGAGAAACGGGGCTTCGCGCCGCGTCCCAGTGTGCTTGGTCGCAGTCGTGGCGGCTTGTGGGTAAGCAGTTGGGCGATTCGCAATCCAGACAAAGTCGCCGGGATGGCTTGCATCTATCCCGTCTTCGACTTAACCACCTACCCAGGCGTTGCTAAAGCCGCGCCGGCCTATGGTCTCTCGCCTGAAGAACTTGAGAAGCAACTCGCTCAATTCAATCCGATTCGCAACGTTCGCAAACTTGCTGACGCCAAGATCCCAGTTGCGATCATTCACGGCGCGATCGATGAAGTCGTTCCATTGAAACAAAACTCAGCTCAACTGAAGTCCGTTTACAGCCAAGCTGGCCAGCAATCGCTGGTGCAATTGATCGTTATTGATGACCAAGGCCACAATCACTGGCCCGGCTTCTTTCACTGTCAAGAGTTAGTCGATTTTGCGATTGCGAAAGCGGCCGGAAAAGCAAAGTAGAACACCTGTGTAGCCATTCGAGTTGCTTGCAGATAGCACGATCGATATAAGGAAAGACAAGGTCGCTTGGACTTGGTGAGCCGCTGGCGGCTAACGCCGACGGCTCACCAAAACGAAGTCCGCGTTACAACCGCTGCAGCCCTCGCGATTTGCGAATGGTGAGCATTTCAAACAGCAGGGGCAGCGCAAATAGATTGACGATGGTTGCAGCGGCTAGCCCGAACAGGATGACAATCGCCATAGGGTATTCGATTTCTTGGCCAGGTAGACTACCTGAATAGACGAGCGGCGTAAGCGCTAACGCTGCGGTTAGAGCGGTCATCAAGATCGGTGCTAGTCGCTCTTCTGCACCACGAAGAATCAATTCGCGACCGCTCGCCACACCTTCTTCTGAAGCCAGATGGCGATAGTGACTGATCAGCATGATGGCGTTGCGAGCCGAGATGCCAATCACGGTT
>JANLQO010000502.1:0-11847 GCA_031367855.1 Planctomycetia bacterium | reverse complement strand
ACTTATGTCCAGGTGCGTGACAAATCGCAAATGGTTTGGGCCGAACGGCAATGCCCCAACGCCCTCATCGCCGAGTTCCTTGCAAAAGTCAGCCGAATTGCCGAGAGCCGGATCGATTCTGACGACCACAATGTTCGTCTCGGGCTCAGGATCGAGGCGCAGGCCATGCGATCTTCGCACAGCCTCGGCCAACAGTTTTGCATTGGCGTGATCTTCGGTCAGCCGCTCTCGGTTTTTTTGCAATGCGTAAAGCGCCCCTGCAGCAAGAATTCCCACTTGCCGCATCCCGCCGCCGAACAGCTTTCTGGCGCGGCGCGCGCGCTGTATGAATTCGCGTGTGCCTGCCAATGCAGAACCGACAGGTGCGCCGAGCCCCTTCGAAAAACAGACACTGACGGAATCGAAACCCTGAGCCCAACGCTTGGCATCGATGCCGGTAGCGGCCACGGCATTGAACAACCGAGCACCGTCCAAATGCGTTGCCAACCCATTTTCATGCGACCAAGCACAAATCGCGTCGACGTTTTCGAGCGGCTGAATCGTGCCACCACCTCGATTGTGGGTGTTTTCCAAACACACCAACTTAGTCCGCACCAAGTGATCGCCCCCGGGGCGAATCTTGCCCAGCAACTGGTCGGGCTCAAGCACGCCGTTCACGCCTTGGATGGTTCGCGCTACGATGCCGCTGAGCTGTGCAAAAGCGGCCTGTTCGTAGTTATAAACATGGCAATCTGCTTCGCACAGAAACTCATCGCCAGGTTGACAATGCAGCCGAATCGCAATTTGATTGGTCATCGATCCACTGGGCATAAATAACGCCGCTTCCTTACCGAGCAACTCCGCCACATAGCCTTGCAGCGCTTCCACAGTCGGATCCGACCCAATCACATCGTCGCCAACCTCCGCACCGGCAATCGCCGCACGCATGGCTTGGCAGGGTTTAGTGACAGTGTCGCTGCGCAGATCGATTTCGAATGACATAAGTGAGTGCTTTTTTCAATGAATGAAGAATGCTCGGCTGCTGGCGGTTTAACTTTGCGCGCGTACCGCAGCGGTAATCTTTTCGGCGGGGATATTTAAATGCCAGGCGGCAGCGATCGCGGGAAGTGTATTTTCGAGTTGAAATGGCGATTGCAAATCGAGCGAATCGAGTGCCATCAAACACTCGCGTTGATTGCCGGTACATAACCAAATGGAGTTCTCGGCAACCACCACAGCCCGTTTGCCCTCGACCAACTGCTGTGCGATGGAGTCTAAACTGGCATCCACCGCAAATAAAATCACGCTGCCTTTGCTCAACCCCTTCATCCGCATTACCAGGGGATCGGCGGCGTTGAGAATTGCGGTACCGCGTTCCAACACGACATCGACCGGCGTGCGTTCGACGGCAAACACCTGCTCGTCGCTCCATAAGTCGAACTCACCGCCGAGATCGACCTGCGTTATGTTAGTGATGATCGCAACATCGCATTTGTCGAAGCCCAAGCCATGTTGCAAAATACTCTCGATGCTCGCTTCGAATACCGCTGCGGTAACGTCGGGATTGGCAAGTACATCGCGAGCGCTCTGGGCATCATCGCTGGGCGTCGCGGCCAATTCCCAATCGCCAACTTGGATGCCCATACTGTCAGCCAGTGCGGCACCACAGAACTGCTGCTTAAGTATGCGATGCAACGTGCGTGCCACCGCGGTTTTGCCATGGGACCCCGCCACGCAAACTATCGGAATTCTCGCATCTTCGCCCGAGCCAAACATGTGATTGATGATGTGTTCGCCAACTGGACGCGGTTGACCGACGCTGGGTGTGAGATGCATCAACAGGCCGGGACCAGCGTTGACTTCGACCACCGCGCCGCGCTGCTCTTCGATCGGTCGCGAGATGTCCTCGAGCACCAGATCGATGCCGGCAATATCCAATCCAATCGTGCGCGCCGCCAAGGCAACTCGATGTGCCACTGCGGGATGGACCCGATCGGTTACGTCTTCGGACAAGTTATCGTGCCGCTTGATGATGACTTCGCGACCTGCTTCGGGAATGGATTCAAGCTGCAGTTTCTGTTGCCGCAGCATCAGCAACAAACCTGGACTGACTCCAATAGGCGACAAAGGTTGCGTTTCCGTATCGCCGCGGCGTGGGTCGCTGTTGACTTGCGAGGCGATCAACTCCAGCACATCGTGTTTCCCATCACCTACGACACTAACCGGCCGACCACATGTGGCCGCAACTACTTTGCCGCCGACAACTAAGACGCGATGTTCGATGCCTGGAATAAAGCGTTCGACCATGACGCCGCTCCCTTCATTCTTGGCTTCGTGATACGCGTCGACCACCTCGCTGCGCTCGGTCAAGTTGGCGAACACCCCGCGGCCGTGATTGGCATCACGCGGCTTCACCACGACCGGCCCAAGGATTTCCTGGGCCGCCACCCACGCGTCGTTTTCGTCTTCAACCAAACGGCCTTCAGGAACTGGCACGTGGACTGCTGATAACAGTTGGCGGGTCATCTGTTTGTCGCTCGCCAGCGCTTCGGCGATCGAGCCTGTGCGATCGGTGACTGCTGTCCAAATGCGTCGCTGTTTACAGCCATGTCCCAACTGCACCAAACTTCCTTGGCTCAGCCGACGATAGGGAATATTGCGTGCGATCGCAGCATTTAAGATTGCTTTGCTGCTCGGCCCCAAGCACTTGCGATCAGCCAATTCGTGCAGTTGCTTGACCTTGGCCGCCACATCGTAAGGTTGGTCGTATACGCACGCTAACAACAGTTCGCGAGCCGCCAGCAAGCATTGCTCGGCGACCGTTTCCTCTTCGTAGCGTACGGCGACTTTGTAAACCCCCTCTTCGCTTGTCTCCCGCGCGCGGCCAAAACCCACATTGCGGCCCGCGAGCGTCTGCAACTCCAAGGCAGTGTGCTCGAGGATATGCGCCAAGTAGGTGCCACGGTCCAAACGCTGAAAAAATCCACCGCGCTCGCCAACACTGCAACGATGCTCAATAACTGTCGGCAACCAGGCCTTGTAGCGATCATTGAAACCCGGAATCAGCTCGCTGGACCAATCCTTGAGATTGGCGAGGTCTACCCAAACTTCCACTACGGGATGGCGAGACCAGAGATTGGGTCCGCGCAAAAACATCATTCGGCGAAAATGAAGCGATGGGTGACTTGGGTCTATTGGCGGCGGGAGCTGCATGGGCAACAGTCTGCTGGTTTTGAAAGTGAATCGCGAGATTATAGTCCAATCTCGGCCCCCGCCCCAGACCTCTGTGGGAGTAGAGGCACCTTGACGGCGTTGATTAGGATGGCCCAAACCACCTGGATTCGCGTGCCTCAGCGATGGTCGCACCCGGCAGGAGCGACCCACCAACTCAAAGTCAGCCTCCTGAGCGCACGTTATTCCGGGATCAACCAATTCCAGGTCCTGCACTCCAACTGAACCGGACGGTCTCTTTAGTCGTAATTGCCCCATAAAGCTCGGCAGGAGCCTCGCTCGCCCGATCTATTCTCAAGGTTTAAGCACTAGCTTCCCGGCCAAACTGCTCTGTTTCATAAGGGTGTGACTTTCCTGCAGCCGATGAGCCTCTGCGGCTTGGCTGAGCGGCAGGACGCGGTCGATGACTGAACGCAGTTTTCCGCTCGCCAGCCAGTGGTTGATATCCGAGGCACTCGCCCGCTGTTCATCGGGTGTCGCTTTGAACATCGCAAAGCCATGTAGCGAACAGCCCTTCACATAAAACGGACCGACCGGAAACGCGGGCCGCGCATCGCGTCCGGCCATCAATACCATCCGCCCGCGCTCAGCCATCACCGACACCGCCAGATCGAAATCCGGTTCGCGCAGCGTCTCCCAGAATACGTTCACCCCCCCCGGACACAGGTTCAAGACTTGCTCTTTCATGTCGCCCCGGTGATAGTCGATCGTGTGGTCGGCGCCGAGTTGCTTGCAAAGTTGAGCCTTCTTTTCGCCGCCAGCGGTTGTAATCACCGTAGCACCGATCGCTTTGGCCATCTGCAAAACCATCGAGCCTACTCCACCCGAGCCACCGCGTACGAAAATTGTTTCGCCCGGCCGCAACTTGGCTTCTCGCAGCAATCCTAAATGCGCTGTGATCGCAACCAGCGCACACGCGGCAGCATCTTCGTCGCGCACACCCTCAGGTGTCGGATTCAACCACTGCTTGTCGACGGCGGCCAACTCCGAAAAACAACCTTGCCGCCCCAGCAAGCCTTGATTGCTGGCCCAGACACGTTGACCCACGTGAAAACTGAGGACATTCGCGCCGACTTCAACCACGGTTCCTGCAAAATCGCAACCGATAACGTACGGCTTGGGCAACTCCCAGTAGTTGGCTCCGTTGCGAATGTAAGTATCAATGGGGTTGACTGAAACCGCACCGACTTTGACCAACACTTGATTCGGTTCAGGTACCGGATCGGGCAAGTCGCCGTACTGAATGCAATCCGCAGGGCCAGTTCGCTCGATGTATGCCGCTTTCACTGCTGTCGCCCTTCGATGAGAAGTCGGTTGGAGTTGGAATGTCAAAGTTTATCGCCGATCAACTTGGCTCGATAGCAGGCGGCCATCGCTGTTTTTTTCCTGTGGCACGTTCCTGAGTCTGTGAAAGGCGTGATGGAAAGGCGATTCACCACGCCCTACGAAGACTCAGGGACGTGCCACCCGTAGCTTACGGCAGCTTACGACCGGGTTAGCGCATGCGAATCCGTTGCGAGAAATCATTCGCATCGTAGTTCAATTGCGCGGCGAAGTTGATTCTGGAGGAGGCTTTAATTTGATCGAAAGGCCCCTGGACCGCTAGCAGGCCGAGGTCGTAGGCTAGTCGATCGGAATGGCCCGGCAACAACACACGGATATCTTGAGGAATCGCACCGGGCTTTAATTCATTGATCAAATCAACGATGTTCGTGGTACAGTTGTTGGTCAGGGTGTCATAGAACTCCGGTTGCCGTGCGATCGCATTGACCCGCGCGACCGCAGCCACGAACACTTTTTGAACCTGCTGTGGCGTGGCGAGAATCGGATAAAGATAAACATCGACCTTGCGCACATCGGTCCGCAAGCGAATCAAATCTTTCTCAGTACCCACAATGTAGATCAGCTCAAATTCGTTCAGCGCACCGCCGATGGCTGCGTAGCTTTGGCCTTTTTGCAAACGGGCTTCAACGGTAAATACAATATGCTCGCCGTCCGCCATGCCGAAACTCAACATCGTGTGCGCCAGTAGCGGTGTCTCCTTGAACGGCACCACAATGAAGTCGATCGTCCGCACATCGGCAAGCATGATCTCACGATCAAAGTGCCGCACATCGTAATCCGATTCGGATCGATAAGTGCAGTCGCGGATATTGAATAGTCGTACACGATCGCTGCGAATTTCGGCGTAGGGCAACACCGCTAAGTCCGTGCGCCAATCGCGATGATGCGAGGCCGTCGAATTCGCGGGGCGCTGGACGTTGGTGATACGTTGGCGCGTCGACGCGAACCTGGCTTGCCACTTGCCGCTGGGTCGATCCGTGTTGCGAGCCCGGTCGTTGCGATGCGTCAGCGCATTGCAACCCAATAACAACTCTGCACCCACGAGGCAAATCGCAAGCAAAAAAAGTTTTAGCTGGGGTGTCTCGCGCAACATGCTGGGCCGGTCCTTGGTAAACCGATAGCAAATTCAGCTCCCCCAGCCAAGATCGCTCGCAATGCCAGCATTGTCTCCATGGATGGCCTGAGTAATGGGTGGCATAGGCTTCCAGCCTGTGAACCGAGCGTCAGCGTCGGCTCGATGCTAAGTCGCTTTCAAATGCTTGCAGAGAATATGGTCCTGGTCTCGGTGCGCGCCGATTTCAAAATCATACGTGCCTACCACTTCGAAACCGTAACAAGCATAGAAAGCTAAGGCCTGCACATTCTCTGTCCAGCAGCTGACGTAAGCCATTTCGATATCGCGAATCCGGCACAGATCGAGAAAGTGCTGCATAAACCTAGCGCCGATACCCCGTCGATGATAGGCTCGCTCGACATAGATCTGACGCAGCTCGAGCGCCCGAAGTTCACCCACGTCAACCGGAACACTTATCGGCCCCACCTTGCAATAACCCACCCAGGACGCAGCCTCCGTCGCTTCAGCGATCCAAAACTCGCACCCCTGATCCCAATCGTAGGCCACTCCCGCAGGCGAATGGACTCGATCGAGAAAGGCCTGTAAATCGACGTCGCTGTACAATCCGTCGAAGGTCTGCTGAAACAATCGACTTCCCAGCTCAGCTAACCGCGGTATCTCGCTGCGGAGCGGTTTCCGAATTTCAATAGACTCAATAGACTGCGACACAGTCAACTCCGGATTACGCTCAGCCACCCCCCAACGCATTGCACCTTAAGGAATCAGTGCCCCCGCACCTGTTACAAAGCCCGCTTGCATGGCTGCACCACGCAAGCTGAACGGGAAGGGTTGAATCATGTAAGGAGCGCAGTCGCCTGGGCGATAGTAACCGAGTGGATATTGGCATTCTCCCGGCGGATGAATACCCATTTTGTAGGGCAGAATCAACATGTTGCCGAAAAAGTGCGCGGAACTCAGCAACGGTTGCAACACAGGCCCGACTTCGTGACCATAGCGCTCCAGTTGCACGTCTTCGAAGTATAGCGGCTTGTGGCACAGGCCAGAAGCTTTCCATTCAACCGCGCTCGGAGTGAACTGCCGGCCCGCATAGGCTTCGTAACCGATACTGCATTGCAATGGCAGATTCCAAACGTCGGCCACATAAGCGACATCGATATCGCTCAAGTCTCGAACAGGAATCATCTGCTCGCGACCGTTCACATCGAGCACCACTCGATCGTCTCGCAAATCCACCATGCGCCCGCTGGCAACGATGGTCCCCGTGTAGTCAGTCCAATCTCGGATGGGCGCTGATGCAGCGAAATCTAAGCGCTCCTGCGCGCCGGCCTCTCGAGCCCGTAGCCCCTCACCAAACTTGGGCGACACATCCAAACTGATATCGCTTAAGCGCATTTGGCGAACACGATCTCGCAAATCATTGCACGAAGGCGTGTTGGCATTCTTCTTGAGCTTCGGTATTTTGAGGTCTTCCCTATCCCTTGCGGAATTCTCAGCGTTGGTTGCGTCGGGAGCCGGTTCCTTGCCACCCAACGGATCAAATTTGGGATTCGCTTGGCGATCGAAAGGACTTACTGGTTCTGCCTGCACCTCTTCTCCACCGGGCGCGGGTGGCAGCTCGATGTCGGACAGCGGATCGTTCGGCAATTGTTGCGACGGCGGCAACTGGGGCATTGTGCGCGGCGGAATCGCTGGCGCACCTCCAGCCGGCGATGGTAGTTGACTATCGCCGAACGGATCGCCCTGGGGATTTCCCTGCGGATTTCCCTGCGGATTCGCTGGTTGTTGTTGATAGTTCGCCGGTCGCACGCCTGGCTCGCCTCGCAGCGGATTAGTGGTCCAGCCCGATGCTGGACTGACCCTACCATGCGCGGGACCGTTCGCTTGCGCCACAGCAGGTTGAATGGCGCGCATGCTGCTACTTGGCGTGTTGCTGTGTAGAGCCCCCAGCGCGGATTCCCTATTTTGTGAACTCACCGGTGCGGACTTGGTCGCTGCGGGGCTGCTCGTTACCGATTTCCAACGCAACACCACTCCCGAACTTGGGCTTGTGCTCTGATTCGCTGGGTCGTTCTTCGCTGGGTCGTTCTTCGCTGGGTCGTTCTTCGCTGGGTCGTTCTTCGCTGGGTCGTTCTTCGCTGGGTTGCTTTTCTCTGGGCTGGTCGAAACTTGCGCAGATACGTTCAATGGCCGCGCGTCAGAGTGACTGGGAATCCGGGTCGGTTGCCACCCGGGTTGTTGGCCGGAGGCGATCGGCCCCATGGATGCGACTGCACCCATCGAGCAACCGCTGAGCAGCACCGCCCTGCAGGCTTGGGCCAGCCATGTTTGGCTAGTTTCAGCCGCCCTAGTTGCCGTCACCCGACGGAACATACTCTTGGCTGTAGTTAGGTGCTTCTTGCGTAATGGCAATGTCATGGGGATGGTTCTCTCTGACACTCGCAGGCGAGATCTTTATGAACCTCGCTTCCGTACGAAGTTCATCTATGTTTCGTGTGCCGCAGTAACCCATCCCAGCTCGCAGACCCCCTACCAACTGGTAAGCAAAATCTGCTAAAGCCCCTTTGAATGGGACGCGACCTTCCACGCCTTCCGGAACGAGCTTTAACAAGTTTTCGTTGCCGGACTGGCGATATCTTTCGCTTGAACCTTTAATCATCGCGCCCAGGGATCCCATGCCTCGATAAACTTTAAAAGTTCGACCTTGGTAGAGAATCGTTCGTCCCGGGCTCTCAGCCAAACCAGCAAACAAGCCGCCAATCATCACCGCGCTGGCACCCGCCGCAATGGCTTTGGTGACGTCGCCGCTGTAGCGAATGCCGCCATCAGCGATAATTGGAACCCCGGCTGCCTCAGCCGCCTTACTCGCGTTGTAAATCGCTGTGATCTGTGGAACACCCACTCCGGAGATGACGCGTGTTGTGCAAATCGAACCAGGCCCGATTCCCACCTTCACTGCATCCGCACCGGCTTCGATCAAGTCGCGACAGCCTTCAAAGGTAGCCACGTTACCGGCTACTACATCGATCGTCCAACGCTTCTTGATCTGCTTGACAGTCTCCATCACGTTCAGGGAATGACCATGAGCGCTGTCGACCACCAGGAGGTCGACGCCACGGCCAATCAACTGCTCAGCTCGATCGAAATCGAACACTCCCACCGCCGCACCGACTCGCAACCGTCCGCCTGGATCTTTGCAGGCATTCGGATAGCGGTTCATCATGTCGATGTCTTTGATGGTGATGAGTCCCGTCAGTTTGTATTCATCGTCTACCAGTAAAAGTTTCTCTACCTTTTTATCCGTTAAAATCTTCTCAGCTTGCTCAAGCGTTACAGTTCCTGTGGCGGTGACCAGATTTTCCCGAGTCATCACGTTTTTGATTGGAGTTACAGCCTGTTCCAGAAAACGCAGATCGCGTCGCGTGATAATGCCAGCTAACCGTCCATCGCGTTCCACGATGGGCACTCCCGACACATTTTGTTGATCCATCAGTTCGCGGGCCTTGGAAACATCGTCATCCGGATGCAGTGTCACCGGATCCGGAATGATGCCATTAGCGCTCCGTTTGACTTTGGTGACCTCTTCCATCTGAGCTTCGATGGACATGTTTTTGTGGATCACGCCCAGTCCACCCACTTTGGCCAACGCGATTGCCATTTCGCTTTCCGTGACCGTATCCATCGGGCTAGATAGGAGCGGCACTTTCAGCCGAATGTTCCGCGTCAATTGCGTAGAGACATCCGCCTCAGCTGGCATGAACGAGCTGTAGCGCGGTTCGAGCAGCACATCGTCAAAAGTGATGCCGTTATAAGCCAGTTTGTCATCCACGGCGCTTAAACCTATTCTGTGATCAGCTGCATTCAGAGTCGCCCTTCGTCGCCCTTAGTCGCCTTTCGCTTCGCGAAAGTAGCGCCAGCTTAGCGTTTTGGATTCCCAACGAACTCCCTACAGGCGACACCAGAAATGCAAGAGGGGGTCTTCAAGTAAACCCCGAATTATGCCCTTTTACCCAATTTTCCGCAATTGGCGGTGAAACTCGTAACATCGGTGCCATTTGGACGAGTGCCACAGATTTTGGTAAAACAAATCTACCTATTTCAACGTACACTTTAGTTGGACGTTCGAAAACAAATCCGCGACATGTTGAAACTAATGGAACGATGCCAGCCGTCTCAAAGCTAAATCTTCAAAATCCACCGGTCGTTGAAACTGCATTGCAGATTCAGTTTAGCGATTTACCTCACTGGAGCACGCTCCATCACGGACTGTATTATCCGCGAATTCGCGAGCGATTCCCAAAGTTCACCCACATAC
The DNA here is from genome assembly GCA_031367855.1 of Planctomycetia bacterium. Lineage (GTDB taxonomy): Bacteria > Planctomycetota > Planctomycetia > Pirellulales > Pirellulaceae > Aureliella. Next base: position 1,906 of record JANLQO010000502.1, on the reverse strand, counting down.
AAGAAATTCCGCCAGTCGTTGAGACGTTTCCCCCTCATCGAAAGCGACTTCAGTTTCAATTAAGTACGCAACAGGATGTAGGCTGCGCGCAGTTTGAAAACGAACGTGAAGACCGACTTATTCGAGTGCAGCGTAACCGCTTTGCCTACCATTGGCTTTCGAAAGCCGCGACGCGTGATGCAAACGGCTATCCGAGCTACGATGCAAATCTTGCGGCCTGCTTAGATGAATTAACTATATTCATTGACTATTGTGCCAGTAACGCACTTGGGCCGATTCAGCCCCTGCTTTGCGAAGTGATGTATCTGAATCACGTCCGGCCTCTCGAAGGTGAGAGCATTGAACAGATGGTGGAGAGCGTCTTTCAAACTCGGATAGGCTCATTTGAAATGTTCACGCTGAATAGAACTTTCGCATTGGAGGGCAAGGGGAGACTGTACGCCGAGCTGAACACATCATTTGATGATGGTAGCCCTTATGTAACGTTCCAACTCACTTCTCGAATCAATCATACGGAAGGCGAATTGCGAAGCTCCTTGGACTTGGCACACTCGTGGCTCATCGAAGTATTTTGTAAGCTAACAAGCCCCATAGTAAGAAAAGAACGGTGGCAAGAAATTGACTGAATCACAGACGAGCGTTCGTCACAATGTCGAAACCTCAACCAAAAGAGTTGAAGGACTTGTAAGGCATCGCAATTACGCGCATTGGTTCGATTTTTGCTCGCAGCAGCTACAGGCAGCAGCAAACTTGCCCGACAATTGGGATAGTTACGGTGGACTTCCGACCAATTCCTTATCAGCTGTTCACTCGAGCATTTTTCTCGAACAGCTGGCGAAAACAGTAAGCGTTCTCCAGCCGATGATTGCAGTGAACGCCAAGGGCAACGTTTGTTTTGAGTGGGATACAAGTGTGTGGTTGATGACAGTTGAGGTCACACCACGCGGGGTGGCAAAATTCTACTACGAATGCCGAGAAGAAGAGGTGGAAGGTAGTGACTCAGGTGCCTACAGCACAATCATTCAATACCTCACACGGCAATAGAATCTATGGAACCGGTCAGCGGAGATGAGTACATCTTACGGAGAATACCTCCGCCGCGACCGAGCATGGACTTCATTACTCAAAGGACCGATGGACTCTGGCGCGCGACTAGTGCTGCATTGCATCGCAGGGAAGGCGAAATTGGACTTTCCTGTAGTCGCCTTGCGGTAACTTCGCCGAAGCAGCTTTTGGCACAGATTAACGCGTCGGTTCACGATGGTTGGGAAGTTTGCATTTGGAAGGTGAGCGATATCCCCGAAGGTCTTTCGGTGGTAATTACGCCCAGTAGCCCACCTGAACTTGATCCAGGTCATTGCGAAATACGTTCGCAGAACTTCACTGACCGATTGAGATTCAAACTCTCGAAAGCAAGCATCGTTTTGACGCACGCGCAAGTCGAGTCGATGCGTGTAGGAGATTCCGCTGACGTCATTTGACTGGAAACTGCAGTGGACTGAATACACTTGCGGCACACACGGTTAGCGAAGTGATTGACCTGACGCAAAAGCTAGCTCACATCGCAGCCTACGACGAAGTTCGCGGTGCGAATCCCGATTTCGCGGATATTCGGTCGATGGGATCCGATGTACTCGCATTTAGCCGTCTGACTCTCGAACCATTTGAAGCTGGGAGTTACCGCTCTCGACATCCAAGAAGGCGAATTGCGTTTATCGATCAGCGGACAGAAGCAACGACTCAAAGGTAAGTTCCATACTATGCTGCATCCAACTTTGTTGGAATCCTTAGGAAAGCGTATTCGAGTTTTTGGCCGCCTCAGTTATAAAAACGATCAAATCATCAGCGTCCAGATCCAACAGGCTGAAGTTCTGGATACCGATTGACGTGCAGGTGGGTTGAGCAC
>JANLQO010000487.1:0-3015 GCA_031367855.1 Planctomycetia bacterium | reverse complement strand
GGGGATCCCGGTTGTGGGTATCCAGGGTAACCCATGGTTGTGTTCGGCTGGCCGGACTGCGGTTGACCTGTGTAGGGTGCGGAACCCGGGGGAGCTTGGTAGCCGTGGGGCGGATAGTTTCCGGGTTGGCCTAGGTTGGCGTTGATGTTACCGTTGAAAACACCGTACGGCGCTTGTGGGCCCCATGCATCGTAGGGAGTGCCGTAGGGTCGGAAAGGAAATCGCCATTGTTCGTAAGGCACAACGGGCGCACCCCATTGTTCAACAATGTGCATATTGTCGGCTGAGTAGGCGCCTTGCAGCGTGCTACGATAGTTTCGGTAGCCGCTGCGTTGGAACGATGGATCGCGCTGGGCGATCGGTTGAACCGGCTGTGCGTACTGATCGACGCGTTGTCCGTGAACAGGTTCGTGTGTGTAAGTCGAAGGCCAAGTCATCCAGTCATCGGCATGGACGACATTGCTGAGTAGGACCATCGTCCAGGTCAGCGTTGCGCACATGATGGCAAGTTTATGAGTCGCAGGCGACAAATCAGTTTTGTAAGCGGTGTATTCCATAGCTTACAGGCTAATTGCCGGCCGTTTGGAATCAGCCAAAGTGGACGGTTACGCCCCCAATAATCAAGATTTGGCGGCGAGTTTGACGGCTTTGCCGAATTTAGCGGCAATTCAAACTGCTCGTCGAAGGCCGAGGGCTGCGAAACTCACGGCAATCGGTAGGGTTTAAGCCCAATGCCGTCCTGGGGTACCCAACTCAGGCTGGAAGTCTGAGCCACATCAAAAATTGAACTGTAATTGGGTTCAAGCTTGGGCCTACTCAATATGGTATTCTGCGTGCGTCGCTGATGGCTTGTGAAGCTGTCCGTGCAAACCGATTCGGTGCTTTACTTTGGATCGCAATTACGGAGGGTGAGATGAAAAAATCCCAGAATCAAAGACAACGGTCTCAATCGCGAGAGCGCTGGATTCGGATGTTGTTGTTAGGTTTAGGTTGCACAGTTGGCGTCGGAATAGTGAGTTCCGCTCGAGCCGATTGGACTCGGTTTCGCGGCCCGAATGGTTCGGGAGTGGCGGAGGATAAAGAAGCCACTCCAGCGACTTGGAGCGACAAAGAAAATTTGAAGTGGAAGATCGCTTTGCCAGGTTCGGGCGTCTCGTGCCCCATTGTTGTCGGCGACAAAGTCTTTGTAACTTGTTATTCAGGGTACGGAGTCAGCCGCGAAGCAATGGGAAGCGAAAAGGACCTCAAGCGTCATCTGCTATGCATCGATCGCGCGGCGGGTAAAACGCTTTGGGAGAAGGTTGTTCCGTCAGCAGTTGCCGAAGACCCCTACCAAGGCATGGGGGTTCCGCAGCACGGATACGCTTCACATACTCCGACGTCCGATGGGAAAAATGTATATGTTTTCTACGGCAAGAGCGGCGTATTGGCTTACGACATGTCGGGAAACCAGCTTTGGCAGACCAGTGTTGGAACAAGTTCTGACGACCGCGAATGGGGTTCGTCTTCTAGCCCAATCGTGTTTGAAGACTTAGTGATTGTGCCTGCAGGGCCTGAGGGACGCGCCATCGTGGGCTTGGATAAGTACACGGGCAAAGAGCAATGGCGTTCCGATGCAGACACGCTTGGCAACGTATGGGGCACTCCAGCTCTGGCAAAGGTTGCAGACTCGACCGAGTTGGTAATTGGAGCGCCTTCAGAAATCTGGGGCTTGAATCCTAAGAACGGTAAATTGCGCTGGTACTGCAACTATGTAGATAGTGATCAATTCAGTTCAAGCGTGGTTGTTGATGGCGACACGGTGTTTGCGGTCGAGGGGCGCGGTGGAGGCTCCATAGCGGTGAAGGCTGGCGGAAAGGACGATGTCAGCAATGCGGCGCAAGTGGTTTGGAAAGGGCGCGATAGTTCTAGCTTTGCATCGCCGATCATTTACCAAGGCCGCATGTACTATGTTTCGCGCCGCACGATAACCTGCCTCGATGCCAAGACGCACGACACGATTTTTGACGGCCGCTTCAAAGGTCCCAATGGCGAGGCAGCGGCACCGGCTCAAGGGCCGGGTGGTGGTGCTGGCGGATTCGGCGCTGGCGGCGGCGGACCTGGCGGGCCGGGAGGCGCTGGCGGACGTGGCGGTCGGGGTGGCGGCGGCGGAGGTGGGGGTGGTTTTGGCAGCACTGATTACGGATCGCCTGTGATCGCTGACGGCAAGATCTACTTCATTGCCCGCAATGGTGACGCTTACGTATTGGAAGCGGGCACAGAATTCAAGCAAATAGCCGTGAATCGCGTGACGACGGAGACGGAAGAATTCAGCGCGACCCCAGCCATTAGCGGTGGTGAATTATTCATCCGCTCGAACAAGCATTTGTACTGCGTGTCGTCGAAGAAGTGACGAAGGGAGAAAAAATAGTGGGTTTTGAGGGCTCAAACGGCCATTGCCGAAAAAGCGAGCCCCCTCTATACTTCTCGGCTTATCACGAAATCAGTTCTACTCGGCCTTTGCGCCGGGTGTTTGGAAATACTTGGTCGGAGAAGGAATCATGACGCTCGACAAGAGCCTAAAAGTGAGTGGCGGGGCGATTAAGTCTCGCAATGTGCTGACTCGCGTCGAGCGGATTAAGCGATTGAAGGAACTTGAGCGTTGGCATGAAGGCGATGCTGTCTTGGGCATTCCCAAAACTCGCGTCGTCAAAGTCTCGCTGAAGAAGAAGAAGAAAGTCAAGAAGGAAGAAGAGCCAGCAGATAAGAAGAAGAAGGCTAAGAAGTAGCCTGGGGCTCGAATCGATCCGAAATCCAAAAGCCGTGGTATCAACCGATGCCACGGCTTTTTCGTTTTGTCTACAACCATGGGATTGGGCGACCTGCAGAGGGAGATTTACCAATTAGCAGCGGATCTCCGACGCTGAATTGTACGACTCAGAGAAGTGGTCGCACGTGTTGGTAAACTCTTCCCTGCCGCTTGCCTGAATGAATTAAACCCGGATTATTCATGGCGCGTAGCTACGTTCGCCAGAA